>PCCT01000058.1 GCA_002731985.1 Nitrospinota bacterium
TCTTTTTTAATAACTTAACCTTATTTCCCAATTGAGCGGACCTTTCCCATTCCCATTCAATGGTTTTTATCTGTAAGCCATTATAAATAAAGGATTTATTTTTTGTGCGAAACATATGCGAAACTCGATATTGCTATTGACTGAAGATTGGAAAGATTAGTGCTGGGATGAATATTTGAATATCCATCCCTACTAACCTTTATGTCTCAACCTGTGTGACTCCGGGTTCTTCTTTATCTTTTCTTGGTTCACATCGGGACTTCATAGAAATGGCAAGACCTGGAATTGGTATTTTGAAATCCAAAGATTTTGCACTCTTCAAACACTCCTCTTTAACTCAATCGTTTTTGGGTCATTACCTGTTGAACTCATAGTTAGAATAATTATCAACATGAACTTCATTCAAGTTTCTCCATCCTAGATTTTATTAGAGTACCATTATGAATTTACTGCAAATAGTAGGGAGCGCTTTCCCGTGTAACCGAATACACATTGACCACCTTGGATTTATCATTTGAAGAACCTCTTGCCAATTTATCAATTGTATGAAAATTCATGACACGCCTCCTGATTAACTATTCTTATGAATTTATAGAGCAAGGGAGATGCCAAAATCTTAATAGAATGGTAACTCATTTAAATATTGTATATTATACAGTTATTCCCGTGGCGAAACGGGAACAGCAGATTGCCTAAAAATAGGCAACTCTGAGAAGCCTGCTAATTTTTTTAGGCATAAATGGAAAATTGCTTTGAAGTTTGGACGATATAGGATTATTTTGGTGACTTTATAATAGCTGGGACTACAGTCTGCAATGATACCCAATCGAGTTATCAGGTATTTTTATTATCTTGGATATGCCCTTGGCCAATGTGGTCGCACCCCGTTTCCCGCATTTCAAGAAGGATTGATTCATTTTTACTCCGCCTACATGCAACATGAATACTACATTAAAGATCCACTGCGCTACCCTTCGCTTTATGGCCTTAATTAACTTCGTTTACCCCATCAATTTCTCGATTATGAAAAGATTATTTTTAGTCTTACTATTCGCGTTTGCACTCGCCAGTTGCGACAAGATGGATGAGGTTCCATTGCTTTTGCCATCGGCGGCGGAACCTTCGGCGAAAAATCATAATGATCGGGGAATTAAATATTTTCACAAGGGCAAGTATATGGATGCCCTGATCGCATTTACCCAGGCCAGTGTCGCCGACAGCACAGCTGGAGAGATTCATTTCAACTTGGCTTTAATGCAACATCAACAAGGCAAGCAAGACGAAGCAAAAGATCACTTCAAACTGGCGCGAAAATTTGCGGATGGTAATAAACAAATTCTGGAATCAAAACTGCTCATAAAATACCTTGGTCGGTAGGTAGGATAAGCATTTTGATGATCCCGTCAGACTTCTGTAATACCCGAAAAATGAATAAGTTTTGGTTCATGACTAGTTAAGTGGTCTTTTTTTAATAATTTTTAGTAATAATTTATAGCGGTTGTGGCCTCTATGGTTGAACCTAAACTGGCACTCCTTTGAGTTTTAAGGGTAGGATGGAGGGCTTTTTAGGCTCCAGAGGGTGTATTGTCCTTATAATCTATCTATCCCTTGACAAACTCGCCCTAAATAAAGTATATGTATTGTTTCCCTAAATGTGTGTGTAGACCCTTTTAATTCAGGAGAGTTCATTGGCTAACCATAAATCTGCGCTCAAACGCAACCGTCAAAACGCAAAACGAAACGAACGAAACAAGACAGGACGTACCCGAATCAAAAACGCAATTAAGCTTGTTCTCGAAGAAGTAGATGAGACAAACAAAGAGGGTGCTCAAAAAGCGCTGAAGGAAGCATCGAGGATTATTTCAAAAAATGCCGGTAAGGGAGCAATCCCAAAACGTGCCGCTTCCAGAAAAATTTCTGGCCTCGCTAGAAAAGTACATCAAGTTTCTGTTTCAGCCTGAACAGAGTCGTAAAAGAAGAGACTCAAGAATCCCCTGAGGATCCTTTCCGGAAGTTTTAAGTTCCCGGTCCGCTTCAAACAAACTCTTGATACCGTTTCTCAATGTTGCACGGTTGAAGTTTTTTGTATATTGCATGGCCTTTTCCACGAGAAATGGCTTTGCCCCCATCTGTTCAGCTATTTTTCGGGCTCCCAGCTTTTGAGCCTGATAATGCTTAACTTCCCACAATGTTCTAAACTGCCAGGCGATTAGGCCCAGTATTTTCACCGGGTCTTCCCCATGGTCCAGTTGATTTCTCAGTAAACGCAAGGCCTTCTCCGACTTCTTTTCTTTAAGAGCCTCCGTGAGAGCAAAAGCGTTTTCCATCTTTATTTCCCCTACCAGTTCCCCCACCATTGACCCTGTGACGGTTTTGGTTTTCCCTGCATAGGTGATTACCTTTTCAAGCTCTTTGGCAAGAATTCCGGGTTTGGCTCCAACCCGCTCCACCATCTTTCGTGCCGCTTCTGCCTGCAATTCATAGCCCAAAGATCTTGCACGCCGTTTCAACCAGGGAATCAGCCCCGCTTCCTGAGGCGCTTCGCAAGGTACGGCTCCTTTGTGAGAGGTGAGAGCTTTATAAAGTTTTCGCTTCCGGTCTACCTTGTCTGCGGTTATGACCAGACAGGAGTCAGGTGCCGGGTCGGCGACATAATTAAGAAGTGTTTTTTGGTCGGAATCTCCCAGGGTCGTTTCATGTAGGTTGCGAACGATTAGCAGTTTGGAGCCTCCCATAAAGGAAAGGGTTTGGGCCGCTCCCACCCAGTCACCTGCCGATGTTTCCCGGGCTTCGAAATTCTCCAGATTGAAATCTCTGTTGTCCGCAGTGATCAGTTGATGGGTGAGTGCCTGAACAATCTCCACACGGTAAAAACTTTCCAGTCCGTAAAGAAAATAAAACGGGGCAACCGTTCCCTCCTTAATATCATGAAGAATCTGGTCAGGGGTCATTGGAAGTTAATCAGAATTGTTGGATTATGATGCTGACCAGTCGACCTCCCAGATCATCATAGGCTTCTTTAAGAGCGTCAAATCGTGCCGTTTCAGAATCTATAACACCGGAGGCAGCCCGGTAATCCGATTGAGTGGTGAAATCCTGTTTGAGGAACACTTTCTTTTTCACCTGGTCGTATGCTTCAATACCAACTCCCAAGCGAACAACATATTCTTCTGCCGCGTCACTGTCACCAAAAGATACTGCTCGAAGATGATAGTTGGTCAAAGTTCCACGCAATATCAAGTCGGCCTTTCGCGTGTCAACCACCTTGAGCCGACCATCCGTTATAAAAGCCATGCGGATCGCATCGGTAGCATCGCGGTGAATATTGGGCTCGGGGGAAGAGTTTTCTAATANAGGGATGGCAATTGTGCGGAGGTGCGNCGGAAGCGCCGACCCATAACCAGCAAGATGGTAACCGCAACTGGAAATTGGAAGGACAANCATCAGAATATAAAAAACGGAACGCAAAATTTTCATTCTTTTTATTTCACCACAATATTTACCAGTTTGCCGGGAACCATGATGACTTTTTTAACTTCCTTGTCTTTCGTTTGCTCTTCTATCTTAGGGTCACCCAAAGCTTGGCTCTTGATGTCATCCTGACTGGCGCACGCTGGGACCGTGATCCGTTGCCTCACCTTACCATTCACCTGAACCACGATCAACAGTTCCTCAGTCTTCGTCAAACTTTCATTATAGATTGGCCATTCAATCTGAACGAGCGAAGTTTTATGACCTAAAAGCGACCACATCTCCTCGGCTACGTGGGGAGCAAACGGAGAAAGGAGCAAAATCAAAGTATCAAAACTTTCCCTCACCACCGCCCTGGCTTCATCGCTTTGGGATTCCTGTGAAGTCCACCCATCGCGGAAAGTGTAAAGATGATTCACCAATTCCATAATCGCCGAAATAGCAGTGTTGAACTGCATACGGGTTTGAATATCATCTGTCACACGACGAATCGTCACATGAGTTATGCGTCTCAATTCGCGTAATTCTTTAGTGTCCGCTTCATACCCGTGGGCAACGGAACCGGTGGATTTAATCTCATCCGCAAAATCATCAAAAATCCTCCAGACACGTTTTAAAAAACGGAAACAACCTTCAACGCCCTGACTGCTCCACTCAAGATCTTTTGCGGGAGGGGCGGCAAACAAAATGAATAACCGGGCTGTGTCGGCCCCATAATTACGAATGATCTCGTCAGGATCAATCACGTTGCCTTTCGACTTGGACATTTTCGCCCCGTCTTTAATAACCATCCCCTGAGTGAGCAAATGTTCAAACGGTTCATCAGACTTAACCAGCCCCAGGTCGTGGAACACGAGGTGGAAGAATCGCGAATAAAGTAAATGGAGAATCGCGTGTTCTATTCCACCGACATACTGATCCACCGGCATCCAGTAGTCCACATCGTCTTTATCGAACGCAAACTGATCGTTTCCCGCCGATGTGAATCGGTCGAAATACCACGAGGAACATACAAAGGTATCCAGCGTATCCGTTTCGCGGCGTGCGGGTTTACCACAGGCAGGACATTGAGTTTCGTAAAATTCAGCAAGTGTTGTCAGAGGAGACCGCCCTCGATCACCCAACTCAACATCAAGCGGAAGTTGTACCGGGAGCTGGTCCTGGGGAACCGGCACCAAACCGCAGCCATCACAATGAACGATTGGAATCGGCGTACCCCAATACCTTTGGCGCGACACTCCCCAGTCACGCAACCGAAAGTTCACCGTGGCCTTGCCAATTTCTTTTTCCTGCAGGAACTCACAAACTTTCTGTCGGGCTTCATCGCCACTGAGTCCGTCGAAGGAACCCGATCTTGCCATCTTCCCCTTAGCGGAAAACGCTTCCGTCATAGTCGCCGCGTCGAGTGAACCTTCCTCAGGTTCTATGACAACGCGTACTGGCAGGCTGTACTTGCGTGCAAAATCCAGATCGCGCTGATCGTGAGCCGGAACCGACATGATCGCGCCTGTCCCATAACCCATCAACACAAAGTTGGCCGCCCACACGGGAACATCTTCGCCCGTGAGTGGATTGATTGCATACGCTCCGGTAAAAACGCCTTCTTTCTCTCCGGTTTCACTGGTTCGCGAAATATTGTCTTCCTGCTTTACCTTGCTGATGAACTCATCCACCGCCGTTTCCTGCCCCGTACCACGGGATAACTCCCGGGTAAGCGGATGCTCAGGTGCCAACACCATAAACGTAGCTCCGTAAAGCGTGTCCGGTCGCGTGGTGAATACTTTGATCGCTTCATCTTTTTCCTTAATCTGAAAATCAACTTCAGCGCCGTAGCTTTTGCCGATCCAGTTGCCTTGCATCGTCAGCACCTGTTCGGGCCATTTCCCCGAAAGCGTTTTACATCCCTCCAGCAAACGGTCGGCGTAGTCTGTTATCTTGAGAAACCATCCTTCCTGAAAGCGATCTTCCACTTCTCCATCGCAACGCCAGCAACATCCATCGACCACTTGCTCATTTGCCAACACCGTGTTGCAAGCCTCACACCAGTTGACTTGGGATTTTTTCCTGTAGACCAGACCCTTTTCATAGAATTGCAAAAAACACCACTGGTTCCACCGGTAATATTCAGGACGGCATGTAGCAATTTCACGATCCCAGTCATAACTGAACCCCAGACTCCGTAACTGCACTTGCATGGAGGCGATGTTCTCTTCCGTCCATTTAGCCGGGTGCGTCTTGTTCTGGATCGCGGCGTTTTCCGCTGGCAATCCAAACGCGTCCCAGCCAATCGGATGCAACACATTAAAACCTTTCATACGCATGAACCGGGCAACCGCGTCACCGATCCCGTAATTGCGCACGTGGCCCATATGAATTCTTCCTGACGGATAAGGAAACATCTCCAGCAGGTAATATTTTTTCTTCGAGGAATCGCGTTCCGCTTTGAAGGATTTGTTTTCCTCCCAGTACTTTTGCCACTTCGTTTCTATAGATTTAAAATCGTATTTCGACATGTGCCTTCTTGTTAAATGAAAGGTACGCCGATGACAGGAATGGACCCTTCGCCGGAGGAATCGACATAGTAGCGAAATTAATCCAAAAAATCGACCCTCCTTGGTAGGAGAAGTCGATAAAGCGGAAAGGCGAAGTGCTGGGAACCATTGCGAGATGCTTCGACACCCCACAGTTTTATTGAAAGGGGTCTTTGACGAGGTTCAGAATGACAATATGGGGTCTTTTTGTCATTCTGAGGAGCAAAGCGACGAAGAATCGCTGTTATACCCATGCCAGTAGCCAGCCACCTCTTTTGACGCAGACCCCGCAATGTTATAATCCTTTCCATGACGGAACTTTCTGGAATCATTGGAGCGGTATTCATAATATACGGAGGAGTCATGTTGTGGATTGGCTATTCTGCATCCCGCTCCACTTATTCTCCATCGGATTTCTTTCTTGCCGACCGATCGCTCAAGGCTTGGGTCATCGCCATCTCGTCTACGGCCAGTTCTGAAAGCGCCTGGGCCGTACTTGGAACCGTGGGCCTGGCGTATAAAGAAGGACTCTCCGCATTATGGTTTTTTCCCGGCTGTCTCCTGGGATATGCCCTCAACTGGATATTCATTGCTGAGCGTCTCAGAAAATATTCCCGCGAAAACGGGTCACTCACCGTTCCAGATTATCTGGTGACATCTTTAAACGATTACAGTGATCTTATACGCATAGTTTCCGTTACTATCATCTTCGCCTGCATGATGGCCTATATCGGGGCGCAATTCACCGCAATCGGTAAAACCTTCGATGCCATTTATGGTATCCCGCACCTGATCAGTATTCCTGTAGGCGGAACTCTTATCATTGTCTATACCATGATGGGCGGATTTCGCGCCGTGGCCTGGACCGACCTGATTCAGGGAATCCTTATGGTAATCGGACTGGTCGTGTTGTCACTGACAGCGTTGGTTGAGCTTGGCGGATTCTCCGCAATGATCCAAAAAGTAAACGGGGCCTCGCCGACGGCGCTTACATGGATGGGAGGCAAATCCATCGCCGTCTTTTTCGGATCGATGGTCGGCCTGTTAGGCATTGGTCTGGGCTACCCGGGCCAACCGCATGTGATCACCCGTTACATGGCGGCGAAGGACACGAAAACCATCAAACAGGGAATGTGGATAGCCTTGGGTTGGGGAACTCTGATTTACAGTTCGGCAATTCTCCTTGGCATCTGCGGGCAGGCACTATACCCCGGACTGGCTGATCCCGAGCACCTGTTTCCAATCGCGTCTGAAAATTTACTTCCACCTCTCCTTCATGCGGTCGTTCTGACCGGTGTGCTCGCCGCGATCATGTCGACAGCATCTTCACAGGTCATTGTTGCCGCATCCGCTGTGGCACACGACCTCTACAGCAAAATCATGCACAAAGCACACAGCGACAAACAAATAATTTATGTCAGTCGTATTACCGTTTTGCTGATAGGACTCGGCGCGATGACCGTAGCCCTCGCCAAGACACAAATTATTTTCTGGTTTGTGCTGTTCGCCTGGTCCGGGCTCGGCGCAAGCTTCGGCCCCGTAATTCTCTTCACCCTTTACTCGAATAAAGTAACCCGTGAAGGAGCCGTCGCCGGAATGTTGACCGGATTTTTCACCACGATCATCTGGAAAGTAACAGGATTATCAGATAGCATCATCTACGAACTCGTCCCCGCCTTCCTACTCTCCACCCTCGCGGTATGGAGTGTGAGTCGCATACAAATTAAAAACAAAATTAACCGAGCCTAATAAAAGGCACCTAATTTACATTGATGATTCTTCAGACCCTGGAAAATTTTATACCTTTTCCGCAACGCCATACCTGAAGAACAGTGGAGATCTGTTTTTGATACCATTCATATCTTTAGGAGGCAAATCAGAGATTCTGATGGAATTTATATCAGGAAAGAGTTACATGCCTGGGAATTTGTTTCAGGACGGGGAAATATTTCTGATCAAGTCGTCATAAAATGGCGCCGCTGTGAAATTTTTAAAGAGGTTTTAAGTTTGCTTACCAAGCAGGAAGGGGGCAGATTAATCAATGTTGCATTGGACCGAGAGGACTGGGCGTTCGAAAGACCCCTAAATAGAATCAACCGTACAATGCAAGCATGGGACAGCCGAAATATCCAAAATAGAATCGATTATAGTACGATCAAATCAACTCATTGAATATTTGGGCTCTTTATAATTATATCAATCCTTCAATTGGTCGTTGATGATATCGGCCATGCGGCGGGATGCGCCCTGATGATGGAGGACAAATCCTTTTGCTTTTCCTTCCAGCCTTGCGAGTTCAGCTTCTTCTGATAACCAGCGACGGACTGCCGTTTCCATCTCATCTGCATTCCTTACCTTAATACCTAGCCCGCTTTCTATTAATGCATCCGCGTTATGTTGATTGTTTTCTACGTGAGGTCCGAACAAAACTGGTTTGCCGTAGGCGACAGGTTCAATCAGGTTGTGTCCGCCACCCGGGGTGATAAAACTATTGCCTACAAACGCGAGGTCACAGATTGAATAAACCTCTGCCAACTCGCCCATAGAATCCAATAGAAGAACTGAAAAGTCGGTGTTCTCCTTGTCCCATTGATCGGACCGGCGGACGAAGCTGATTCCTTTTGACATAATGGTCCGGGCGATATGCAGAGTCCTTTCAAGTCTGCGCGGAGCCAGAACCAGAATCAAATTTCCATAGCGCTCTCTCAACCTATTGTGAACATCGAGTATGGTTTCCTCTTCTCCTTCATGGGTGCTTCCCGCCACCCAAACCATGGAAAGTGGAGCGATTCGCAGTTTCTGACGAACCTTATCCTGTTTATCCTTGGAGTGAGAAGGGAGCGTGTCGAATTTTGGGTCGCCGATCACCATAAGGCGGGACTTGTCGATGCCAATCGACTCCAACCCATCGCGGCTGTGCGGATTTTGCATGCACAACATTGTGAACCAGTTGAACAGTGGCGAAAAAAATACACCGAACATCCGGTATCTCCGCATTGACCGGCTGGAAATACGTCCGTTGAACAATAACGCCGGCACACCTTTCAAATGCAAAAGATGAATGAATCCCGGCCAGAATCCGGTGTCGATCAACACAAATAAATCCGGTTGAATTTTTCGGATGGCGTTCCAGGTAAAAGGAAAACAATCGAGAGGGTGAAAAATTAAAACGTCGATGTCCGGTAACTTTCTTTTGGCGGCTTCAAATCCGGAGTCGGTTGTCACCGAGATAACAATGCGGTCCTGCGGTCTGTTTTTCCTGAGAAGGCGGATGGCAGGGGTTGCTCCAACGACTTCGCCTAGCGACAACGCATGGAACCAAATAGTTTTCTGATTCTTGTCCGGCGCGTCCCCTAAGGGAACAAAACCAAAATGGTCTTTGAGCCTGCGCCATTTGTTTCTACTTAACAAAGAAAAAAGA
>PCCT01000059.1 GCA_002731985.1 Nitrospinota bacterium
AAGCAGTCGGTTTCCAATTCTTTGCTTACAATATTATTGCATTTTTTGGGATCGGCTTGAAGCACGGCATAACAATAAGCCTGACTGTCACGGTTGAGGATCAACGTGCAATAGTAGGTGCTGTGGTCTTTGTGCATGAATCGATTGGTCGGATCTTTTATCGGGTGCAGTGCCAGACAGAGATGGCGCTGGTCTTGGGCGGAAACGTTTCCGCTTGCTTTTGAGGCAACTGATCCACCTGGGCGCCCTGCTCTGGCTTCAGCTGTTTCCGTGTCGCATATTTTGGGGTCAGGAATTTCCACGGCTTCTGATACCGGGACAAAACTCATCACGCTCAGAAATAGAACTGCCAATCCAGCACCAGCTAATTTCCTCATTTTCTCCTCCTTCATAGGGTCGAAAGCAATAAAGTTCACGCCCGTTTTTTTTCGCGGTACAGGCGTTTAGGAAGAATAAACCATTTTACAGAAAAATCCAATGACCATTTCCCTGTATCGGTAAGGAGGCGGGAGAATGTGTTGTGGCCGTTCTTACCCGGGAACGATTCTTAGCTCTTCCGGATACCAATCCGGCGGTACTTCGTATAAAGAAAATCATGAAGGATCGCGTGAAATAGGAAAAATATTTCTCTAATGTGGAAATAAATGAATTGCTGTCGCTTTGACAGACAGCGTTACCTCTCTGGAAACTTCAAGTTTCATTTCCTCTTTGGATTCCCGAGTGATGAGCGCATCGATGGGGAATCCACAATTCACGGTCAATCTCACCAGCGATTCCTCTGATACAATCGCTTCAATGGTTCCTCTTAATTGATTCCGGGCACTGCTTTTCGTTTCCTTTGTCAGTCTAATAACGATGTCCTCAGCTCTAATCCCCAACATCACAGATCCTGTATCCAATCCGAAGTCGGCCGCCTCAAGCAAATTATTGTTAATTTCGACTATGGCGAGTCCGTCCTTTTTTTCCTTGATTGAGCCGGGGAAAACATTCTCCATGCCGACAATTCCCGCTGTTGTTTTTTGATTGGGTTTGCTGAACACTTCGGCGATGGGGCCATCTTGCAACACACTTCCATTGTTCATCACAATCATTCTGTCGCCCAGGGAAAGAGCTTCGGTTCGGTCATGAGTGACCAGGATCACGGGAATATTAAACTGTTCGAGTAAATGCCGGAGTTCTTTGCGTAGGCGGATACGTGATGGGCTGTCGAGCGCGGAAAGGGGTTCGTCCAATAGGAGGAGCCTGGGGTTTCGGCACAAGGTTCTGGCAAGGGCTACCCGTTGCTTTTCTCCTCCCGAAAGGGTTTGTACATTTCTGTGTTCAAGTTTTGACAGACCAAATGTTTCGGTCATGCGGGCAATGCGCTCACTTTTTTCATCTTTGGATATTCCTGTCAGGTTATAGCCGATATTTTTTTGAACAGAGAGGTGGGGGAACAAAGCGTAATCTTGAAAGAAAAATCCTATTCCCCGTTGTTGCGGAGTGACACAAGTATTAAGACCTTCTTTGAACCAAACCTCATCGCCAAAGCAGATCTGTCCTCTGTCGGGAGTTTCCAATCCTGCGAGGCATCTCAGCACCGTGGTCTTTCCTGCGCCCGAGGGGCCGAACAGTACAGTCCAAGAAGGGGTCAGCTCCAATTCAGTTTGAATGGAAACCTGATGGCCTGGAAAATCTTTTTGAATATCGATCAGGAGTTTTTCGGCCATACCGTCCACACCTTCCTGTTGGTTGCATAAACCAGAGAGAGAACAAAAAATGAAAAGACCAGAAGTGTCAAAGCTGTTTGTCCGGCTTGCTCGTATTCAAGTGCCTGAACCTGATCGTAAATTGAAATGGATACAACCTGGGTGGAACCGGGAATGTTCCCGCCCACCAGGAGTACTACTCCAAACTCACCCAAAGTATGCGCGAAGGAAAGAACTCCCCCTGTGATCAACCCTGGAATAGATGACGGAATCACAATGGTCAAAAACGTTTTCAGCCGGGATGCGCCTAGCGTCCAGGCCGCTTCGCTCAGCCGCCGATCAACAGATTCAAAGCCAGCAAGAAAAGGTTGTACCGCAAATGGAAGGCTATAGAGAATGGAAGCGACAACCAGACCGGGGAAACTGAAAGGCAAAGCGCTTCCAAATACATTGAGATACATCGAGCCCAGAAAAGAATTGGGGCTGATGGAGACAAGAATGTAATAACCGAGGACCGTCGGAGGGAGGACAATGGGGAGAGCGACAATCGCTTCGATCAAAAACTTCCATCGCAATCGAGTGACACTCAACCAGCCGGCCAAAGGAATCCCGATAAGAAACAACAAAGCAGATACAACGGTCGCCAGTTTAATGGATAGAAGTAAAGGATCAGTAATCATCAATTGCGCCCAGGAAAGGTAGTTTGGAGAGGCAAGTTACAGCAATCTCCCTCCACGGGTCGTGGCACGGGTAGTGGGTCGAAACCATATTTTTTTAGAATACGGGTTCCCTTTGGACCGGTTACGAACTCAGCAAACGAACGAGCCGCTAACGGATTCTGCGTGTCTTTTAAGATGAGGAACCCTTGTTCGATGGGACTGTGCTGGTCCTTCGGGATTTCCCAGAATGATCCAGTTGATTTCATTTTTGAGTTGCCCACCAGTGAGAGAGCAAGGATGCCCGCCTGCGCCGCCTGAGTATGAACAAACTGAGTAGCCTGACTGATATTTTCTCCCAGCACAAATCGGGATTTGACCTGAGAGTAAATTCCTGATTTCTTCATCCACTCAATTCCGGCTCGACCATAGGGTGCGTGTTTTGGGTTGGCAAGGGCAATTTTTTTAACTTTAGAACTCAGAAGAGTATTGGTTTTTTTACTTTTTACGTCCAGTTCAACGGAATCAGGAACCCAAAGAACGATTCGTCCTATTGCGTATAGGGCGACCGGGGTATCGCCTAGACTCTTTCCTTTCTTAGCCAGTTGCTTTGGGTAGTTTGTATCAGAAGAGAAAAACACATCATAGGGTGCG
Organism: Nitrospinota bacterium; assembly: GCA_002731985.1. GTDB lineage: Bacteria > Nitrospinota > Nitrospinia > Nitrospinales > VA-1 > Nitromaritima. Next base: position 2,999 of record PCCT01000059.1, read on the forward strand.
CCATGGACTATCTGGCTGAAAAAATTTCCCGAAGACCCAAATGAAAGTCTTACTATTATTTCAGGATTTTCATCATGAAACTCTTTGCCGATTTCCTCAAAAACAAGTTTCATGCTTGAGGCAGTAGCTACTTTGATCTCTGCGATTCCAGCCCAAAGCGTAGCTGGCCAGAATGAAAGGATCGAAAGGAAAACGAGTAGCTCGACTCTCTTGCGAATATAATTGTTGGTTGCCATGAGCTCTTCTAATGATTATTGACGGGGTATATGCGTTATATACCACAAAACATAACGGAAGGTCAAGCCTNTTTCTTAAGTGGGAGTTTCTCGCATGGCATCTTAAGAAGGTTGGGGCTTGATATGGTATGATGACGATTATGGNAAAAGACTTTGATCCATTAAAATCCCGTTTACGGGAAATAAACGAAAGGCTGGATACGGATGAGCAGGCCTCTTTCGGCCTGCTCATTGAAAAATTTTCCGGGAACACATCTGAATTTCAACGGATCATGCGCGACCTGGGTAAGTTTGGTTCGAAGATTGGAACCGGATCAAAATTCGAAGTTTACCGTGAAGTGCAACACCTTTTTCACAATGCGCCTCCTAAAAAGTAACTAGGGCGGGTTATAACCTCAGATTCTTCGTCACGATGTTCCTCAGAATGACAAAACGGCTTTTTCTTGTCATGCTGAGCTGGTGGTATTTAACATTAGCTCTCCTGCCCAGGAGGGGTATGTCGAAGCATCTCGCTTTTTCTTATTTTCGACTTACGAATGGTCTTAAAAAATAATCAGCGCTATTTATGACTGATTCAGCTGTTCACATCATCGTTCATGGTCGGGTCCAGGGAGTATTTTTCCGTGCCTCGGCCCAAGGAAGAGCCGTGGAACTTTCTCTGGTCGGATGGGTGCGCAATTTACCGGACAACACAGTAGAGATTCACGCGGAAGGCGACCGGGAAAACCTGGAGCTTTTTATCGAATGGTGCTGGCAAGGTCCGCCTTCAGCAAAAGTCAGCCAGGTCGAGTCGGATTGGATAACTCCGCAGGCGAATAACGAATTTGAAATTCGCTATCTTACCTGACCGAACAAACTACACAACCTATTGTATTTAATAGATTTTTATGGATGTTTTGGAGGGGTAAATTTATAAAAATATCTAACTGTCCCACTATTGTCCCACCTTTTACGAGAACTTCTCTATTGCGGGGGTCGGGTCACGAGTGTTTGGCCTTATCGGGATGAATAAGAAAGAAGTGGAATCCGAAGTGTTTGGTTTTCTTGAAGAGCAGTTTGATGAAGTGGCGGCACCGCTGTTACAGGTTGCCTGAAAACAAATTTTATTGGTCAGAGTTTTAGATCATTTTTTAGTTTCAAGAAATTCTATTTCGACCGTCATTTCCTTTAGCCCGCGTTTAACCAGCAATTCTGCCCGGTCACCAATTTTTTTTCCTCGCAGTCTATCAATCAAATCCTCAGCATCTACAAGATCAGTTCCGTCCATAGCTAAGAGAATATCGCCATCGTTCAGACCTGCTCGTTCCGCGTTGGAATTTTCGGAGACTGATTTTATGCGTACATCTTGTTGCCTGTTTTCCAGCAAGACACCGAGTTTAATTTTATTTTCCGGCAGAACTTTGTATTGAAGTTTCCAGGCATAGTCGCCTGAGTAAAGGGGAATGGAAACGTGTTTTACATCCATTTCCCGATCCTTAAGCTCAGGCGGAAGCTGGGTGACCGTAGGCAGGATTATGGAGTATGCATGGGGAACCCGGCGAAAAGCACGCTTGGGGATACCGAATCCGTATTGGACATGGAATCCTCCAGCTAAAACCACGAGCTTTGAGTTTGCGTTGTCCGGATTATTCAAAAACTCCGCGACGGTCAGAGCCATTGATTCCTCCCAGAGCAGAAGCATGCGGTAAGGTTTTTCCATGGCCTGGTGTCCGCCGAAGATAGACATGGAAAAGGGTCGATGGTAACGGTCGTCGAAATCTATTTCCGGGAAGTTGTTTCCATTGGGTGATTCATCTTTGCGGAACTGGTCTTCGGTTTCTGTGGAAGACTTCAGTCCAACCAGTGGAATATTGTTTTGTTGCATCAATTCGAATATCGGTTGATACAAAGCGTACCCGTGCCCCCAGTTGTTTGTGAACAGTTTTTTGAATTCGCTTGAAGAAAGTTGATTTTGATTCCAGCGATCAAGATCAGGTTGCGCCGAGCGACGGAGCATTTCCATACCTACGGATACCTTGCCGGGAAACCGGCGCGTCAAATCCTTGATGATTTCAACTTGAACTCGATGCGCCTCAGTGTTGTCATGTGTTTCCCCAATATAGATAACTCTGGAAGAAGAAATAGCATCCTGCATTTGGTCAAAGCTCACCTTGAGTCCCGTGGGCAGGTGAAGGATTTCATCATCACCCAATTCGTCCATGGAAAGGTAGGGCGAGCCGGAATGAGGCACGGCGTACTCTTCTGTGAATCCGTCTTGACTGGGAAAGAAAGACCCTATCAGGAGCGCGGTCAAGAGGATTCGGAAGAGTTGTGCCAAAGAGAATTGAGCCATTGTATTTCCTTGAGTGGTGGGTGTTAAAGGTCTGTATTTAATATATCAAATAAAGCGCCCTTATCATGATAAAAACGAGGTGGCATCTGGTTGAGCGGACTTGACTTATTTAACGCAATAATTCAGAATGCGGGCCACCCTAGTCAGTATTTCGAATTCGGCAGTTGTTTGATATTGCTGATTTCCGTTCCGTGGGGATCGATATTTTTATGAAGGGAGGGGAGATTTTTTGGAAGTCACAGTTTATCAGAATCAGGTTGAGCGGGCGTTGAAAGTTTTGAAACGTCAATTGACAAAAGATGGGTTGCTTAAAGAGCTGAAGGCCAGACGGTTTTATGAAAAACCATCGGTCAAAAAGAAGCGAAAGCAGAAAGAAGCAAAGAAAAAGCGTAAAGCGGCAGTGAAACGTTCATCGTCTGAGTTTATGATGTAACGGATTGATAGATATATAAGAGCCGGGAGTTTTTTTCGCCCGGCTCTTTTTTATTGCCTATCCTTACTACTGAGTTTTTGTCTTAGAGCTTCGTAGAACACGACCGCCCCTGCCGCAGAGGCGTTTAGCGAACTCATCGAGCCTGCCATGGGAATCGATAGGGTGAAGTCGCAAGCTTTTCTAAGAATAGGGCGGATGCCTTTTCCTTCACCGCCGATCAAAAGAGCGACGGGCATTTCAAATTTAAAATCATAACAGGATGTTTCGCCTTCAGGATCGATTCCTACGATCCAGAATCCGGATTCTTTCAATTTGTCTATAGCCTGCGCCAGGTTGGTTACCCAGGTGACAGGAAGTCTTTCGACGGCTCCCGAAGAACACTTCGCCACCGTTTCATTCAACGGAGCGACTCGGTGTTTTGGTAGAACAATACCCTGAACGCCCATGGCTTCTGCCGATCTTATTATGGCTCCCAGATTATGAGGGTCCTGAATGCCATCGAGAAGCACTATTACCGGTTGCGCGGACTCTTCTAGGGAGTGGGCGATTAAGTCGCCCAGTCCTATCGTTTCTTTGATTGAAAAATGTCCAACCACGCCCTGGTGGACGTAAGACCGATATCTTTTGTGAAACTCAGGCTTAGGAATAGCCTCGACCGCAATGTTTTGGGATTGAACCATTTTCATCAGAGATTTTAGCCGAGGGTTGGTTTTGCCTTCCTCCACGATGATTCGGAAGCATTTGCGCTTAGAAGCTTTCAACGCTTCCGTGATGGGGTTGATTCCGTAAAGGATGTCAGTTTGCGCATCAGTCATCAGTCACTCTGGTCAATAGTGGTGTTAAAAATCAAACGATTCTTGGTCGGTATGCTTTTTCCGGTCGGCGGTCGGACCTAGCGGCATTGAAAATTATATAACATAATGTTATATATAGGTTTGGCCTGATCACGCCTTTTCCAGAATTAAGGAAACGTACCACATTCCTCCTGAATTGTATCTTCAAAACCGGAACCCATGTGTAATTTTTAACGGCGGGTTTAAAATTCAGGTTTTTGGCACTAATCTCGAAAAAAATAAATTTTGATGAAAATTTTGTTTAATAAAAAAATAGCAGTCTATTTTTTTAGCGGATTCCTTATCTGTTGTTTAGCTATCGCGGGTTTTGTCTATGGTCAGTTAAAGGACCTCGATAATATCAAAGCCATGGCGGTAGAAAAAATGGAAGAGCTGACAGGGCGTAACGTCTCCATTGGCGCGGCGGACCTTGAGTTTGTAAAAGGGATAAGTATTCGTTTGCGAAATGTATTCATTAATTCGTCCAATGGAGAAAACCGTCAGTTTTCAGCAAAGAGTGTATGGTTCGTTGTTGAATTGTGGCCGCTGTTGAATAAGAAAATTGAAATCCAAAAACTCATCGTCGAAGGGGCTTCCATAGAACTGATCCGTAATGAAAAAGGACAATTCAATGTGGGGAATCCCTCGCGCTGGCTGGCTGAGCCGGCTCAAAGCGGATTGTTTAAGGTGTTGGCGGCTAGTTTCATGCACAGGCTTTCCCTTTCGGAGGGTGAGGTGAGGTTTCTGGACTACTATAATGTTCCCGGTCCCGCCCCGATTTCTATCGCAGTTAAAAATATCAACCTAACGGTCAATAAACAATTTTTGCAGAAGCCGTTTTCCTTCGACCTGAGTGGAGAAATTCCTAACGCCCACAAGCCTACTGCATTTCAGATGTCCGGAAGCTTTGACAGTCTTGGCGGGGAAAATGAGGGTAGGCTAATTCCCATTAAAGGCAAGGTGAAGGTAGACCAGCTCCATGTCCCCCAGTTTCGTCCATATTTCAAGAAAGTTTTTTCGGTTGTACCCGACGATAGCTGGCTTTCGTTGGAA
>PCCT01000060.1 GCA_002731985.1 Nitrospinota bacterium
GTCGCCTGTGGTTTGGGTGCCAAGTTGATTGCCGGATTATTAAAACGGGGTGATCCTGAGCGTTTCTACATGGCGGGTATGCTTCATGATCTTGGTAGTTTGTCTATTTATAAAAAAGCCCGAAAAGTTTTCGTTTTGAGTCGCGAAAAAAATATCCATCTCTATGAGGCCGAAAAGGCCATTATGGACGTCTCTTATGGTGGCTGTTGCCGGAGGTAGCCTCAGGGCCACGCGTCTGATTCTGGGTCAAGGTGTTGACGCACAGGTAAAAAGTAAAAACGGATGGACAGCTTTGAAAATTGCCGCGCAACTTAAACATCAGGACATAGTAAATGTCCTTTTACAATCCGGTATCAAGGATTAACTGCTTTTTTCTATAGAGGATACTTTGAAGTCGCGTTCAGCAGATTTTTATTGCGGTTGTGCGTTGATCAGGGTTTTGAGAAGCCCTATGTTTTGGGTGTGTCCCGATTTGTGAGCATGGATGTGCCCGCGAATGGGTTTGCCTAGCAGGTAAAAGTCCCCGAGGATGTCGAGGATTTTATGTCGTGGAAACTCATTTTCAAATCGTAGCTGAGTGTTGATGACTTTACCGTCACCTAGCAGTATGAAATTATCCAGTTTCCCGCCCGAAGCGAATCCCATTTTTGTTAATTGTGCGACATCCTGCATGAATCCAAATGTACGTGCGGGGGCAATTTCTTTTTTGAAATTTTCCTCATCTTTATATTCGAAGGTGTGGTCCATGACCCCTATAGGAGCAGGGTATTCCATGTGGTAGCTCACCTTGAACGTATCGCAGGGTTCAATGCTGATATGGGGCTCACCTTTTTCCTGGGGGCCGAAGGTATATGTCTTGTCGATGACGAGTTCTTGATAAAATTCATCTTGGTCCTCAAACTCCCCATCTTCTATTAATTCACAGAAGTCTTTTGCCGAGCCATCCATTACCGGGACTTCATCGCCTATTTTTATAAGCAGGTTGGTGATACGGTACATATGAAGAACGGCCATTATGTGCTCAATAGTGGCAACACTGGACCTTCCTTTTTGGAGTGAGGTGGAATAATCGGTAGACATGATGTTTTCAATGTTGGCCGGAATGGTCTGTCCGCTGGAGATGTCTCCAAAGATAATACCGCTTCCCGGTGGAAGGGGTTGCAGGATAAGGCCGGTTTTAATTCCCAAGTGAAGCCCGCTTCCGCATAACACCATACTCCGTTTGAGTGTCCTTTGCGGAAAACTGCGGTTATCGTCTTTAGATTCTTTGCTGGGGATTTTGATTCCGTGAGTCTCTATTTTCCCCATGAACATATCTCTGTCGACTTTCAATGCCTTGCTTGTTTTCTTAACATCCCAGTTGTTTTTTTTCAGGTGATGAAGGATGTAATCTTTTTCCCAGTGTTGCTCGGCTTCTTTAAGGGATTCGAACTTTTCGAGTTTTACTGCTTCAAACTGGACTTCTGCCTGTCTGATTTCCGGCGGAATTTCACTGAGGGAAATATTTTCTCTTGAAGGAGCGGTTGCAATAATACGGTCTAGAGCGGAGCGAAGCTCCCGAATGTTTCCCGGCCAACTGTAACGACATAAGGCGTCCATCGCCGCTGAATCAAGTTGCGGGGCAGGTAGCCCATCCTTTTGTGCAATTTCTTCAAGGTAATCGCGGGTCATCATCGGTATATTGGATGAGTTTTCTCGCAGTGGGGGGATATGGATGGTCGCCCCCTTAAATTTTTTCAGCAGTTCTGTGTTGAATTGGCCTTTTTCAGAAAGTTCATTGAGGTCTTTAGAAGATGAAACGTACAGGCGTGATGGTAAAAGGTTTTGTTCGTCTTCCCTTGATTGCATTGCATTGAATAATTTTTCCTGCATTACTTCAGTAAGAGCATCCACATTATCCAGGAATATAACTCGCGAGGTGCCTGTGGTGGATTTTATGTTTGAGTTTTTGTTTTCGCTCTCGCGCCCCTTTTTTGCTGGTGAAAATAAAGAGGACTGTATCTCATGCATTCGTCTTGCGGCGCAATTGAGTTTGATGAAGGGAAGACTGCTTTTTGGGCTTTGGTTATGAATGGCCTGGGCGATGAATTCTTTGCCGGTCCCTGTTTCGCCTAAAAGGAGTATAGGTTCGTTCGTTAGTGAGTGGATTTTGATGGCTTTTTTAATTTCCATCAATGCGGCGAAACCCATCGGTGCTTCATTGCTATTTGTTAAGTGACTTACTGTTTTTTTAGAAAGTTTTTTTTTGAGTTTGAAAGCGCTTTGTACAGACTGGGTTAAGTGGCCCATTGAAAAAGGTTTCTCAATGAAGTCATAAGCTCCAAGTTTTGTTGCTTTGACCGCTGTGTCGATGGTGCCGTGTCCGGACATGATGAGGACTTCGATATTGGGGTGATAGGTTTTAACTGTTTTTAAAACTTCGATCCCATCCATTCCCGGGAGCCAGATGTCAAGCAAGAGCAAGTCTGGCGGGTCTGACTGAATCATGTCCAATGCGTCGAGTCCGTCATCGGCCACTGAGACATCGTAACCTTCATCCGCCAGAATTCCTTTTAGCGAGCTTACGATGTTTTTCTCATCATCAATAATTAAAATGCGTTCTTGAGGCAATTCTTTCTCCGGGGCACAAGGTTACGGGCATGTTGCATCATTTTACGAACTCTAAATAGAATATACGTTCTCCTGCATTGATGAACTTTTTTTCGTATTTTGTTTTTGGAATTCCTTCTTTTTGAGGAAGAAATGTGCCTGATCCGTTTTTGTTTTTCAACGTCAGTTCTTTTTCAAAAAATTCCAGGATTTCCAGTGCGTAGGATTCAAAATCTGTGGCAATATGAATTTCTCCGCCGGGTTTTAATTTTTCGGACAATGTCTTGATAAAGGCAGGCTTGATAAGCCTGCGTTTATGATGCCTTTTTTTTGGCCAGGGATCAGGAAAATTTATATAAACTCGACTCAGTTCCTGATCATTAAACAAAAGAGGAATTTTTTCTTTCGCGTCTCCATATACAATACGGACATTATTCACCTGATACTTCTCTATCCGAGAGATAACTTTACGGATGCCCTTATGGTAGAAATCCATGCCGATGAAATTTTCATCTGGTTCGCGGATTCCCATTTCTATTAGAAAGTTTCCAACGCCAAACCCGATTTCCAGATTCAGAGGGTTGCTGTTACCAAACACCTCTTCCCAATCGGGTCTTGAATCGATATCAAGAAAGTTGACATTGCTTTCTGCTATTTCGTCAAATGAGATAAGATTTTTAAAAGACATGGAGATCGTTACTCTTCATCCTCTCCTGAATCATCGTGGATGGTAGTCACACGAATAACTTCATACTCCACCTTCTGGTCTGGCAGAGGGATAACGATTTCATCTCCTTCCTGTTTTCCCATGAGAGCTCTTCCAATGGGTGAAGCGGCTGAAATTTTTCCAACATCGGGATCAACATCTTCAGGAAACACCAGCCGATACTTTTTCCCCTCTCCTGTATCAAGGTCATTGAGAAGCAGGGTACTGCCCAGTCCGGAACGGTCTTTTGGAATCCTGTCCAAATCCAGCGAGGTGACATCACTTATTCTTTTTTGCAGTAGCGAAATTCTCGCTTGAAGAAATGTTTGCCTTTCTTTTGCCGCTTTGTATTCGGCGTTTTCGCTCAGGTCACCATGTTCCCTTGCTATTTTCAATGCTTCTGGAATATCGACCTGTAATTCTTTTTGTGAATCTGCAAGTTGTTTGTCGAGCTTTTTAAGGATGGTCTGCTTCATGCAAGCTCTCTCCAATCATGATAATATTGTTTCTAGGATGCGGTAAATCTCACCACAGGTCTCTGGGGTATTCTAGAAGACCCTTTTGTCTTCCGCAAGATAAGATTAGATGCATTTGTTTTCAAGTTTATGTTTAGGTCGTAATATTTTTTCTTTTATATAATTAACCCATTCTGATTTCAATGTCCAAAAAACTAAAAATGCTACTTACATGGGATTGCCCGGGTTACTTTTCATGCTGGAAAAATATTTATGCAGAGGGTGTTTACTGATTCCTTAAATTATTCTGAAATGCGCGAAAACAGGAGCTGTTTATGGGGAAATTGAACTCCAAACGGACTTGATGGTCAGGTAACTCCTTTTAGATAAATGGTTTGGTGGCTATTTCAGGCATGTTGTCATGGTTCTCGTTACGTTCCCATGTGAAATTATTACTAATTATATCCTGTGATACCATTTGCTGGAGTGTTTAATTTAATCGCGTTTTTCNTATAAACACTTGACGAATAAGGTAGTAGGCTGATAATAGGCTACCTATNTACATTTTAGGGAGTAGGATGGGGTGACGACCGTTGGTACAGACGCTCCGCAAACGGTAGCCGCNGTTGCCAACGCACTGAACCTGCCGGGCATTCCTTTTGAGGTGGCCGAACGCNCGACANATAAAATCAAGATGCGCCGATGGCTGAATAAAAAAGGGGTTGCTGTTCCGCAATTTCGAGCAGTCTGGACGANAGGAGATCTTANGGAAGCNGTTGCAGAAATGCTGCTTCCTCTGGTTATCAAGCCTTGCGACAACATGGGAGCGCGTGGCGCTAAAGGCCAGCTACGCTAGCTTTTCCTCCAGAAATAACCCCATTTTCACCCTCCAAAAATTCACCTGAATTCGTCCCTTATTGATATTGACAAAAACAGGAATTTAAATACAATACAGCATCCTATCTGGAGATTACGCAGGGGTGCGAATGCTTTGAGCGTCACTTTCCTTGATGTTACCGTAATTGTTTGAAATATAGTGCGTAAGTTCGACCTTGCGAGGTCGTTTTCATATTTTTATATCCATAAACATTAGCTAAGCGGGAGACTGAAATGCAAATCACCGGCATGCTCTGGGGCAGGAAGTTGCTGGACCTGGTTGAATATCCTCATTCTGAGGTGCGGGGTCCGGAACTGAGTGTCGATGACATCAAAGAGATGATCAAAAAACACGGCGAACTTTTTATCAAGCCTGTGTTTAAAGGCGGCGTTGGTAAAAAAGGGAAATCCGGACTCATCGGACGCGCCAAGAACATTACTGACGCGCTCAAGGAGAAAGAACGACTCTATTTCGCCGAACACAAAGTCGAAAATACCGTTTCCAAGTCCGATGGCGTGACTTACGAAGCAGGAGTTCCGGCGGATCACGAAGTTTATTTTTCAATTTCAGACAGCACGGTTTACCGGGCGCCGATCATGACACTGACTCATCATGGCGGGGTAGACATCGAAGAACTGCCGGAAAGTAAAATCGCGGTCGTTCCATTTGATCCGTTGACCGGGCTGAAGGCTTTCCATGTCTCCAACGCTTTGGTTGGACTGGGTGCGCCGTCGGAGATTATCAGTCCACTGGTGCAGAACCTTCCCAAGTTATGGGACCTGTACAACAACTACGGAATGATTATGCTCGAGTTGAACCCGATTCGTATGAAACCGGGAAAAGGCGGACGTTACACACCTATCGCCTGCGATTTTAAATGCGCATTCGATCAGGATGATCCGGCCTGGAAACGCTTGGAACTTCCGGCGCATGTTTTCGCGACTGACAACTCAGAATTTGAGCAGGAGATCAATCAGCTTCGCACCTATCAAGGGCAGAGTGATGTGTACGTCATCAACGACAAGGGAAGCATTACCGCGCCGACATTTGGCGGGGGTGCCAACGCCATGGTTACTGAATTGCTTGGCGAAGCGGCGACTATTTCCTCCGACTTCGGAGGGAACCCTCCTTATGAAAAGATGAATGAAATTTCACGGATCACTTTCAAACATTGGCTCGATCAGTCGAACGTTTTATTCATCATCGGGGGTAAAGCGAATAACACGGATATCTATGAAACGCTCCGCGCTATTGGTGACGGACTCCGGGCATTTTTTCAAAGTAACGGACCCAAGCCGCTGTTTGTTGTGGTCGGTCGTGGTGGGCCCAACCTGATTCGCGGAATGGCTTATTTGCGCGATATTCTGGAATCGCTAGGCGTGCCGTATCGCTTTTTCGGGCATGACAGCGCTATGTCCGAGGTCATCAACTACGCGATGAATATTAATAAATGGATGCTTGATGGAGGCAAGGAAAAAATTGCCGCCAAAATGAATATTAAATAAACTCAATCAATCTGTCAGAAGTGGAATTGGAGGATATGAATAATGCATAAGCAAGGTGTGGGGGAATTCCCCTACTATGTGGGTATCAATTCACTGAGTGATCTTGCCACCAAGGACGATAGGGTGGTAGTTCTTAACATTCTGGGGAAGGAAAGTTCCGGCGTTACCCCGATCAGTAATGACTATTCCGGTGGCAACATTGTTTTCGGAACCGGTCCGGGTAAGTCTGGGAAGTTACTCAATACCAAGAATGGTAAAATTCCTGTTTACAACTCTATTAAGGAAGGAATGGAAGCGGGGCATAAGTTCAATACAGTGGTTGTCTACCTGCCTCCTTCTGGTGTTAAAGATGGTATCGCCGAAGCAGTAAGAGCTAACCCTGATCTTAAGAAAGCTATTATCCTTACTGAAAAAGTCGCGGTTAAAGATGCGCGTATCATGCGTGCTATCTGCCAGACCAACGGTGTTGATCTCTTCGGGGGCAACTGTCTGGGACTTGCTGATTCATGGAGTCACGTTCGTCTCGGTGGAGCACTTGGCGGAAGTCATCCTGAAGAGTCTCTTATTAAGGGATCGATTGCGCTTTTCTCTAACTCAGGAAACTTCACTACAACCATCGCGGTTTACATGGCGACAGCAGGGTGGGGTACAACAACTTCTGTTTCCAGTGGTAAGGATGTTTATATCCAATATGGACCTAAAGAATTTCTCTACGCGTTGGACAGAGACGACCGCTCTCAAGCTGCTGTTTTGTACAGTGAGCCGGGTGGATATTACGAAAAAGATATCAAAACCGACAAACCACTGGTCGCATGTGTGGTGGGTCGATGGAAAGCAAAACTGAGCAAAGCTTGCGGACACGCAGGATCGCTTGCAGGTGCCGGCGATGATGCTATCGCTAAAGAAAAATGGTTCATGGAATATTTTGGTGTCGATAGTATTTACACTCCAGAGAATCCCGTGTGTTCCAAGAAGGGTGCGCTGGTAACTAACATCGCGTACATTCCTGAAGCACTTACGGCTGTTATGAAACTGAACGGTAAAGAGCCAGATTTTGCGCCGAAGGGCAGTCTTTCTCTCAAGAGCTGGTTTGGTAACAATCAGGGGCTGGACTTGCCTAAGGAGTTGGATACGCCAGTAGTTGAAGCGATCTCTCCTTATAATGAACAAATCGCCGCACTCGACAAACAGGTAGGCGCCCAGTATCGCCGAGAAACTCTCAAAGATGCCAGCGGTGCCTCGATGATGGACCCAAAAACTCAGGTGTCTAAAATTCATCAGACCTCTATTCTCGATGCATCTACGAAAACTTTTGAAGCCAACCTGGTATTTGCATTGTGTCGTGAGTATCCGAGTGCATACGGCGAAAAGATTGCCAACATCGCGCTCAACCTCCATGTCAATCAACATGGAAAAGCGACTCTCGCGGCGGCGCAAGCTTCGCGCGAAGCGGGTAACTCACCCAACACCGTGGTCAGTGCTGCAGTTGCTATCGTTGGGAAAAACACAGTTCAACCGGCGATGGATGCCGCTAGAGCGTTGTTGGAATTGTTTCAGTTCTCCAAGTTAAACGATGCGACTGGTGATTTTGATTACGCAGAACAATTAAAAGCCGCGTCAGCGCATAAAGATGTATTGCTCGCCGAAGCAGGCGATCCTTGTGCTGGTAAGATGGCCGCTTGTCTCGGTCAGGGCGCAGAATCAGTTTTCATCAAGTTTCTGATAGATTTTGCCAAACAGGAAGGTGGCGAACCTTCTCCAGCCGCGATGATGGCCGCTATCTGGACAACGCTCGGTTGGAAGGGTATGCGATCCAAAAAGATTACCCGGGAAACCATCACCCGTCTCCCTTGGTATTCACGTATCTATAGCACCATCGTAGGTGTTGCCGCTTCTGAGGATAAACATACTGAAGACAGTTTATGCGGAGTCAAACTCGAAAAACTGATTACTGAGTTTTCTTTCACTCGCACAGCATTTTTGTCTGTCATGGGACGCGAGCCGAGTGACGACGAGTTGTTCGAATTTCAGGTTCTGCTCGGGCTCATCATCACTAACGGACCCGGCACGATTTCGGCGCAGGGTTGTAAAGGTGCAGTCAGTGCAGACGGTCCTGAAATGCCCGGTCGTGTGCAGATCAACAAAGCGTTTATTGGATTCCTCACGCATACCGGATTCGCCCACGGTGGAAACGGATACGAAGCGGCGGCGTTCCTTATCGAGCAGTTCAAGGATACGAGCCTCAAAGCGGCGGATGATAAGAATCATGGTCTCGACCTCGATGCGATGGCTCTTGAGTATTCCAATAAGTACAAAGCTTATAAAGCCGAACAGAAAGCTATCGGCAACTTGGAGTACGCTAAAGTGCCATGTATTAATCATCCCATCTTCAAAGGGAGGGATATCAACTTTGATCCGCGTGAAGAGTTTGTCCGCAAACTGTTCGATGAAAAAGGTATCAGCAACGTGTTCCTCGATTATTACCACTCAATCGTAAACTCGATGTTCAAAGCCAAAGTCAGCAAAAACGTTTATTGCGTAAACATTGATGCGGTAATCGCGGTAATCTTATTGAAAATGGTTTGGGGCGAATACAAAGAAGGCAAACTGGCAGAAGAGGATGTAGAAACTTCAAGTTTCGCCACATTCCTGTTCGGCAGAATGATAGGTTGTGCCGCCGAGATCGATGATCACACTTTCCGAGGTAAGAACATGGACACCCGCACACCCGCGAGCAAATGTTCTTACGTTGGATAGTTGAGTAAAAGCGGCTCGCGCAGAGACGCTAAGACGCAAAGAAAATAATGATCCCCTTTCCGGGTTACCGGGAAGGGGATTTTTTTTGGACAACGTCTAATGTGTCGCATTGAGCTTGTCGAGGTGAATTCCTTTTTACAGGATAAAATAATTCCCCTCCTTACTAAGGTACCCGAAGGGTAGAGGGGGTAGGGGAGGTTATTCCTGTCGCCCTTCGTTTTTGTGTCGCCCAGAGCTTGGTCGAAGGGCCTACCTTTGACTTATTGTTTCTCTTCCTTCTTCCACTCTTCCAACACCTTTCTCACCTTTTCAGCTTTGGGGCCCTACATTGCTTCACGAATTTTAAGTGATTTCTCCACAAGCGCTATTGCTTTGGTTTTATTCCCCAAATTAAAATGGCATATGCTCATGTTCCAAAGTGTGATTCCTTCCTTCAGTGTATCTCCCTCAACCCCAAACTTAAATCACAATTAAAGCTGTTAAAACAACTTGTTAAACAATATGTGAGCTAGTTATCTGGTACAGCCCCGAATATTATATCAGAAATAACGCTCAACTTCGAAGCGGTGCATTTCGTAGGGTGCGTTTTTAGGGATGTTTCCTTTTTTCAGGCAAATTTTGATTTGCTTTTGTACGGTGTCTATTCCTTCCAGGTCGGGTAGCAGGATTCCTTGCTGTCCTTTGTATTTAACAGACAAGCCATATCGTTGAGGGTTGAGTTGTTTCGCGTCATCGATGGGTTCCAGCGGGGTGAGTACGTCGACAGAAAATTGAAGTGACTCCAGTTCGTCACTCGTTACAGCGTTAAACCTAGGATCACGTGTCGCCGCTCCTACGGCATTGTGGATAATTTCATTTGCCAGATTATCTTGATTGGGTATGACCGTTCCTATGCATCCACGCAATTCGAGGTTCTTTTTCTTTTTGATGGATACAAAGGCGCCCGATTGACGGTCCATCCCGCCGGGAACGGGAGAGGGGCAGGTAAGGTGTTTTCTTTCTGAAAGAAAATGGCGAATCGCCTGGACAGCCAGCTTGACATAAGGATGAGTGTCCATAGGGAATTCTCAAATTCAGGACGCTGAATATAATGGATGTTTCTTAAAGCTTGAAAGCACAGGAGAAGGATTTGACGCTAACGCACTTTCAAGTTGGGGTCAGGATCGAACCGCCACATGACGTTCGTAAATATAGTCCGCGACTGCGTCAAGTGCTTTGCAGTATTCAGGTTGCGGGAAGGTAACCGTTCTGAGAGATGACTTTGCCCGCTCAAGATAATCGCGTGCGAGATCGAGAGTATACTCCACAGATTTTGTTTCCCGCATGCGTTCCAGTACATATTCGAAATCTTTTTGCGTGAGGTTTTCGTTTTTAACGAAGCTTTCAATTTCTTTTTTAAGGGAGCGGTCGGCATTCTTATAAAGGTGAAGCAGGGGTAAAGTGACATGGCCTTCCTGGAAATCGTTTCCTGGAGGTTTACCCAGATTACTTTCTTCACTATCGTAGTCCATTGCGTCATCCATCAACTGGAACGCCATACCAAATTGCGTACCGAAATCGATCAGGGCCTTTTCCTGTTCGGGGTTTGCTTCGGAAAGCAGTGCGGCCAGTTCGCAACTGAGAGACATCATCGACGCTGTTTTGCGGTGAATGACATCCAGACAATGTTGCTCGGAAACGGACAACTTGCGGGCACTGCTGTATTCCATGACTCCACCTTCGACCAGTAGCTTGGTCGACTCTGAAACCGCCTTGATGATTCGTGAATCACAGTCCGTTGCCAACATGAGGGTGGACCGTGAAATCAGGAAATCGCCTACAAGGATGCTGGCATCGCTTCCCCATTTGGCGTTGACCGTTTGACGTCCGCGCCGGACAGTTGTTTCATCAACCACGTCATCATGAAGCAGGGTAGCGGAATGAATATACTCAACCACGCAACAGTGTCGGATGACCCGTTCATCGATTTCCCGACCACAGAGCTTAGCTCCAATCATCAGAATGAGTGGGCGCACACGCTTGCCACCGTTTTTAAGGAGATAGTCTCCTATACCCGGTATCAGCGGAACGTCAGATTGATAGTTCTTCTGAATCGAACTCTCTATCCGCGAAAGATCATCTTTAAAAAGCCGTGTGACGTCGTTAAAATCCATAAGAAAACTTACACTCAAGAGTGCCTGAGAATTCAGGGGAAATAGCTGTCAAATTCCCCACAGCAGACTGATTTTCCTGCCGTTTTTGATATGGGAAGGCCCCATTTTTAGGTGATATTGACCGTTTTGTCAAGGCATTTGTGGGGCAGTCACTTGCCCCTACCCAATAGGCACCTGCGGCTTCCAATAAAACGGGATAGGACCTTTTTGCCCGATAATGGTATATGTTTGAAGTATCGGGCCTTTTTAAATAGTTTGCCAGCATAAGAGCCCTTTCCCTGACCAGCCAACCCGACTTATAATGCTTTAATGGAAGCTAGGACATTAAAATCCAATGAGTCAGATAGTACCGTCGCAAATATGCCAGCTGTCTCGATAGTGGTGCCCACATACAATCGTGCAGAGCGGTTGGGGGAAACCTTGCGCTCGGTTTTTAATCAGACCTGTCAGGACTTCGAACTCATCGTTGTCGATGATGGTTCGACCGACGACACTCAGAAAGTAGTCAATTCGTTTCCTCGCGTACAATATATTTCCAAGCAGGAAAACCACGGTGTTTCCAGAGCACGTAATGAAGGGTTGGCCCTTGCCAAAGGGCGCTATATCTGTTTTCTGGATTCAGATGACTTATGGGATGAAAAGAAATTGCAGATCCAGGTGCAATGGATGGGAGATAACCCGAACTGCCAAGTGTGTTATACCGACGAGATATGGATTCGTAAGGGTGTCAGGGTGAATCAGATGAACAAGCACCGCAAGTATTCAGGTGATATATTTCGCCACTGTTTGCCATTGTGTATTGTGAGTCCATCTTCAGCCATGCTTCGAGCCGAACTATTTGATGAAATCGGAAACTTTGATGAATCGCTACCGGCCTGTGAAGATTATGACTTGTGGCTGAGAATTGCAGAGAAATACCCATTTCATTTCATAGAAGAACCTCTTATTATTAAGCAGGGCGGTCATGCCGACCAGTTGTCGCGCAAGTATTGGGGCATGGACCGGTTTCGTGTCGCCGCTTTACAGAAATTGCTCGACCGCAATTCACTGAAAGGTGAGCGTCTACAGCTAACCCGCGCGACGTTGTTAGAAAAATGTTCCGTGCTGATCCAGGGTTTTGTCAAACGCGGTAAGAAAGAAGATGAACTTCACTACCGTGCCCTAGTTGAAAAATACAGTTTTTAAAATTTTCAAACCGGTATCGTGTCCTTATTAAAAAATACAGTTATTATATTATGAAACTTAGGTCATTCAAAAATCGTGTTCCTGTCTTCCTGAGCATAGGAATATTTTTGATTTGCTTGGCAGGTTCATTGCAGGCGAAGGAAAAACCACAAGACGCGATGGATCGTATTCGCTCATTTTCTATCATCATTCTAGAAAAAGCTTTGCAAAATGAAAATGCTTTTATCCGCAGTGCCGCCGCACGCGCCGCTGGAGAATCGGAGAATTCAGCGCTCATTCCATTGCTAAAAAAAGCGGCTCGCGATTCATACCATACGACGCGTTTGTTTGCCCTGCAGGGAATGAAGAATATTTCGGTAGATGAAGCCCGTTCCCTAGCTATCCACATGTCAAAGGATCTTAACGTGTGGGTGCGTGGAGCCGCCATCGAAATGCTCGGAGATCTTGGGGATGGCGCATCGGGCAACATCATTCGGCCTCATCTTGAATCACCCGATCGTGCAGTGCGTTACTCAGCCGCTGGGGCGTTGTTTAAGCTGGGCGATCGAAGTGAGTTGAAAGTGCTTTTAGGCGGACTCAAAGGCGGTAACTCTACCGACCGTTATCAGGCTATCGGGTATCTCGGCAAGATAGGCATGGAAGAGGTGGTCCCCTATTTGAAAAATTTGCTGGAAGGCGATGAAGACGAAATTGTTTTTTACACATTAAAAGCAATCGGTAAAAACGCGGATATCGACCTTCTTCCTCAATTGATACAACTTACGGAACACCAAAATCCATCACTGAGATATCAGTCGGCACTTGTGCTTGGCGAATTGAGCGGGGTCTCCGGACTGGATACGCTTCGCGCCCTGTGTAAGGATAAAGACGCGATGGTTCGTTTGTCTGCGGCTGTGGCGCTTAGCAAGAAAGGGAGCGATGACTGCCGCGAGGTGTTTTCAGACGGGATCAAAGACGCGGATTATGGAATACGCAGTACAACAGCAAGAGTGCTGGGTGACCTTGAGTTGCCAGGCAAGGAACAATTGCTTGCGGTCGCCCTTGCCGATGAAAACATTCGAGTACGCACTTCCGCTACACGGGCTGTGGGGATGATGGGAGGCGCCAAGGCGTTTCCCCTGTTGTTGAGCAAGTTGGAAGATTCTCAAGAAGTTGTACGTACCTACGCCGCCGGTAACCTCATCAAACTTATGAAGTGATGTTGAGATATTTTTTCAAGCGAGTGCTTCATGGAATTCCAGTGCTGATCGTGGTGGCGACGCTCACCTTCACCATCATGCGTCTGGTTCCGGGTGGTCCGTTTGATGAAGAAAAGAAACTCCCTCCGGAAATTCTAGCCAATATTCAGGCCAAGTATCATCTCGACCAGCCCGTTATCACCCAATATCTTCTTTACCTGAAACAACTGGCACAAGGTGACATGGGCCCTTCCTATAAATATATAGGCAGGGATGTTGCCGATATTATATCCGACACTTTTCCGGTATCCATCACCCTGGGTTTGCTGGCGATGCTTGTTGTCGTTGGAGTGGGTGTTCCCGCTGGCATGTGGTCTGCCTATCGCCAGAATTCTATGGTGGACCGGGTGTGTGTGTTTTTTGCGATGCTGGGAGTTTCTATCCCCAGTTTTGTTTTAGGAACGGTGCTGGTATGGTTGATGTCTCATAAACTGCATTGGTTTCCTCCCGCGTTGTGGGAGGGCCCACGTCATATGACTCTGCCAGCATTAGCGCTGGGGGCGCCCTTCACCGGATACATCGCGCGGCTGACCCGCTCGGCAGTCCTGGAAGTGTTGGCCTCAGACTACATCCGCACCGCCCGAGCCAAAGGACTCAGCGAATCGGTTGTTCTTTTAAAGCATGCCTTGAAGAATTCGATATACCCCATCGTATCAGTGATAGGCCCGTTGACTGCCGGACTGGTGACCGGATCGTTTGTCATTGAATTCATATTTTCAATTCCAGGAATGGGAAGTTTTTTCATCACAGCTGTGACCAATAGGGATTACCCACTCATCATGGGAGTGACACTGGTTTACGCCGTGTTGATTGTTCTGGCAAACATCATGGTCGATATTATTTACATGTGGCTTGATCCGAGAGTGCAAGTTTAAGCAATGAATTTATTATCAAAGTTTAGTGGACTATTTTTGATTTTCGTTTCGTCAGCGGCTATATTCGCGCCGTGGGTGGCTCCTTATTCGTATGAAACCCAGGATACGCTGAACACTCTGGCGGCACCGGGATTCGATCACTGGATGGGAACCGACCGATTAGGACGCGATTTATTTTCGCGCCTCATATATGGTGCGCGTGTCTCCTTATTCATTGGCGTGGCGACGACTCTGCTGGCGCTTTTAATCGGTACCATTTATGGCGCGGTGTCGGGATATGCTGGAGGAGGTGCGGATAGGGTGATGATGCGATTTGTCGATGTGGTGTTCGCGCTTCCAGACATGTTGATGATCATACTCATCACAGTTATGATGGGCCGAGGGGTGATGGGCATGTTCATTGCCCTTACACTGGTCAGTTGGGTGACCGTGGCCCGTCTGGTGCGTGGGGAAGTGTTACGCATAAAAGAGTATACCTATGTAGAAGCCGCTCATGCGCTTGGTGCAGGCGATTTGAGAATTCTCTTGCGGGAGATACTGCCTAATATTCTGGGGTTGATGATCGTCACCCTGACGTTCAGGATTCCTGTCGCAATCCTTGCAGAATCGACATTGAGTTTTATCGGGCTTGGCATTGCGCCTCCGTTCAGCAGTTGGGGAACTTTGGCTAACGAAGGGTGGAAAGCGATCAAGTTTTATCCTCACCTCATATTATTTCCATCAGTAGCGATTTTTCTAACCATACTGAGTTTCAATTTCCTGGGAGAAGGACTGCGAGACCACTTGGACCCCAAAAGTCGGACCCGGTTCGGCTAGAGTACAGGCTTGGAAAAATTTTAAAGTTTCTTCCAACAAAGCTGGGAAGGATGAGCGAGTGGAATTCTTAAGATAAGAACCCTCTCGGTAGACAGTTGTGTTTATATGGGTTTATTCGATTCGACTAAGCCATTTTGTGTTGAATTTATTAGTAACTGTATCGTAAGAATTGAATCCTGATTTCCCCCTTTCCTGTATAATGTTGCAGTGGTCGGATCAATTGCATTTACAAGTTTATTTCAACGGTTACCGTACGAGTGAAAAACAACAGTTTTATAATGACTGGGTAAAGGATGAAAATCTGGAAGATTACTCATTTCGTTATATGCCTCAACGTTTTCGGAAGTGGTCTGAATTTACTATTGGCAATACGGCATTAGGGGGCATCTCATTTCTTGCACTTGAGGCTATTGGGGCAACGATGGCTCTGGCTTATGGGTTCACAAACGCATTTTATGCGATTTTGTTTGCTTCGGTAATTATTTTTCTTGCAGGAATCCCTGTATATCTTCAAACGAATCTGGGCTTAATTTGTTTGATAATATTCACATAAAAAAAGCGATCATCCAATGTAGGCGAACCGCTTAAAACTTCATGTTTTTTCGGATTGGGGATGGCATGTATTTCAAGAAGTTATACATGCAGGAGGTATTTTCTTTTAACTGATTGAAAGTTGGGCTAAAATAAGTAATAAGGTTGAAGAATTGAACGACTCAGGAATCTTGGCATGCGTCAGGACGGTATTGATTTTTCAAAGCTTGAACCCTTGGAAAATTAACAAATTGACAAGGGGGGGGGAATCGGTATAAATTGGCGCAATTTTGAAATCCCGGCTGGTTAGACTGTTATGAGATTGAGTCATGAGTAGAATCAAAGACGATTTAGTTTGCGAGATCATACGTATTTCACAAACGAACCTGTTGGGAAGAAAAAAAGCTGAATGCAATGGAAGGTCCGCTGACGATATTGTCATGGATTGGATTCGGTGTAACGCCGCCAGTTATCGCGAAGATTTTAAAGAGTGTCTAGGTTCGTATTCCGCGGCAGAACTGGGAGAGATGTTGAGTGAGTTAACTCAGTCCGAAAAAGACCTGAGTGATATTTTAAAAAACTACCCTCAACATCAGACCCAACCCAAAATTTCATACTAAAAATCATATCGCTTGAGGAATTGAAGCATGGCCGAAACAAAGCCCACGTCAAAAAAACCAGCTCCCGCGAAGAAGGCTGCGCCTGAACTCAAACCTTTTGTTGATAATGGTGACGGAACCGTCACTGATCCTAATTCCGGGTTGATCTGGAAAAAGACCGATGCATGGCTTGATGCCAGAAAGTTTTATACTTGGCAGGCACACCGGGAGTATGTAGATAAGGTTAATAAAGAAAAGTTTGCCGGTTATGACAATTGGAGGATTCCCAGTAAAGCAGAAGCGACTACGCTTGTGGATAAAACCGGGACCAAGCAATGCGAAGATAAAAACGGAACAATGTTTCCTCTCGATCCTCTTTTCGATGCTGGATGTGTTGCCAACACATGGATCAGTGAATGTTCAGATGACAAGATCATCCGCTTTGATCTGAAAATCGGTGTAGACACCCCTTATCCGGGGCAAGATGTCTGGGGGTCAATTCGTTTGGTGAGTAAGCCGGGCGAAGCGTCAGCCACGATGGGTGCGGAACCTGTTGCGAAGCCAGCCACTGAAGTAGCAAAACCAGCCGCTCAAGCGGAAGCACCTGCTGCAAGTGCCGCACCAGCCGCGTCATCTAAACCCGCTGGCTCTGTGCCGCGTCCTGTAAAAAGAGTGTTGTCCGACGAAGATAAAGCCGTCTTTAAAGCAAGAGCCAAGGCTTGGGCCGCCGAAAAGAAAAAGTAAGAAATTTCCGGCAATTCCCTCCCCCGCGCAACCGTTTTATAGTTACTAGTGTGGTTTCCTCAGTTCCCCTCGATCATTTTTCGCGCAACCCCTTTTTTAATTATCTTAGTAGTCTCTTCAGGTTTGCGTTTCGCCATTTTCTCAACATATATTTTTGCCCACCTTGGGTTTTCCGGGCTCATTGCTACCGAATCATGGCCTAGAAGCACAACGGTTTTTTTCGTTGGAACTCTGGGGTCAGGCAGGAGAGGTTTCGTTTTTTTTACGGGCCAGTTTTTTCTTTTTTGGCTTCGCAAAAGTAACCGAAAGCAGCAGGGCAAATCCGCAAGTGATTAGAAGAGTTATGATTACCGTTTTCATCAGATTCAAGAGTCCGTTATTACAAATTTGATAATGAGGTCACCGCGCTTCTTCCCCCACAGGATGGCGGCCCCTTCGCCAGGGATACGTAGCTCCTCTCCTGTAAGAGTACACTCTTCTACTTCTATACTTTTTACCGAATCGAGAGTTTGAATCTCAATGTTTCCTCCTTTTTCAGCCAGCTCCGGAGAAAGGGGAACTTCCACCCAGACATCGCTCTTTTTTCGTTTAAAGACAGGATGAGGGATAGTGCAGACTTTCAATAATAAATCACCAGGTGGACCCTCATTGATCCCATCGCCTCCTTCGCCTGGAATACGAAGTACATATTTATCGGCAACACCGGGTGGTATCTTTACTTCCAGATTGGCTTCTCGTACAACCTGTCTTTTGCCTCCACATTCCTCGCAGGTTTTTCCATCGGATTCTCCCGTGCTCTCACAGTTTTCGCAGCGAACGTATTTTTCATAGATGTAGGGAATAGTTCCACCGAGTGCGACAGTGGCAAATTCCACATCGACCATGAACTGAAGGTCAAACCCCCGCGTAGGAGCGTTGGGATCATGAGGTTGAGGGTCTTCCGCCGCCGTTTGGCGGAACGGTCCTTCCTGTCGAGTTTGGCCTTGGGATCCTTGCTCGCCGAATCCGTACCCCCAACGGTCGTCTCCCTGAGAACCCCATCCCTGTGACGACCGTCTTCTTGAGGACCCTTTTTGTGAACGCCTGCGGTCATACTCCTTGCGCTTTCTGGCATCGCTTAAAATACTGTAAGCTTCTGACAAGAGCTTGAACTGGCTCTCAGACTTTTTGCTTCCGTTGTTGGCATCGGGATGAAATTTTTTAGCCCGTTCCCGGTAACTTTTTTTTATCTCCCCGGCTTGTGCGTCTTTGGCGACACCAAGAATCTTATAGTAATCCCTTTGCGGCATGACTTCCTTATAAGGGTTATTAACGTATTATGTGAAAGTTGGAAATAACTTGTTTATTTTATAGGGATTCTGGCGCAAGTTCAACTTCCTGAGCTGACTGGGAACTAATAGAGCGCACGATGTTGTCGCGGGTAGACCTGCTTTTGAAAGAATAAAACTGGTCTTTCAAGGTGATCATGCAGGTATTCGCAAAAGGAGTGGCGTCTGGATCGTCACTGTCGATTCGAATTTTATCAGAACTTTTCTTTTCAATTCGGGTGATGGTTGATCCATAGAAAACTCTGCTGGAAAACAATCCCTCGAAAACTAACTCAGCATGGCAGACTCTAAGATATCCCGTATCAACAAATGAAGGCGCCAGACCCGGGCCAAATTCACTTCCTTCCTTTCTTCATGCCCATTAAGGTTACAAAAAATTTTTCATCTGGGATGTCTTCAAGAGAAGATTTGTGTTTGAGGATGCACCGGCGGTACATCTTGTGAGTGAAATCAAACCAGATAAGAAAAACGAGCATGAAAATAAAACTTCTAAAAACTTCAAGTCGACATTCGTAATGTGACTTCGCCGGAGTCAAAGGTCTCTTCATGACCATCATCCCGGCGCAGGACGAGTCGGCCCGACTCATCAAGGCGCATGGCGGTACCTGTGGTGATGTCAGGTCCACGGGTGATAGCGACTTTTTTTCCAAACAAATCTGTGTTGAGGCCCCATTTCTCAATCATTGGGCGCGGACCTTCTTTTAAATAGATTTGGTATTCGTGGTCCAGATTCATGAGAAATGACCTGATAACAGCTAACCGGTCAGTCAGACAGCTATTGATTACCCTGAGGGAGGTGGCTGTGTTTTTCAAATCCTCTGGAAACTGGTCTGGCAGGTGATTGACATTGAATCCGATGCCGATTATCAAACCGCTGGGTTCGCCCTGATTCTGTGTTAGTTCACATAATAGCCCGCATACCTTTTTACCGTGGATCAGGACATCGTTAGGCCATTTCAAGCTGGCAGGAGGGTGACTGAACTCGTTGACTGTCAAGACGGCGGCAACACCGGCCAGCAGAGTAAAGTGGGGGAGGTGGTCTGGTTCAATAGGAGGTTTCAACAGGACTGATAAATAAACCCCCACTTCAGGAGGTGAATGCCAGGCTCTTCCCATCCGTCCTCTACCTCCTGTTTGAGATTCTGCGACAACCACCAGGCCCTCATCGGCACCATTCGCCAAATAGGTCTTGACCAGATTGTTGGTAGAGTCGATTTCAGGCAAAAATACCACTACAGAACCAATGTGGGCACAGTTCAGGTTTTCCAGAATATTTGCGGCATCAGACTCGCAGTCATAAGGCATGTGTTACTCCCCAATTGTATTTAAAGAAGCTTTGCGTTTGAATTGTAAATACAAAAGCCTTGAATTCCAACCGTAATTAGCGTCTGGGCCTGGTGGAGGGCGAGCGGGCTGTTTTATGCAGAAAACTCAAGAAATTGATTGAATTGTGGTCAAAATACTGCTAAAAAGCATTGTTCAAAAAAGGACATGAGCCCGAAAACCAATTGGACCAAGCTTATATTCCTCAAAAGGAGAGAGTCAGAATGAAAAGAATTGCCGGCGTGATTGTATTAATGATGTTAGCTGTATTTATGTCAGGTTGCCACACGCAACATTGTCCTCATGGTAACTGTACTGAGGAAGCGAGTCCTAAGCCTCCAGAAAAATAGTCTGATAGGAAAAAAAGGTTTCTGCCCTGAATTGGTTGGGGTGGGGTGTTTTTTCTTGAGTCTTCTTTTTCCAGGGTTTTTCGGGTTTTCTGGAGGGG
>PCCT01000061.1 GCA_002731985.1 Nitrospinota bacterium
TTCTTATCAACGTCGCCTCTCCACGCGCAAACCAAGGGACAGTGGAAAGAACTTCCTGCCACTCCTGATAAACGCACCGAAGTTGCGGTGGCCGTACTCGATAACAAAATTTATGTCGTTGGCGGATTCAACCAGCGAGGAATCGCTAGTCAGGTGGATGTTTGGAGTCCTGAATCAGGTGAATGGTCCAGGATCGCTCCTCTGCCTCAACCCCTTCACCACACCACGGCTTCGGCAGTCAATGGCAAGCTATATGTGGTCGGCGGATTCACCTCTGGCATGTGGACACCGGTCAACACAACTTATGAATACGACCCGGCAAAACACGAATGGACCGAAAAAGCCCCCATGCCAACCGAACGAGGAGCGCTGGCGGCTTCAGTGATCGACAACAAAATTTATGTTGTTGGCGGAGCCAACCGAAAAATATTTTCCCTAGTTAACACTCCCGCGCTGGAAGTTTATGATCCGTTTAAAAACACCTGGAAAAAACTCGCGCCACTGCCCACGCCACGGGACCACCTCACAGCATCCTCACTCAATGGAAAACTGTACGCCCTAGGCGGACGCATCGATGTGGATTATCACGACAACCTGGATGCCAATGAAGTCTACGATCCTAAAACCAATCGCTGGGCCAAACAAGCCCCCCTGCCAACAAAACGAAGCGGTATCACATCTCAGGTGTTAGACAAAAGAATCCTCGTGTTCGGTGGTGAATCCGGCGAGGGGACCTTTACCGAAAACGAAGCCTACGATCCGAAAACAGATTCATGGGAAACACTGACACCCATGCCGGAAGGCAGACATGGTCTGGGTTCTGCACGTTACAAAAAAAAGATACATTTATTTGCTGGCGGACCCAATCCGGGTGGTGGCGGAAGTGACACACATACGATTTTTAATATTGATAAGAAATAATAGGGATACCTTTGCATAAGTCTAGAAATAAAATAACGAGATCCTTCGACAAGCTCAGGATGACAAAATAACGCCCACTTGTCATTCTGAGGAGCGTTAGCGGCGAAGAATCTAGGGTTACGCCCTATGCTGTGTACCAGCGCAAAGGTCTCGGAAAGTACTTGAAGAGGGATGAAGGTGGCTCCAAAAAATGGGGAGCCGGAGAGGAAATGCTTTTTGGCTTTCGCCTTGGCACGCCACAGTTTGGACCTTGGAGGTCCAAACTGTTGGAGGAGGCAGTGCCAATTCGAATCTTCATCCGTATACAAAGCAAGCCCCATGCCAATCGCACAAACAGCCCACAAAAACACAGACTAACTGTTATTTTATAATAGGTTATGTTAGTGTCCTCATTGAGGCCTCCGTCAAATTTTCAAGCGAATTCAGGAAATATTGGCCCTCCCCCGTCAAAAATTTTCTATATTTTAGGAAATCTGTTATTTGGAATTGTTGGGAGCCTGCAAAAACACCCTTAAAAAACCTGTCATGTTGCGGGTGGCTTTCTGGCTTTGCACGCCCAGGGATATGAATGTTTTTATGGTTTTGGGATGGGTGGCGACATACCACCCGGCTTTCAGTTTTGAGACTTCTCCATCTTCGCCTATAAATGAACTGACATCGACCAGGGATTGATCGGCGGTATCGCTGATCGCTCTTACTGAAAGGAAGGGAATGTTTCTTTCGGTTGTGCGGGCTATCAGCACAGATGTTTCCATATCGACGGCAATCGCTCCATGGCGCGTTCCCAGCATGCGTTTTGATTCTGGATCGGCGGCGGGTTCATCAACGGTTACTAATGGACCACGGTGAAGGGAAAATTCATCGGAAAAAGACAATGCCTCAACGCGGGCCAGCAGATCAGAACCTATTGTGTAACCGATGCCTCGGTTAGAATGAGCATCTTCCAATACACGGTCTGCGACAACGATATCGCCCACTTTTAATTTGGAATCCAAGCCTCCAGCGTATCCGATCGATAGGATCAACGACGGATTCACCAGCTTCAACACTTCTTCCAGTGCGTTCAAGGCACAATCTTTACCAACACCTGTCCGCACGAGTGCAATGCTGGCTCCCTCCCAGTTTCCCTTCCAGACATCCGCCCGCCCGGCTTTAGTCTGTTCTTCAACTGACATCGCCCGCCGGATACCATTGATCTCTTCGCGCAGTGCGCCCAGTATGCAAATTGGTTGATCCATTTTCCTATCCGGCTCTGTTGATAATCAATTCATAGAAATTAAACAGCAAAGACGTCTGGGAAGCAAAGAAATAGTTTTTAGTTCCTTATTCACCTTGCCCCCGCTACCAACGGTGTGTTAGCTTGTGGGATTCAACTTTGAGAGGAAACATGGCTAAACAAAAACACATTATTCCTGTACGCAACGGTGAAAAGCTGGAACTTACTGTTGATAGCCAGGGTTCCAGCGGCGACGGCATTTGTAGACATGAAGGATATACTATATTTGTTCCCGGAGGCCTCCCTGGCGATCGGGTCTTCGCTGAGGTGATTAAAACCACGCCACGATTTGGAGTGACTCGCATTATTGAACGGCGCGTCGCCTCACCCGACCGCGTGCAGCCCCCCTGCCCTGTATTTGCACAATGCGGCGGGTGCAAGCTACAGGACTTGAAATATGAAAAACAAATGGCGTTCAAGGTCGAGGTCGTAAAGGATGCGTTAAAACATATCGCTGGACTCGACTCGCCATCTATCCGTCCCATCCCCGCTGAGCAAACTTACCATTACAGGAACAAGGGTAGCTTTGCCGTACAGAAAGAAGGTGGATTCCTTCGCATGGGATTTTTCAAGCAGGGCTCTCACGATGTAGTCAGTACAGAAAAATGTGAGATTCTCCCTGACCCCATCAACGAGGCCAAGGAATGGATTCGGGAACTTCTCATCAAACACCATGTCTCTGTTTACAACGAACGAAACCACCATGGATTATTTCGTGAATTGGTAATTCGCCACTCTGCACAAACGAATCAGTTGCTGATTGGGCTGGTGACGACACCGGGAGAATTCCCTGAAGAATTTTTAACAGACCTCACAGCCAAGGACCCGCGTGCCGGTTTGAATGTCTGCGGTATTGTGCAAAACATTAACTCGCAAAAAACAAATGTCATTCTTGGAAAAGATACGCGCGTTCTGTGGGGCGCAGGGGAACTGAATGAAAAGCTTGGTGAATTGAACTTCCGGCTTTCGCTGACTTCTTTTTTTCAAGTTCACCCTGAACAAACTATCAGGCTATTTGATATCATAAAGGAATGGACGAAAAATATCTCAGGCCGAATTCTGGATGCTTATTGCGGAGTGGGGGCGATCAGCTTATGGCTGGGTAAATCGGGACTGCGTGTCGTCGGCATTGAAGAATTNCCCCAGGCGGTGGACGATGCTCGTGCTAGCGCAACTGCCAACGGCATTGACTCCTGCTCNTTCACACAGGGAAAAGTAGAGGAACATATCAGAAAGTTTAAAGGACAGGATATTGAAACAGTAATTTTAGACCCGCCCCGTAAAGGATGTGCGGAAAAGGTACTTCAGGCCGTTGCAGAAATTTCACCACAACGAGTCATATATGTTTCCTGCAATCCATCCACACTTGCCCGGGACCTCGCCCGCCTGGAAGGGTATCGCATTGACGACATTGCCGTGATCGATTTATTCCCACAGACGCAACACGTAGAGACCGCAGTTTTATTGAACTTACGCGATGCCTGATGGCTGGGAACCGTTGACAAGTATCACCTGATATTTGTCAATCCAGTTGTCTTGTCGTACCCTTAAGTATGCTTACCAACGTCAAAATCGAACTTCTAAAAAAAAATCGATCTGTTCCAGTCTTACGATGTGAATACATTGGGACAACTGATTGACCATTGCGAGGAAATCATCCTTGCGCCAAACGAAATTCTGTTCAAAGAAGATTCCCTCGAAACAGCAATGTACCTGATCCTTTTGGGGGAGGTAGAAATATATAAGGGCCCAAAACAGATGGCTCTGATTGAAGCCAGCCTCAACCATGTAAAAGGAGTCAAGGTTCCATACATCAAAACCAAACAGGATATCCTACCGATCATTCGTGAAACAGTAAAAGGAATTTCTACCCACAAATACATGGTCGGGAAAAAATTGATATTCAATCCAAGGGCGACAACCTCAGTGCAAGTTTCAACGCGCTTGATATTAAGAGAGTGCTCCAGAATCTAGTCATCAACGCGGGCTATGTAACGGAAGATGACGGCACTATAGTGATTTCCGCTGAGCCTGTTAACGGAAACATGCAAGTGCGGGTTACGGACACGGGTTGCGGCATTCCGGAAGAAATACAGCCTTACCTGTTCAAGGAAGTCATGACCACTAAAAAGGATGGCAGTGGGCTTGAACTACTGCCCTGCAAAAACATCATCGAAGATAATCATCAGGGAAAGTTCTGGTTTGAATCAAAAACCGGCGAGGGCACAAGTTTTTTCTTTTCGTTTCCTATTTGAAATTACCCCTTAAATATCTACCAAACATTTTTTAAAAACGAGCGTGCTTTGGCGTTCGGGGAAATGGAATGACATCGCGAATATTTTCCATTCCTGTAACAAACTGGACCAACCTTTCGAATCCCAGACCAAATCCTGAGTGAGGGGCTGATCCAAATCTCCGCAAATCGAGATACCACTGGTAGTGTTCTGTGTCCAGGCCTTTGGCTTTCATCCTTTTCATCAAAACTTCATGGTCGTCTTCCCGCTGACTGCCACCAATTATTTCTCCAAGTTTTGGCAGTAACACGTCCATCGCGCATACCGTCTCGCCACCTTCATTGGCCTTCATGTAAAAAGGTTTAATCTCATCCGGATAATTAAAAATGATAACGGGTTTCTTGAACACCTCCTCACTGAGGTATCGCTCGTGTTCTGACTGCAGGTTGCATCCCCATTCCACGGAATATATAAAATTCTTGTTTGATTTTTCAAGAACATGAATCGCTTCGGAATAAGGGATACGTTCGAAACTATTCTCTACAATTCCCCGGTGTCTTTCGAGAATAGTTTTGTCGATCCGCTTATTAAAGAACTCTAAATCTTCCTGACAATGCTCAAGAACATCTTTGAACAAATAATGCAGGAAATCTTCTGCCAGATTCATATCGTCTTCCAAATCATAGAATGCCATTTCCGGTTCGACCATCCAGAACTCGGAAAGATGGCGGCTGGTGTTCGAGTTTTCAGCGCGGAAGGTCGGACCAAAGGTATAAATTTCGGAAAGAGCCATCGCATAAACCTCTCCCTCCAGTTGTCCGCTCACGGTCAGGCTCGTTTTTTCGCCAAAGAAGTCCTGGCTGTAGTCGGTCTTGCCATCTACCATTGGAGGTGAACCCGGATCCAGGGTGGTGACCTGAAACATTTCCCCAGCGCCCTCGCAGTCACTTGTGGTTATGATGGGGGTGTGGAGGTAAACGAACCCACGGTCTTGAAAAAAGTTATGAATCGAATATGCCAGCCGGTTGCGGACTCGCATAACCGCGCCAAAGGTATTTGTGCGCGGTCGCAAATGAGCGATCTCTCGTAAAAACTCGAATGAGTGTTGTTTCTTTTGCAAAGGGTACTGTTCCGGGTCGGCTCCACCATAAACCTTAATGGACATAGCCTGAAGTTCAACACTCTGACCTTTACCTTGAGATTGCACCAGCTTTCCGGAGACCTCAACACAACTTCCGGTATGCAGTTTTTCAGAATATGATTGAAAACCATCTATATTGTGATCGGAAATAACCTGCAGGTTGCTCAGACAAGAGCCGTCATTGATTTCAAGAAAGGAAAATCCGCCCTTGGAATCACGGCGTGTTCGAACCCACCCCATGACACGAACATCCGCCCGCTCCCCTCCTCGCCGTAAAATTTCCTTTACTTTGTCACGTTTTGATTTTTCCATAATTCTCACCTTTTGCAATAATCCGTTACGCATTGACATCACCGGATTTATTGGATACTTTATGATAAAATTTTTATTTTCTGGACTGAGTATTATCCGGCGGTATCAGCTCTCGTTAAAGTCTCTTTCACCCATCCACCTGACAGAAACTACCCCATGTTCATCTTAGGAAATTTTCTATCCGCGACAGCGCAAATTCTTAAAATCGTATTGGAACTTTATATGTGGATCATCATCATCCGCGCTTTATTGTCGTGGGTCAATCCGGATCCCTATAACCCCATTGTCCAATTCCTTAACAGTATCACAGAACCTGTTCTGTATCGAGTGCGTCAATTGATTCCCATGAGCGGTGTAGGAATCGATTTTTCCCCGATCATCGTGATACTAGCTATTATCTTTCTACAATCCTTTCTGGTCAATTCAATTGGCATGATAGCAGCGAGGTTGCAATAAAGTTTCATGAGACTCAACCATCTGGATATTCTTGAGCAATGTTTTCGCGACAAATTGCGCGGGTATAATAAAGAAGACGTAGACACCTTCCTTCACCTGATAGCGGATGACTTCAAGGAAATGGGAGAGGAAATAGAACTTCTCAATAAAAAGCTCGCCAAGAGAGACCGAACCATAGCAAAACTAAAGCAGGAAGCCGAGGCAAAACCCTATGCAGCGAACCCAGAGAACCTGAGCATCACTCCTGACATGATAAAGGAGAAGGCTAAACGTATCATCAATGTTGCCCGTGAACATGCCGACCAACATAAAAAAAAGGCGGAACAAGAGTTATCCAGCCTGAGAAATGAGATTAATAAAATCAAAAAGGAAAAGAAAAGCCTGATCGAAAACATTAAATTATCTGCCCAGAAACACCTCGCTCAGTATAAAAATGAGAAGTAACGTTCCACACCCTATGGCCCTGAACATCAAACCTTGTAAGAATGGAATCCAGTTTTCTGCCACCATTCAACCCAAGTCTTCAAAAAATAAAATTTGCGGCCTGCACGGCGAGTCTTTAAAAATCCGTTTGACATCTCCTCCGGTAGATGGTGAAGCAAATAAAATGTGCATCAAATATATGGCTAAGGCCTTGAGCGTAAGTCCTTCGCGGATTACCATTGTCAGCGGCCAGACGGGGCGAAATAAAATCATACATGTCGAAGGCATGGACATCCCCGAGTTTCTTGAAAAAATTCCTCAATCTACTGAAAGTCTTTCTTGAATAAGATCTAAAATTTTCCTTATAATTTATTTAATTAGTTCCGGTTAATTCAAAAACGTTTCTTACATTAAAAGGCCATAATGATCAAAACTATTGAGTACATAGACGGGGTCGTCAGGATGATTGATCAGACACGTCTTCCTCTGGAAAAGGTATTTGTTGATTGCAAAACCATTGAAGATGTTGATAACGCCATCCGAACAATGGTTGTAAGGGGCGCTCCTGCCATTGGAGTCTCTGCCGCCATGGGTGTGAGCCTGGGAGCAGAATCTATCCAGGCCGATAATTTCGATGCGTTTTACGTTAAACTCGAATCGAAATGCTCCGCTCTCGCGAAATCTCGTCCGACTGCCGTTAATCTGGCGTGGGGCATCGAACGGATGAAACGAGTCACTCTTGACTCAAAAAATCTGAGCATCCCCGAACTCAAGCAACGACTGAAAAAGGAAGCACTCGATATCTGCGAAGAGGACATTGCTGCCAATAAAGCCATGGGTGATTTTGGTCAAACTTTTATCGATGATGGAAACACCGTCCTCACGCATTGCAATGCCGGCGCTTTGGCAACAGCGGGATACGGCACGGCTTTAGGTGTGATACGTTCTGCCGTCAACGCGGGAAAAAAGATTAAAGTCCTCGCCGATGAAACGCGTCCGTTTTTACAAGGTGCGCGTTTAACCGTTTGGGAATTGATGGAAGACAACATCCCGGTCAAACTCATCACCGATAATATGAGCGGATTCTTCATGAAGAACAATCAAATCGACGTGGTTGTGGTTGGAGCCGACCGCATCGCGGGCAATGGGGATGTTGCCAATAAAATTGGCACCTACATGGTAGCGGTGATGGCACAGAAGCATGGAATTCCTTTTTACGTTGCGGCCCCCATATCCACGCTGGACTTGTCACTGAGTTCCGGTAAAGAAATTCCTATTGAGGAGCGATCAGTGGATGAAGTCGCCTGTTTCAATAACAAGCGAATCACACCCGAGGGAGCCAGTGTTGCTCACCCTGCATTTGATATCACATCAAACGACCTGGTCACCGCGATAATCACCGACAAGGGAATCGCCAAACCACCCTACACCACTTCCCTCAAACAACTCGCAGGACAATAGATGATTTCGATAACTTTAAGCGGAGCAGACCTGTGAAGGCGATGGTGCTGGCGGCTGGGTTTGGAACACGACTTCAGCCGCTAACCCGTGTTCTTCCCAAGCCAATGTTTCCTGTTTTAGGGCGTCCGCTTCTATCACATACATTCGATCTTCTGCGTTCGGCAAATATCAGTGAAGTCGCTGTTAATATTCATCACCTTCCCGACCACATTATCGACTACTTCGAAAATGAAAAGCCGCTCAACCTCAACTTGCACTTTTCGCGAGAAGAAAAAATTCTCGGTACCGCCGGAGGTATTAAAAAGGTGCAAAGCTTTCTGGAAGACGGACCTTTCATTCTGATTAACAGCGATATCATCACAGACATCGACCTGAATCGGGTGATCGAATTTCATAAAAAGAACAATTCTAAATTAACCCTTGTGGTGCGGCAGGACGCTTCTCCAGAACAATTTGATCCCATCGAAATTTGCGAAGACGGGCGCATCGCTCATTTCGTTGGCGCGTCATCCATGAACCCTCCCGACAACACAACACGAGTCATGTTTACTGGAATCCAAATCATGGAGCCTGAAATTTTTGAGCGCATCCCGTCGGGACAATTTTGCGGAACCACGGAAGACGTATTTCCTCAGATGATCGAAGACGGCACTCCCGTTTTCGGGTATCTTTACCACGGCTACTGGAGGGATATGGGGAATCGGAAAAGTTACCTGCAAGCCAATGCCGATGCACTTGACCTGAAAGTTCAGCTGAAAGGAATTCCCTCGCATGAACCCAGCGGACCTCTCATCGTTCCACCAGTCCTGATCGGGCGCAACTGTCGTATCGCGGGAGACTCGCAAATCGGACCTCACACAGTGATTGATCCTAACTGCACAATTAAGAATGGCGCTGTGATCGAGAACAGCGTTTTGTGGGAGGGAGTCACTGTCGGAAATGGTACAACGGTGAAACAGTCCGTCATCGCCGCAAACACCACGGTCGGCGATGGTAAAGACATCAATAGAGAGTCAGTGGTTTAACCCAAATTGAAAAACCCGCCGGAGAGGCCAACGGCCTTCGGGCGGGTTTTTCATATTTCGATATTGAGCGCTCCGATTACAGAACCTTATGATTGCTGAGCTTCATGAATGCGGCTTCTACCGTACCGTTCTCTGCATTTATGATGCGCCGGTATTCTGGTAAATCAAAACTTCCCACTCGCGTATAGTTGTCGGTATAACTTTCCACGTCTTTGATCGATCCGTTTTCCGGATTGAAATAATACACGGTGTATTTATGAGTGAGAAACTTGCCTTCGGCGTTCTTCACACTCTCTTCAACGTTAATGGTAAAAGACATGCGCGGGGTCTTGCGGTTGATCTGCTGAATGCGTCCGCCTTTGATACGATAAAAGGAACTCATCCCGTCACCCCCCATGGAAATGGCGCGACCTTGGGGATGCGATCCATCATCCATGAACGACAGTTTGTATTTTCCGTCGGACTCCTCAAATGATCGAGGCCCCCTATGCATGGCGATGGAAGCCATGTTCTCGTCCAAAAATTCTTTATGCTTTTCGCCCTGGAAAGTATGCTCTATTTCCTTGGGACCTTTTACCGTTGTCGTCCCCGACTCTTCATTTCCGCTGATGTTTATGATAACGTCCGCCGTGAACCCTTTAAATTCCACCGACCATCGGGCGGTATTTCCGAACACTTCTCTGAGAGCCTCTCTCGCCTGAGAATCGTCTTCCTGTGTGGTTTCTACATCTTTTTCCTTGGTATACGTTGCCATGTATTATCTCCTCGACAGGAAAGTCACTCATTACGACATAAAAAACAATAACATTGGACTCGCCAGAGTTAAATTTTAATGATTAAACTGCGGACTTACGGACTGCTGAAAATACTCCTCAGCAGTTCGTAAGATGAGTTTTATGATGTAAAGGATTCGTGGAATTTCTCCTCACATTCCAAGAGAAATTTTTTGGTGTGGGTCAGTACAAAATCTCAATCTTGGCTTTTTTCCTGAGACTGGCTACATAATCCGCGACCCTGTCCTGAGCCTTTTCCATGAACAGTTGCTTTTGGATCGCTTCTTCCATGTCTTTAAACGGCGCATATTCGCTGGGCTTGGAACCTGTCAGTTTAATCAGGTGAAACCCGAATTTAGTTTCAACCACATCAGTGACTTCACCCACCTTGAGTTTTTCCACTGCCTCCGCGAATGATTTTTCTACACCCTCAGCATAAAAGAATCCGAGATCGCCTCCATTCTCAGCAGAAACCTCATCGTGGGAATATTTCTTCGCCAGTTCCGCTATATCTGCTCCGCCTTTCATCTCTTTCTGAACTTCCAGAATTTTTTCGCGGGCTTTTTTTTCGAGCTCATCTTTCTTCGCCTGCAATTCTTCTATTTTGCTACTTCGAATCAGGTCTGGGGGGAAAGGTGAAATGAGCACATGGCTGACGCGGAAAGCCTCTGGCCTGTGGAAGCTCTCCTTATTATCGTCGTAATATTTATGCACCTCGGTATCATCTATCTTCACCTTACCTTTGACCTGTTTTTCAAGGATGACTCGTGCCAGGGCATCCACTTCGATAGATCTTTTCAGGTCACTTTCGGTGATATTTCGTTGGTCCAGGGCCTTATTAAATTCTTCATTATTCTTATACGCAGAACGTAATGATTCCAGTTCGGATTCCACGACCTTTGGGTCGGCTTTCAGGTTGAGTTTCTGACCTTCCTGATACATCAACTCCCGGACAACTTCCTTGTCGATAATTTTACGAACCATCTTATCTTTCTGAGGCGATGTCATCGGTGCCCGCACATTTCTCAAAGCGCGCATAAATTCGAACTTGATATATTTTGCTGGAATCTCACTCCCATTCACGCGTGCCACCACATTCGGAATCGATGGAATCTGGTTCATGCCTTTGAGCGGCCCTTCGGCATAAACTGTTCCCAGCCCACTCACCAAAAGGGCTCCTGTAATAAGTAATGAAAACCATTGTTTTTTCACGCGCATAAAATCACTCCAGAAATCTGTTAAAAAGTTAATGCCCTGCAATTAATTTATAGGGATAATAGGGTGGCAGATTACCACTCCTTAGTGTAAGTTGCAACTCCACGTGGGGAGCCGCTACACGTGACAACACAGTCTTTGAACCTCTCTGTACAACTTTAAGATGAATCATTCTTCGATCACTGCCTCCAGATTCGTGCCATTTTTCTGTCTGTTCATTTCCGGCACCGCCAGTCTGGTCTATGAGCTGATCTGGATCAGGCAATTGGCTCTGGTTTTTGGCGGCACTTTGTATGCCATCAGCGCTGTCTTATGCGCCTTCATGACAGGGCTTGCTCTAGGCGCGTGGGCTATCGGCCGATTCATAAACTCCAGGAACGAAAGCGGGAATCCCGTCGATTCGGTTCGGCTTTATGGTCTCCTTGAGGGGGCTATTGGACTCTACGCTCTCTTTTTCCCTTACGGGCTGGACCTGCTGACTGAATGGTATGCCCCAATTGTTGCTGGATCTCTCGATTTGGGCTCTCAACTTCACTGGATAGAATTCGGCCTCAGCGCAGCGCTCATGCTCCCCGCTACTGTCTGTATGGGCGCAACACTTCCGCTCATCGGCAGTTGGTCCATTGGCGATCGGAGTGACCGCGTCATCGCCGATATCTCCATTCTGTACAGCCTGAACACGTTCGGCGCTGTGGCGGGATGCCTGTATGCTCAAATGTTCGCGGTGAAGTTTCTGGGCATCAACGGAACCAATTTAACCGCTGTTGCGATGAACGGCCTTGTCTTTCTCCTATGCGTCACCTTCCGGAAGCGCTCTGTCGAGGAGCCATCAACTCACACTCGAAACACAAAACGAAAAAAGGACAGCGGAGGCGAACCCGCTCCGGAACGAGGGCTGTCAATACTCCTTCTCCTGATATTCATCTATTCAGGGATGGCCTCGCTGGCGAGCGAAATATTATGGACACGTGTCCTGGTCTTCCCCATGGGGACCACTCTCTATTCCTTCGCGCTCATCCTAGCGACGTTTCTGTTCGGGATTGCGCTGGGAAGCCTTGTTGCCGATAAACTGCTTGGGGACTCTCATCGCATTCTCAAGTTTCTACTGATTGAGCTTGCCATCGCCATAACATGTATCGCCATTCTTCCTATGTTTGAGCGTTTGCACGAATGGACCTTGCGAGCGGATTACTTATTTTACGATCTTGATAATATCGCGCTAAAAACTCTTGGCATTCGATCTCTATTTGCGTTCGGCCTCATGTTTCTGCCTACGCTTGGGTTTGGGCTCCTCTTTCCACTCGCGAACCGCATTCACCTGAACTTGTTCGGAACAGTCAGCGGAACTCTTGGCAACAGTTACGCCCTGAACACCATGGGCGCTGTACTGGGCACGATTCTTACTCCTTTCATCTTTATCCCGCTCATGGGAATCCGCCTTTCTTTGTTTGCGATCTATTCTGTCCTGATCATTCTTTGTTTCGCCGCGATGACTATCCATTTTAAATGGAGCGGTCAACGCCTTATCAAGCCTGTCATCCTTACAACAATTATAACCTTTGCGGGTTACTTCTGGTCCACCCCACAAGTAGACACTCAACAACCGGGCGATCACAATCTGGCAAGGACAGAAATCAACGTGCCAAAATCACAGCTAAAACTTCTAGAATACAAGGAGGGCGACTTTTCAACCCTCAGTGTGACAGAGGACAGGAAATCCGGTGCGCGTACTTTGTATATGAACGGATTCAGCACAGCGACCGTTTCAGATTCCATCGGCGGAAGCGCTTACATGCAGGCGATGGGATTTGTGCCGATGGCTTTGCATCCCGACCCCAAAAAAGCCCTGGTCATTTGTTTTGGTACCGGGAACACAACGGGTACGGTCTCTCTGTTTCCCGGCGTGGAAGTGGACGGTGTAGAAATTGACAAGCACGTTTTGTCATTCGCCCACCGATTTTCAAAATGGAACCGAAATGTGCTGGAGAAATCCAACGTCCACATGCGTATTCAAGATGGTCGCACCTTCACGCGCTGGACCAGCAACAAATATGACGTTATCACGTTGGAACCTATGTCTCCGGTTCAGGCTGGCACGGTCAACCTCTACTCCAAAGAATTCTACCAACTGGCCGCAAACAGATTGAACAAAGATGGACTCATGATGCAATGGCTACCGCTTCACCTTGTGGGACCGGAAGATGCACGATCCATCCTGAAAACTTTCCAGGAAGTTTTTCCTCATACATCCATCTGGAATAGTTTATTAACGCGAATCGTTTTATTGGTCGGATCAAATGAACCGATCGTTCCCGACAGAATACGTTTTGATGAACTGATGCAAACGCCTGAACTCAAGGAAGCGGCACAGCAGATGGGAGTAAACTCTTTTCTTGATTTCACAGATTTTTTTCTGACCGATGGAGAGCGGGTTAAATCTTTCGTAGAAAGCGCCGAAGTAGTGACCGACGACCGTCCTCTTCTTGAATTTTCTCCGGTCACCCTTCTCCCTCCACTGCAATGGCAGGTGGACGAAACGTTTCTAAACCTCTTAAGACATCGAGTGGGGCACTATCCAGAGGTGAGGGGATTGATCACGTCTGAAAAAAACAGATGGCGGAAAAATTTTCGCACTCGAACAGCACAAAGACTTTCTGTGTTTTCAAGACGCTATCACGGTCCGGGCGAACACGCCTTCAACCAAAGAAATTATCGCGGCGGGATCAAAGCGATTAAAGCTTATCTAAATAAACAGGGGGACGAACCTATCAGACTTAAAGGCACGCAATGGAAATAAAAATCACCAGAACCCCACCCAACCTCCCCTTAGTAAGGGGAGGTTAAAAAAAACATATAAAGACGATTTTCTACAACCAACCATTTACGCCATCACAAGATGCTCAATGGTTTTGAAGGTGGGGGATTCTTTCATGACGGCTTGCGCTTCTTCAGTGATTCCATTACCGAATATGTCGACGTATTTAAGAGCGGTCAGCGTCTGGCTTTCTGCAATCGCCTTCCCGCCTTCATCGCCTATTTTATTCTGCGCGAGATCAAGCTTTTCCAGGTTAGTGAGCATGAGGGAGTCGGCAAGGGCCTTGGCTCCATCGGGTCCAATTGCGTTCTTCCAGAGATTGAGTGAGGTGAGGCGAGAAAAGAGCGGCGATTGGGCAATGGTCCCTGCGCCTGCATCACCTATCGAGTTTCTTTCCAGATTGAGGGATGTTAGCCCTAGCAACAGAGTGGACCCCGCCAGAGCTTGAATTCCTTTATCTGTGATATCGTTTCGCTCAAGCTTCAATTCGCGCAGGTTGGAAAGTTCCGGGCACTGAGCCAGATACTCCACTCCCTCGTCACCTATATATTTTAGGCGGAGGTCAAGAACAGTTCCCTCCTGAAATAAATTTTTTTCGATTAAAGTTTCTACGGGTTGGTCATTGAAAGGTTGGTTCATTCGATCATCCTTTTTTCTTTCGGGTTTTAGCAGTTTCCTTTTTTTCCATCATATCCATACGCTCGCGCAGTGATTTGTTTTCTGTTATGACATCATCCAATTCCGAGCGAATATCCTTCATCTCTTTCGGTTTGTTCGCCGATTCACGCAGGTAAGTTATGGTGTCCTCGGCGCGTCTTTGCAATCTGCCATCGGTTTCATTATTAGCAATTTGCCTGAGAACCGGAATGGCGGAAAGGTCGTCCAATTGTTTCATCGCGGAGATGGCACCTAATTTACCACGGAACACTGCCGCTGGTGTACCCCGTTTTTCGCGAGCAAACCTTTTCAGATGCTCGATGACCTCCCCTTTGCGATGAGGGTGCCTATTTGCCAGTTTGGCCAGGGCTCTCATTGCGGCCTGGCGGCTATTGCGATGCGCCCCATACTCCGCTCCTCTTACCAGATAATCCCATGACACTTCATTTTCCAGATCGGCGAGCGCGTTGTAAATAGCGGTCTGCGCCATTGCATTGTGTGATGGGCGACTGATAGATGCTTCGAGAAACTCCAATGAGTCCTTGTCCTTAATTTTTCCAAGGGTCTGCAATGCAACCGCCTCTACTCTATAAGAGGAATCACCCTTGGCAATTCTACGAATCGCCTGTGCCGCCTTTTCGTCGTTAACAAAATTCCCCAATGCGCTCACAACCGCCCGGCGGGTTTTTGGGTTGTCAATTTTCAGTCCGCTAATGAGCATATCCCTTGCCTCGTCCCCGCCAAACTTGCCCAAAGCCCTTGCGATGCGAGTTGCAACGCCCCACTCTTTTTCCTTACGCAGTCGTTCTCCCAGAACTTTCACATCTTCGGTCGAAGGTTTTTTAGTCAGCGCGGCGGCGGCCTCCAAACGTCCAATCGGATCAGGATCACGCTTCAACTGCTCATGGAGCATGGGACGAGAAACATCTATCACAACCACTTTACAGGGGCACTCGTAATCGGGATCAATTCTGAAAAACAGCGGTTTGCTCTTGAGCCGGAAACAGAAATTTTCTTTCTCTGATTTTATCTTTACAGGAAACCTCTCTTCGCCCTTCTTGTAATAGAACACCAGGGTGAAATGAATATTAAATAACAACTCTTCTTTCTTCTTTTCGGCCTTCTGCGTTTGTTTGATTCCGACGGTCGCCATCTTACTGCTGGAATCCCATGAAAATGACAGCTCCAATTTTGGATAACCGCCACGGTATATCCATTGCTGTAACCATTTATCGAAGTTGCGTCCAGTCACTTCTTCAAGACATCTGATGAAATCTGTTGTCTCTACCAGATCGTAGCGGTGCCGGTTTAAATATATTTCCAAAGCTTCCCTGAAACGCTTTTCACCAACAATAGATTTA
>PCCT01000062.1 GCA_002731985.1 Nitrospinota bacterium
CTCAT
Source organism: Nitrospinota bacterium (assembly GCA_002731985.1). Classification (GTDB taxonomy): domain Bacteria; phylum Nitrospinota; class Nitrospinia; order Nitrospinales; family VA-1; genus Nitromaritima. The sequence continues at coordinate 6 of PCCT01000062.1, forward strand.
CAATCTTTCCGTCTTTAAATTTCAAATTACCTATGTAGGTATAGTCCTGTGCCGTACCAATTTTATCACCTACTTCTAAGGTGAGGCTGAGTGCATCGCGATAATACTTTTCTGCATCGGCACGTTCCCCATTATTAAAACTTAGATTCCCCATATGACGATAATCTGTGGCGATTTCTTTTTTATTAGCTTTTTTAAGTGAAATTTCCAGAGCAGCCTTAAAGTGTTCATTCGCTCTTTCCCTATATCCCCGCCCCAGGCAAAGCTCTCCGAGATTCCTGTGGTCGATGCGTTGTTCCATTTCGTCTTTGAGCTGATTACTTATTTCCAGGGCTTTTTTGTAATATTCTTCCTGCTTGTTCCTGGATTTTTTCTCTGAGTAAATGCTCCCTAAAACTCGACTATCATGACAAATATTTCTTAGATCGTTAATCTCTTCGGATATCTTAAGAGATTCCAGCATTAGCTTCTCGCATAGGTTCCAGTCTTCTTTTTGCAGGTAAAGATTGCCACGGTTTCGATAGTCTTCGGAAATTTCATATTTGTCATTTGACTTGGTGTTTATCTCCAATGAGCTCTTGTAGAATTTATCTGCATTAGCCCAGTCGTTCTTTTGCATACTCAAATTACCCATATTGCGATAATCGTTCATCAACCCTACTTCATTTCCATTTTTCTTATTGGTGCGGGTGGATTTTTTGATAATTTTTTCAGCCTCAGGGAGCTGGCCAAGCATCATAAGCACGTTAACCCTGTTTCCATAAAGTTCTGTCAGCCCCTGGGTATCATTGTTCTTTTCTTTAAGCTCCATGGCTCGACTGAAACATTCTTCGGCTCCCTTAAGGTCATTCACATCCTTCAGAATGCCCCCCAGATTCTCCAGAGTGGAACTCAGGCCAGCCTCGTCTTTCAATTTTTCCTGTAGCGCGGATGTTTCCCGCATTGTCGAAACAGCCTTGTCCATTTCTCCCGCCAGAAAATAAAGGTTGCCTAATTCATCCAGAACTGCCAGCCGGGACTTGTCGTCTTTCTCCAGTTCGGGCTTCTTGAGCTCGTTCAACAACTCTTCCTGTCTGCGGCCCAGATATTTGGGTTGACCCATGATGTAGACGAGCTTGTCTTGAGCCTGTTGCAATCCCTTAGGGTCCTGCATGGCCTCAAACAATGCACTTGCTCGACTGAAAAAGATTTCTGCCTCGTGAAGGTTTTCCTTCTTCAAGTGGATATCGCCAAGGGATTCACATTGCTGGGCTATCCCGGGCCTGTTCTCCAATTGCTCCATGAGTTCTAAAGAACTCTCGAATTGAACTCGCGCGTCGTCATAATTTTCCTGCAACAACCTCACGTTACCCAAATTAGAATAGCCTCGGGCTTCTCCCAGGGTATCGCCGAGTTCTGCCATGAGCCCTAAGGATTGACTGTAATGCTCCCATGCGTTATCCAATTCTTTTTTATGCAGGCAGATGTTACCCAAACTACCCAGCAGATAGGATTGGCGACGCTTATCCTGCCCTGTTTGAATGATTTCCAACGCACGCTTGCAATATCCTTCGGCTTTATCGAACTGCTCTGGCTGACCCGAATATCCAAGCTGAAGTAAAATTCCAGCTAGATTGCCCATGCATATTCCGGATGAACGCTTGTCGCCCAATTCCTCAAACAATTTGATAGATTTCGAAATCACGTCTGCGGCCTTCTCCATGTTACGACCCTGGTAATACAATTCTTCAAGATCCTGATATTTAGTCAGAATCTCCTTTGTCTTCCCAGCCTGCCGCAATGACTCTATTTCAACGAGTAAGCTTTTTTCTTTACTCTCAACGTATTTAGGATGTTTTTGCAGATCAATCAGCTTGTCCTCGATCTGTTTGATTCGGTCTTTGTGCTTTTCTGAGTCGAGAAATGTCTTGGCGCGATTAAAATAATCTTCTGCCGCATCCAGGTCGTCCTTTTTCAGGCTCACGTTTCCCAGGTTTTCGTTATAGATGCTCTGGCCTTCTGTGTCGTTGGCCTGCTCAAGGAGTTTTAACGCTTTTTTATAAGTTTCATCGGCTTCGTCTAACTTGCCTTTGTAAAAGAGAACACTTCCCAGATTACCAAGGGAACTCTCAATTCCTCTGAGATCATTTACTTTCTCCATGTACGTCAGTGCTTTGCTGTAATATTCTTCAGCCTTATCCAATCGACGACTCTGAAAACAAAGATTACCAAGGTTCCCCTGCACGTAGGCCTGCCCCTGTTCGTCCCCGCACTGTTCCATTAGCTTTAAGGCCTGGAGAAAATTGGATTCTGCTTCCGAAAGATTGTTCTGCTTCAAACAATCCAACGCAATTTTTTCGTACTTCCTGCCCTCTTCAATTTCCGCCATTTGGGATTGCCTTCGTAGGGTTAGTTTTTCAGAAATAACTGATTAGCTTTGTCGTTGATCTCAGCGAAAAAAGCCTGTAATTCTGTCAGGGGACAACTCATTGTATTTAAGGAATAAGTTTGGAATTATAAAGTTTCCAGTTTCTCCTGTCAAATATACTATTCACTAAATTTGGAAACGAAAAACCGGGGTCCGGGCGCTTGCAAAACTCAAGAAAATATGGCTGGAGGACAGGTCGCATATGCGCCTCTCATGAGCCCTCTGATGGCTGATTTTTCCAGATTATCTACAGGTTGGCGTTGTGAGGTAGTGCAAGAGTCAGGTATTTGCCCTTTTCTCCGTACAGAATGCCCATTTCTTCCAGTTGCTGGACCGCATTTTCGGCTGCATCTTCCTCTTCTGCCCCCAATTCCTGGGTATGCTTTTTGATCTGGTCCAGGGTTTTTGGAGATTCGTTGCAAAATAGCAGGGTCCAGGCTGGTGGTCCTTCAAATCTTTTTTTAACGGTGTTGCCTGCCGACCTGTCATCGTAGACGGTCACGAAGTTCATTGATTTGGTAAATATCAGGTAAGGCAAATCATCGGACTGGTGTCTTTCCTTCCATTCCTGAGCGGTGTGGAGTAATTCGCTTCTTAATTCGGGATCAATTTTATTTTCTGACGTAAATTCGAAATCGTAAGCAATTTTGAACAGGTCGATATCGGGCGAATCGTAAACATACGGATAGGCCTCTCCCGGTGCTTTAATTTTGACTCCGTATTCTTCGGGACGAGCGTAATATGGGCTGAACCGCTCCAGGTAAAGGTCGCCAACACATTCCGGCGGGGGCAGGTGAAATAGAAGTTTGATCAAATCGATTTGATTACGATAATCTTCATCGGTCTCACCGGGGAATCCGATCAGTATATTCCAGTTCACCGCGATCCCGTAATACATCGCCCATTTCATGCAGAGAATATTTTGTAGCGGTCGTACGCCTTTATCCATTGCCATCAACTGATTCAGGCTGAAGCTTTCGATCCCGGGTTGAATCACATTAGCCCCGCCATGGGCAAGTGACTTGATCTGCTGTTTAGTAAGGTTGCTTTTCACTTCGATAAAAAACTGGAGGTCGAAATTGTTGTGGGCCATTTCTCCGAAGATGCCATCGATGTATTTCAGTTCCAGAATATTATCCACAAGCCTGAACCGGAAAGAGTCGTAGCGTTGCGCCAGATAGGCAATATCGGCCTGAACCTGATCGATCGGTTTAGATCTGAATTCCATGGTATTGGCATTCAGCCCGCAGAAAGTGCAGTGATGCTTCTCCCCCCACCAGCAACCCCGGGCTGTCTCGTATAGAATGATCGGGTTTTCCAGCAGTGGCGAGTTGGGGTCGATCTGCCGCAACTGCTCGAAAAAATCATCGTAATCAGGCGGAGCGTTTTCACTGAAGTCATTTAACAGTTCGTGATTGTCTTCATAAACTATTTCTCTACCATCCCTGTGCACGACTCCTTTCGGAGGAGTTTCACCTTTTTCCAGGGACTCCATAAGGGGAACCAATACACCTTCGGCTTCACCGGGAACGACAAAATCAATCCAGGGAAACACGCGAAAATATTCCAATCCCATTTCATCTTCGAAATTGGAACCGCCAAACATGATCTTAACGGATGGATGCTTCTCTTTAATCAGTTTGGCCAGTGTGATGCTTGCAACGTTCTGATTGAAGGTCGAGGAAAACCCTATAACGTCGTATTGACCCCAGTCACCGGCCTCAACCGCCCATTGAAGAAATTCTGGAACCATTTTTGTTTTGACGTCTATCAAAAATTCGCGCGGGCGGTCAATGGACTGGCAAATTTCTTCGATATGAGAATCAAAATGGTTCATGTAGTCCTGATTATTAGGATTCTCGCCAAACAGAAGATGCGAAAAAAGCCACTCGCCGACGAGAAACCTTTTTTCACAGAGCTTGTTATAAACAGGCATCCCCAACTGGTGGGCAAAGTGAAGGTTCAGATAATGGCTCTTCACCGGCCAGCCTTTGGATTTGAGCAAAGTGGAAAGGGTCCCTAACTGGATGGATGGGTAGATATGGAACCCGAAGGGCATATTTATCAAAGCAATATTTAATGACATGAGCGCATTGTAGCAGTTAACATTTTATGGGAGAAGTTTTTATTGAAGACCGCGAACGGTTTTCAATATCTTTCTTAGGTAGACAGAGGAGGTATTTCGTAAGTTAAAGTTACAATGACGACCATCATATAGTAAGGGATATAAGTTCTGACTCTTAACCGTGATCAAATTTCAGCAATTGGTTCTTTGACTGCTTTCTATAATGTGTAAGCAATAAGCCAACCTTATATAGCCATTTATAAATATCCATTTCCACCACTCTTCATTGACAGGAGGCGATTAGGCTCTCTATAATCAGCGTTTTTATTAATTCTAAGAATTTGAGGGATATCCTGTGCTGGAGAAAAAAATCCGAGCGGCTTTGTCACGTCCTGGCTCTTTTTCGTTTGATGGCAATGCGGCTTCTGCCAAGTCTATCAGCGATAACTTTGCTCAACATAATGTAACGAAACTAGACGGCGCCACTTTTGTGCACGGTGGCGATGCACCGAGTGTTGCCAATACGCGCGTCAAGGTGTACCCGACGGGACACATGGCCTTCTACAATGCCGAAGGTCGCCGGTTTCTGGGGACTGACCCGGGCGGGCACCCTCTGCATGAAGCCAAGTGGAGCAAGGACCCGTCTACGGGTGAAACCTGTCTGGAGAAGGCGCGCATGCAACTGGACTCTTTGCAATGGGTTGGCATTCAACCTCGCTCGCGGACTTTTCAGTCGCAGATAGATATCAAGGGTCAGCCGGGATGGGAGGAGATGACTCTGGAGTTTCTCCGCGAGAAAGCCGCCGAAGTCTGGCGGGTCCCTGTATCGGAGGTGAATTACTTCTACAAGGAAGGCAATCTGGAATCGCTTGGCGATGGCAAATACAACGTCAAGCTAACGAAGGATTCGCTCTTCGCTTTACCCGATGGGAACTTTGACGGTCGAAAAGTATTCTTAAGCTTCATGTTTCAGGTCAACTGGGCAAGGCTGGATATCATCCCTGTTGTGGAGTTATTTCAGTCCACTCTACCGGGAAGTGGTGGCGCCGCTTTTGAGTTCTTATGGGGAATTTATGAAGATCAATCGCGTGAGGAGGCGTTGGACACTCTTCGCTATCGCGGGCTTCCCACCTATCCTTCCACGGCGGCCTATAACATCTTCGCGTCCTTTTTCATCCCCAAGGCTCCTGAAGGGGAAGAAGATATTTTACGGGTATTCATGGACACCAACCGGTCGCATGAAATCACATGGACACCACAGTCTAATCCTCCATGGCGATACTTTAATGACATGTCTAAAATTTGCCTGACAGTCCACAACGGATGTATCTACAAAGTCACCTGCTACGATGAGACTAATCCAATTCCTTACGTCAACCGGTCGATCGGCGGCAACCCGTCTTGTCAGAGAGAGGTGCAGGTCTCGTCCCGAGCTTTTTTCCTGGTGGATGGGGAAGAACGAAAAGAATTTTCATTTCATCCGGACTGGAATGTCAAACCACAAACTGATTTACCGGCGAAAATCCCGGATTATCCGTACAGCTGGACATGGTTTTTTAATGGCTTCGCTCCGGAGACGGACATCATTAAATCAATTTACACCGTTCCTTTTTATCCGGAAGGAGACGCTGAAATAGAGGAACCTGCTTTGCAACCGCTGGCGCTGGATCAAATCATTTATTATATGGAGATGGCGCCGGGAATGTCCGCCAGATTGGAAAAAGTCGAGCGTGTTCTGGTGCATACCTTCGACATGGTCATCGCCGGATGTATTGATTGTACTCATGAGCGTGAATACACGGTCCTATACAGCGACCCGGAGTTGGCCCAGAAAAACGCGCATCAGTTATGGGACTATGCCGCGAAACGAAATCAGTTGGACAATTTGAAAAAGGTTTCTTTCCTGCCTGAAAGAAAGCATCTTGAAGAAGTCTATAATGACAAGTACGGGATGATCTTTAAATGGATTCCCATGTTTTACTTTCAAGACCGAGGGGTGTGCGAACAGATACTGGCTTCATCAGTGCGCGCGCTTTTACCTGGCGGCATTTTATTTCTGGTGGGACCAAAACCGATCAGAGGACTGTTCGATCACTATGGCCTCGATTGCTTGTATGATGATCTAATGATGAATATGCCATTTTACCGACAGCACCTGAAAATGTGCCCGCAAAATCAAATCAATCAGGACATCGCAGTTTTTCTGGCTGTGAAGCGGGGTGGCTCAGAGGAACAAAACGAACCGGAGGCTGAAATGCCCCAGCCTTCATCCCAACCTGAGCCTGAACCACAAGCGGACTTAACCTCAGAACCCAATATTCCTCTGCGCGGGTTTAATCGGGATGAGTAGGGGATCATTCTAAATGGTGTATATTGCTGATATAATATCGTAGCCATCCTGATCCGAACTACAATTGGAGTCGGTCATGCACGAAGATTATGAATACGCCGGAATGAAAATCCTCATCGTTGAGGATACTCCCGAAAACATAACTGTCCTCCGCAAAGTGCTAGAGAGATTGGAACTTTCTGTTTCAATCGCGCTTGACGGAGAAACCGCGCTTACATCTGCCCCTGAAATAGATCCTGATTTAATTTTACTGAATGTTGGGTTGCCTGGAATTGAAGGCTTTGAAGTTTGCAGTAGATTTAAAAAGGATGCCACCTTCAAAAAGATTCCCGGTACCTTCCTCACGGCAATGACAGATACTGAAAGCATGGTTAAGGGATTTGCTTTAGGAGGAATTGATTATATTGCCAAGCCCTACAATCACTTGGAAAAATATGGGTAAATTTTTTGCTGATTTTGCCAGCCTGATGTGGGGGCCCTGGCTTCTCATTCTCCTACTGGGAGCGGGACTCTGGTTGACGTTCCGGCTTGGTGGAATTCAGTTCAGGAATCTGTTTTACGCGTTTCGCTTAACCTTCTCTAAAGAGCGAAGTGGCAAAGGGGATATCTCTCATTTCGGGTCATTGATGACGGCTATGGCCGCGACCGTGGGAATGGGTAATATAGCCGGCGTTAGCACTGCCGTTGCTTTGGGAGGCCCCGGTGCGATCTTCTGGATGTGGATGACAGGCCTAGTGGGAATGGCCACAAAATATTCGGAAAGTTTTTTAGCTGTCAAATACAGGCAGTTCAACGAGGAAGGAGAAATTTCCGGCGGCCCCATGTATTACCTGGAACATGGACTCGGCCAAAAATGGCTGGGTATGTGTTTTGCCGCGTTTGGCGCTTTGGCGGCATTTGGCATTGGCAACATGATCCAGGCAAACACCACCGCCACCGCAGTAGCAGAGGCTACGGGATCGGGAAAGTTTGCCATGGGAATTGTGTTATCTGTTTTAACAGGATTGGTCATCATCGGCGGAATCAAGCGAATCGCCGAGGTCGCGAGCTATTTTGTACCCATAATGGTGGCGATTTATTTAATTGGCGCTTTAGTGGTTATATTTTCCAATCTGGACCATCTGGGCTCAGGAATACAGTTGATTTTTGAACACGCCTTTAGCGGAACGGCCGCCACGGGTGGATTTTTGGGAGCCTCCCTCGCTCAAACAATCCGTTTTGGAGTGGCGCGGGGTCTCTTCTCCAACGAATCAGGAATGGGAAGCGCTCCCATCGCGGCGGCGGCGGCAAAAACCAACCACCCTGGAAAACAAGCCCTCGTTTCAATGTCAGGAACCTTTCTCGACACTCTGGTTGTGTGTTCTCTCACCGCGCTGGCTCTGAGCTCCTCGGGGGTTTGGGTTTCAGGAGAAACCGGCGTCGCTTTGACCATGCAAGCATTCACCGGTAGCCTTTCTGGAAACTGGGGTAGCCTGCTGGTAACTCTCAGTGCCGTGACATTTGCCTTCTCCTCGATTCTGGCATGGGAGTATTATGGAGAAAAATGTTTCGAATATCTTTTTGGAGAAAAGTGGGTCCATTTTTATCGATACCTCTGGGTAATTTTTGTGTTTGTTGGAGCCATGGTAAAACTGGAAATCGTTTGGAATTTTTCTGACGCGATGAACGCGATGATGACTGTTCCAAATCTGATAGGACTCATACTGTTGAGTGGAAAACTATCCAAGGAAACCCAGGCCTTTGAGGTGGGCATCCGTGAAGGCACTATCGATAAATTCGATTAACTATTTTCATAACGCATCTCAAAAAAATATCTCTTATCACAAAATAATCCCTTCTAAAATTCAGGACGACTCCAATGAAAAAAACTAATATTAAAACACTACTCGATCATCTGTATTCTTCTGGGTTTCCTGATTATCAATCCTGCGGGTCCCGCCTTCGGCGAAATCGATCTAAAACTTTCCCCCAACACCTTTGACAAGTTTTCTGTAGACGGTCAACTCCACACTTTTTTCCGACACGACAGCAACCCCTCTTTAGGAAAGTTTCATTTTACCTACTCTATGGATGGGCAGGATCGCGAACTGATTCGGCAGTTTGCTTTGAAAAAACAAATCGGAAAGGTCAGGCGAAACCGCAAGCTCGAAATATCACTTGTCGAATAGGGCTTCTACGAATGATTTCGGATTAAAGGGTTGAAGGTCATCGACCTTCTCACCCACTCCGATAAAGCGCACGGGTACTTTAAGTTCGCGAGTGATGTTAAATAATACCCCACCCTTGGAAGAGCCATCCAGCTTGGTCATCACTAGTCCATCCACATTCAGCGTGTCGTGAAACAACCTCGCCTGGGACAAACTGTTTTGTCCGATGGACGCGTCGAGGACCAGGAGAGTTTCATGAGGAGCGCCTGCAACTACTTTCCCGATAACGCGTTTAATCTTTTTTAATTCTTCCATTAAATTCTTATTGGTTTGCAGACGTCCCGCAGTGTCAACAATAACCCTATCTGCATTCCGCGTCACAGCAGACTGAACAGCGTCATAGGCGACTGCCGAAGGATCGGTCCCGCTTTTCTGGCTCACACAAGTAACACCGGTACGTTCTGCCCAAGCCTGCAACTGCTCGGTTGCCGCCGCCCGAAAGGTATCCCCGGCGGCCACGATAACCTGTTGCCCTTCTGCTTTATACCTTGCGGCCAGCTTACCGATAGTCGTTGTCTTTCCTGATCCATTGATACCAATCATCAGCACAACACAGGGGCCTTCTACCGGTGGAAGTTCTTCCGCCGAGACCTCCTCTAAAACACGAACCAGAAGCTCTTTTAAATGATTCAGAATTCCTTCTTTTTCCCTGATAAGAGATGTAGCGACACCTTTTTTCAACTCTTCCATGATCCAGGTCATCGTGGGAATACCCATATCTGCGATCAGCAGAACCTCTTCCAGTTCCTGCCATAACTCAGGTCCTATTTCTGCCGGGCCATTAACCACCCGGTCAATCCCGCCGGCAAAACTGCTACGGGTTTTCTGAAGTCCAGATTTCAAGCGTGAAAAAAAACCACCTTTTTTATTATCCGTTTCAACTGTATTTTCTTCTGCACCATCCATAGTTCATCATCCTGATAATTGAGCTGTCTGGGTGAAGGAAACCCACCACAAGACCAAATGTGAAAACCCGGTATATTTGCAAGCCCTCCAAGTGATGTCAAGGCGAAACCCCACCCTTCCAGCCGTATTAGCCTCATCGGATAGAATTCCAGCCATCTCGCAGAGAAAACACCCCTAACCTATAATAAAATTAAGGAGTTGCACCAGATAACTAAGAAAATGTTATCTAATGTACATGCGCAAAAGTAGATTAAGTAAAGCAAAACAGGATCGTTTTGTGGGGCATTTTGTTGCGGGTACAACTGCAAGATGCGCGGCTGGTTTGGTAGACATCAATTTTAAAACAGCGGCCTATTACTACCAAGGAATGTGAGTGGCGATTTAACAACCCCAAATCTAAATCACAATTAAAGCGGTTTAAACAACTTGTTAAGCAATATATGGGCTAGTTATCTGGTACAGCCCAAAAAAAAATTTATTTTACAGGATGAGATTCTCCCGCTCAGGCGGTTTGCTGTGCTTTGGCGAGAGGTTGTGCGGGTATGTCTGGTTTTGGGTCGACTATGTTTCTTTTCATGAGAATGTTGACTAACTGTTTGTCTCGGCAGGTAACAGCC
>PCCT01000063.1 GCA_002731985.1 Nitrospinota bacterium
TATTCTTCCAGAGTGCGCGACCTGTTAAAGTTGATCGTTAAAAAAGGGCTGTGATTTTTTAGAAGCGTTCCGTCTAAAAGTTTTCTATAGGATGCTATGAGACGTCCCATCATTGCGGGCAACTGGAAGATGAACATGCTTATTTCCACTGCCGCCGAATGGGTGGAGGAAATACTGGGTAAGTCGCCTTTGTCCGATTCAGTAGATATTATTGTTGCGCCGCCATTTACAGCTTTAGCTGTGGTTCGTGAGAGGATCGAGGGAAGTAGAATTTTGCTGGCCGGCCAAAATATGGGGCCTGAGGCAGAGGGTGCACGAACCGGGGAAGTTTCGGCGGCTATGCTTAAGGACGCCGGTTGCAATTACGTCATACTTGGGCATTCAGAGAGACGACAGTTCTTTGCTGAAACCGATGAACTGATAAACAGAAAAATAAAAATTGCCTGTGACCAGGGATTGAACATTATCTTCTGTTTAGGCGAGTCTCTTGACGATAGGGATAATGACCGGACTCATGACGTTGTTGAAAGCCAATTAGCGGGTGGTCTGGCTGATTTTGATACAGGGCAACTCGATAGGCTGGCTATCGCTTATGAACCTGTTTGGGCAATAGGGACAGGGCTCAATGCCAGCCCGGAACAGGCTCAGGACGTTCACCGGTTTATTAGAGCCTGGTTGGAAAAAATATTTGGGTCAGAGCGGTCAGCGGGTATTCGCATCCTCTATGGAGGAAGCGTGAAGCCCGAGACCAGCGCACCGCTCATGGCTGAGCAGGATATAGATGGACTTCTGGTGGGTGGGGCCAGCCTGAAGTCTGATTATTTTTATGATATTATCAATTTTTCGCAATAGAGCTTTATAAGGGAGATCGACTCCAATGCACACCCTAATTATTATGGTGCATGTAATATGCACACTGTTTCTTATCCTCGTCATTCTTTTACAAACTGGGAAAGGCGCCGGCATGGGTTCTGGCCTTGGTGCTGGAAGCAACCAGACCATGTTTGGCAGTTCTGGTGCGAGTAATTTTTTGACCAAAATGACAACCGCCATCGCGACATTATTCATGATCACCTCGCTTACTTTGGCGACCATGTCCTCGAAAGAGAAATCCCGCTCAATTATGTCGGAGACAGAAGTACCTGCCGCGGCAAGTTCAGCTCCGCCAGTGCCCGAAGCCGGAGATGAAAAGTCAGAATAAGTTAAATGCCGATGTGGTGGAACTGGTAGACACGTGCGCTTGAGGGGCGTATGGAGCGATCCGTGGGAGTTCGAATCTCCCCATCGGCACCATTTTATTATTCCGGTTGCAAAGTAATTCAAGAATATAAATATATAAGGTTCATGACTAGTTAACGTCCCTTAAAAATGGCTAAAATGCAGTCATGACGCGGCAAAACCCGATTTTTGTTGATATGTATTGACGGTGTAACCAATTTGACTGGTGAAAAGCACTCATTGTCCGTAAGACTTAGTGAATTGAGAGGAGTTGTCCAAAAAGTTACCCGACCAAAATCTCCTACCGATCTTGGGCGAGAAATTGCTGAGTTTTTTAGTAACTTGATACTGGAAGAGGAGTTTGTGGTTTTGTTCCATAAATTAAATACACAAAATGCTAAGGCGCTGGCAGACAAGGTTCGTAAAGGGGTGGAGAAGGAATATTTTATCCACGGTGATCGCGAGTTAAGAGTTACCGTTAGCCTTGGGGTTTCCTCTGCAAAGATAGGGGATGGCGAAAGCGCCTTGTTTGACTATGGACACAGCTAAGTAAAAGGGTAGAAATCGCGTGGAACTAGAGTCTTGATACTATGCAGGCCACTACCCTTGAAGGTGTTTTTGGAAACCCCAGTTTCATCCTCATATTTCTCACCATTCTAATCGCGACCGCCAATATTCTTGTTGGTGTCAGCATACTTCCCCAGGATAAAAGACAAAAAGGTTATAAACTTCACAGTATAATTTATTATGCTGTTGTTATTTGCTATTGCGTATTTTTGTGGGTTACGCATTCCCAATCTTTGAACGGGTGGCCTAACTATGCCGTGTTGGCTTACTTCTTATTTGTCGTTCCAGTAGCACGCAGAATCAATGTCACCCTGCATGCTGTATTGGCATCAGTGGGATTGGTCCTCCTTGTTGAAATCGCCACCTTCTGTGTTTTATGATTTCCATATAAAAATTCTGTCATTCGTATTTTTTTGCGGGAGATGAATAAGGTAGAATGAAACCATGCGAATTACCTCTAAAGGATTATTTTTTTAATGGAAGCATTTGATATCGTAATAATAGGAGCCGGGCCTGCTGGCATTTCGGCGGCCTTACGTGGAGCCGATCAAGGGGCGCGAGTGTGCCTCATAGAGCAGGACAGAATTGGGGGCTCATCCTTTCACAAAGGCGTATATCCTTACAAGGCAGCTATAGCGGCGCTAAATGACCGCACGTCTGACATTCATGCCAACGGCACCATAGACATTGAAAAATTTTCTCACCGCGTAAATAGAGCTATCGAGGCGGTAGTGAGCAATAGAGCGTCAAGGCTCAATGAACTTGGGGTTGAAATCAGATTGGGTAGAGGAATCCTTCTGTCTCCGAGTATTGTTCAGGTGGAAACTGATGGCGTGAGTACAGAGGTTCTTGGGGGGAAAATTATAATTGCGACAGGATCTCATCCTGTTGCTTTGCCAACACTTCCTTTTGAAAAAGATGTTGTCCTGTCTGCGGACAATGTTTTCCAGAGTAATAAACTTCCCGCGTCAGTATTTATAATGGGAGGCGGGGCCAGTGGGTGCGAGTTGGCTACGCTGTACCGGCGGCTTGGCAGTAAGGTGTTTCTGAGTCATCAGGAGCCACGCCTGTTAACGGGGCAGGATCCGGATATTATTGATGCTGTTGAGAGCTCGCTTAAAAAGTTAAAGGTTAAAATTCTGCCTGATAAAAAACTTTCATCTTATTTCAAAAATGATGGAATGCTTGATATGACATTGAGTGGAGGAGTCAAGTTTCAGGTTGAAAAAATTGTGTTGAATTTGGATCGTGAGGGAAACTCATTGAACCTCGGGTGCGAAGATTTGGGAATCAGGTTGGGTGAACATGAAGAGATTCTGGTGAACGAAGTGCTTGAAACCAGTACAGCAGGAATTTTTGCTGTGGGAAGTGTTACCGGCCGAAAAACCACCACCGGTATTTCTGAGGAGGAGGGCAGGGTTGCGGCGGATAATGCTATGGGGAAAAATAAAGCAGTGAACTCGGACTGGACTCCATTTTTAATTGGTACAGAGCCAGAAATAGCTTGTGTGGGCTGTTTTGCTGAAGAGGCTCATCATAAAGGATTTAGAGCCGTCGAAGGGAAATTTTTATGGGAGAACCTGGACTACTCGTTGCTTCGTGATGAGGCGGGGGGATTTTGCAAAATTACCGCCGATGCCAGAAGTGGGGTGGTGCTCGGAGGGCAGATTTATTCCAATAATGCTTCTCAATTGATTTCTCTGGTGTTATTGGCTATGAAAAAGGGAATGAAGGTGGGAGCGCTCGCTTCTTTGGCTTGTGATGGGGCGGGAGAAAATCATGGAATAAGAGAAGCGGCTCGCTCTTGTAGCAGGGCTCTTAAGGCGCAACGCAATGTCCTGTAAGCGGAATAAATAACTTATCTTGACTGGTTTTTCCTTTTGTGTTAAAAACCAATTTTCTTAGAGTGGGATGCTTGTCTTGATGCTTAAAAAAAGGGCAGGTAGCAACTTTCCAAAGCTTTGATTTTTTGGAGTTTTTTTATGGCTGAGGCCGAAGTAGATTTAAAAGAAAAACCGGCGAAATCTGCTGGTAAAAAATCGGGTAAAAAAAAGGAAGAGAACACAGATACGCTATGGTCACGCAGAGATTTCTTTTCTCTTGCGGGTTGGGCCAGTTTTATGGCGTCGCTGGGTCTGTCCGGACTGTACTTCACTCGCCTTCTATTCCCTCGGGTTCTATTCGAGCCATCACCTATTTTTAAAGCGGGTCGCCCTAGCGATTATACAGTGGGCGAGGTCAGCACGAAATGGGTTAAGGATCAGAGAGTTTGGATCATCCGGGACTTGGAAGGCATATACGTCATATTTGCGTTCTGTACCCATTTGGGTTGTACTCCACGTTGGTTGAAAACGGAGTCCAAGTATAAATGCCCCTGTCATGGTAGTGGTTTTACAAAGGACGGTGTCAACTTTGAGGGGCCCGCACCAAGGGCGTTGGAGCGGCTTAAAATAGAGGTCGGCCCTGACGGGCAGATTGTTATCGATAAAAGTAAAAAGTATCTTATGGAAAAGGACGAATGGACAAAACCGGGCGCGAAGTTATTTGTATAGCGGCCTGAATTTTTCTATGTTCTTTTTTTCTTTTCAATTGTCCTTCTCATTTCCATTGGAGGGTTAGTATTTTGGCGGCAAAGAAACCTGGAATTCCTAGTTTGGCCGAACTTGTTGCAAAGGTCAAAAGCGGGGAAATTTTCGATGAAATAAAAAAGGTTATTGTAGAGTCCCAGATATGGACGTCTTCGTTCCGCCATGGGTACGCTGACACCCCGAGAAACAGGGTGCTTCAGATTGCCAGTAACGTGTGGCTCCACCTTCATCCTGTAAAGATACATCGCCACGCTCTACGTATCAAATTCACCTGGTGCATGGGTGGAATTACGTTTCTTCTGTTTTTATCGACAGTTGTGACTGGCGTTATTCTGATGTTTTATTACCGTCCTGTAGGTGAGTATGCCTATTTTGATATGAAATACCTGCAATACGACGTTCCTTTCGGAATGTTGATGCGTAATATGCACCGTTGGGCCGCACACGCCATGGTTATTACGGTATGGCTTCACATGTTCAGGGTTTTCCTGACAGGGTCTTACAAGCCGCCCAGGGAGTTTAACTGGGTGATCGGGGTGTTTCTTGTCACGTTCACTTTGTTACTGAGTTTTACCGGCTACCTGTTGCCTTGGGATCAATTGGCCATGTGGGCTGTTACTGTTGGGACTAACATGGCCCGTGCGACACCGTTTCTGGGCAATGAGGGACCTTTTGCTGAATATGTTGGTGTAACTCCACGATACGATGCTCGATCTGTATTGCTGGGTGGGAGTCTGGTTGGTCCCCCTGCGTTGCTCCGGTTTTATGTTTTACATTGTGTTTTTATACCGTTGGTATCAGGTGCTTTGATGATTGTACATTTCTGGCGAATTAGAAAAGATGGTGGTATTTCCGGCCCTCTTTAATATTTCAGCCCGTGATTTGTTGAAAGGAAGGTTTGTATGGCGGCAGAAGCCCCAAAAAATAAAGTAGAAGGTTTGGCAGAGAAAGTACATGTCTGGCCTTATCTGGTGCGACTTGAGTTTCTCTGTGCGCTTTTTACTATTATCGGTCTGACTGTCTGGTCGATTGTTATCGATGCTCCTTTGGAAGAAGCCGCCAATCCTACTAAAACTCCTAATCCTTCCAAAGCTCCGTGGTATTTTCTCGGACTTCAGGACATCCTCGTTTATTTCGACCCTTGGTTCGCAGGTGTTGTGGCCCCTGTACTCATCATTGTAGGTCTCATGCTGATTCCTTATCTTGATATAAACCCTAAAGGGAACGGTTATTACACTTATGCCGAGCGCAAGGTAGCAATCTGGGTATATAGTTTTGGGTTTTTGGTATTGTGGATCGCGCTTATCATAATGGGTGTTTTCTTGCGTGGCCCTGGCTGGAACCTTTTTATGCCCTGGCAGTATTGGGATCCTCATAAGGTTGTGGCTCTGGTCAGTGTTGATTTGCCTTACGCCTTTGGTGTGCGTACTTATGAAATGGCTATGCTGTTTGGTGGAGTAGTTATTATCGGCTATTTTGCTTTGGGAACAGCGGCATATCTGTTTGTCGAACGAAAAGCTATCAAAGCTGTTGGTCTGTTACGCATGTTGATCAAGGTTCAGCTATATCTCATCATGATAGGCATAGTAATCAAAATTGTCCTGAGGCTTGGGTTCAACATTAAATATGTGTGGGTCACGCCCTGGTTTAATATTTGAATGGTTTCGTTTTTGATATCCTAATATTGTTAAAGTTTTCCTGAGAAAATACATTGAGCACTCCAGAAGATTCAAAACCAGAAGAAGAGCCTGAGAACGTAGAAAAACAGTTCATCGACGAAGAGGTTTCTTATAGCTTTCTCTTCTTCGCCACCTGCGGCGCTCTCCTGTTTGTCACCCTGTGGGCGTTTTGGGATGATGAGTACGGTCGTCGCGGATTCAAACAGTATCAGAATGAATATTTCAAAACACAGTATTCTTTTGCTGAGGAAAAGTGGCAGGCCGTTGACAAAAAAATAGCGTCTAGGGAGGCCGAATTAGAAAACAGCCTCAGTCAGGTGGCAAGTGAGTTGGATGCTTCTGATGAATATCAGCTTCTGGTTGATGAGGTACAGGATGCTGAAATCGCTCTTGCCGAGGTAATTGAAGAAAAGAAATTTGCCGGAAGTCGCCTTGATGAAGCGTACTACTTTTATAAGAAGGCTATGCACGAAGGTGAAAACTTTGATGTGCAAAAGGCAAAGGTTCATCAAGTTGAGATAGAAATCAAAGAATGGGATCCTATTATTGCTGAAAAAGCAAATCTGTTAAAAGTTGTTGAGGATAAGCTTCTAGCTAAAAAAGTCAGTCAGGAAGAGCTTGGTAAAGAATTACGAAATATGCGCATGGATAGGGATGCCGCCCAACGAACAATGGATTTCTATAAGCCCTTTCCATTTTTCTGGCGTCCAGCGGCTGTAGAACAGACGGTTATTCCCGGGTTCGGAAAAAACAGTTTTTCTGAAATCATATATCGAGTGGATCGATGTATGACCTGCCATATTTCTTATCGCGACACTCGTTACGAGAATCACGAACAACCCCTCAAGTCGCACCCTAATCAAGAAATTTTAATTGCTAAGCATCCACCTGGGCGTACTGGCTGTACTTGGTGTCACCTCGGACAGGGTACTGCCACTGCACCTGCTGAGGATGCTCATGGTTCGCACCATGAAACTGACCAAACCACCGAAGTAAATGAGCCTATCAATCGCGGCATTTTCATGCAGTCGACTTGTCGTAATTGTCATGCTGATGTGATTAATCTGGAAGGTGCCCCGATTTTATCTAAAGGTAAACGTCTGTTTACTAAGCTGGGTTGTCATGGCTGTCATCTCGCCGATGGATATGCTGATGAGCGTAAGGCGGGACCACGGTTAACTCGCATTGCTGCAAAGGTTGATCCAAGCTGGCTTTTTCGATGGGTTAAATATCCAAAGGCATACCTTCCGAAAACAGCAATGCCTGATTTCGGATTTAATGACAAGGATGCTTTTGCTGTAGTTGCCTATTTGATGGCTTCATCTGATAAGGACTACACCCTTGCGGAAAATTTTGAGTCTGGAGACCCTGAGAAAGGTAAAAAACTTTTCAAAACTGTCGGCTGTCTCGCTTGCCATGAACTAGACGGGCAGGGTGAGGCGTTTGGTCCGAACTTGAATAACATTGCTAACAAAGTTAGCGCTGATTGGATTGTCACTTGGCTCAGTGCTCCAAAAACATATAATGATCATAGCATCATGCCCGATTTCAGGCTTTCCAAGGAAGAAGCTGGTCATTTAGCTTCTTATTTGATGCAGCATGGAGAGAAGAAAGTTATCCCGGGAATAGATAAATCGATCAGCAACCCGAGATTGATTAAATACGGTGAGCAGGTTGTCAGGCGTCGTGGCTGTTTTGCTTGTCATGATATCAATGGCATGGAAAAGGAGGGTAGAATCGCTCCAGAGCTGTCTGCCTTTGGACGAAAAATGATTATGGAACTGGAGTTTGGTGATTCGCATGTTCCTCACACTTGGGAATCCTGGGTGCGTACCAAACTGAAAAAACCAAACTCTTTCCGTACTGAGCGTGTGCTGGATAAAATGCCCAATTTCCATTTGAAACCAGATGAAATCGATGCGTTGGTTGTCCTATTAAAAGGTTTCAATGGAACAAAAGTTCCCGAGAATTACAGAAAAAATCTCTCTGATAAAGAGAAAGTTGTCGAGACGGGTCGTCGTCTGGTTACAAAATATAATTGTAAAGGCTGTCATCATGTGGAAGGCGAGGGCGGCTTGATTCAGAAATATATTGAAGGAAAAGCTTTTTATCCTCCTCCTCTTGAATTGGGTAACTATCATGTGGGGGAAAGAATCAAGGGCTCTTGGCTTTTCTCTTTCTTGAAAAATCCGACTAAAGTCAGAACTTGGGTTAAGGCTCGTATGCCTACTTTCTTTTTGACTGATAAAGAGGCTCGTGACTTGACCGCATATTTCGAGGCCTTATCTCCTGCGGAAATTCCATATGAAGCTGGTATCAATACTCAGAAAGCCAAGGACAAAATTGAAATCGGTGTTAAGGCGGTTAACTATATGGATTGTGGAAAATGCCATGATGATGGCGCAAAGGGAATTGACTTCTCCGTTGCTGGAGAAAGGTTACGAGAGGATTGGATTCCTAAATGGTTGAAAGATACACGAGGGATGATTCCCTGGACCAAGATGCCTTCCCATTGGGATAAGAAGGGTGAGGAACTTGTTGTGAAATCGAAATTCAAAGAGCTTACAACAATCGGCCCTGTCGACAGTCAGGTTGAGGCAATTACAGATTTTATTGTCTCCTACAATACAGCTGATTTTGATGACTCCTTAGTGCTGGGCGAATCCGGAGGAGATGACGAGGATGAAGAGGGAGATGACGAGGATGAAGAAGGAGATGATGACGAAGAAGATGATGAGGATGAGTAGCCTTCTCAGCATATATTATATTTCTGCTTAATTTAATTAGTATTAGGGTTAATATATCTATCAACCAGTTAGTTATTTTTGAGAGCAAATAAATGGAAAATTCAGGATTAGAGAACTTTCTTCTTATTGCATTCAAGCCAGATAATATTCCCATTGGGGCAATGCTTGGGTTTGTCGGCTTTGTATTCTGGATTGCTGTGCGACAGATGATCGCGCATGATCGTTTGATCAAGCAGGGCAAAAAAGAAAAAATATGGGATGAAATGATAAAGTAGTGGGGATCTTTTTAATCACCGGTGTATCATTTATTCTTGGCATTATTCTGATAGTGCTCCTTAAAAATACATCCCCCCCCCCTCCTAAAGAACAGATTCATTTCGACAGTCCTGATGACATCCCTTTGTACCTTAAAGATCAGGAAGCCTTTAAAGAAAAGTGTATTGAGTTTCTCTCCAAGTTTAACCTCGAACATAAACACTCCATCTGGGCCAATAACACCGAACTCGAAATTGCGATGTTTGATGAGACACCCGTTGTCGGCGGGGTGTATCTGGCACTTTGTATAATAAACCCTCCTAACAACACAGTCGACGCTATTAAAGTAAGAGGGTTTCTTGATACAGTAAAAGGTGAGGGGGCATCCAGGGGCATTGTTATTACTACTGGATATTTTGATGACAAGGCGATCAATGCAATAGATGAAGAGCCCGTTGAGTTGGTCAATATAGTTGACTTTGTTTCCTACCTTAAAAAATTTGATCTTTATCAATGATATCCTCCGCAATTAGCCGTATGCTTGAAACTTCTGTGTTATCATAGACTTATGAAAATTCAAGAAATTCTTCAAGAGGTCAGGCCTGCATTTTCGTTTGAGTTTTTCCCCCCTAAAGATGATGATGGATTCGATCAGTTATTCCAGACAATTGATCGTTTGAAATCCTGGAATCCGGCCTTTGTGTCGGTAACATACGGCGCAGGTGGAAGTACACGTTCGAAGACCATCGATCTGGTGGGCCGTATCAAAAATGAAATTGGCTTGGAAAGTATGGCCCACCTTACTTGTGTTGGGCATAGTTCCGATGAAATCTGCTCAGTTCTTAAAAGCTTACAGGAGCAAGGCATTGATAATGTGCTCGCCCTTCGCGGGGATCCGCCTCAAGGTGAGACAAATTTTGTTAAGCCTGAGAATGGATTTGGTTTTGCTTCTGAGTTGGTGGGGTTTACTCGCGATAAATTCCCGTTTTGTATCGGTGTAGCTGGTTATCCAGAGGGACATCCAGAGTGTCCGGATCACCGACAGGGTTTGGAACATGTTAAAAATAAAATTATAGCGGGTGGAAGTTTTATCGTGACTCAATTATTTTTTGACAACAAAGTTTATTTTGATTTTGTGAAAAATTTGAAGGATATAGAGGTTGATGTGCCAGTTATTCCTGGGATCATGCCGATTCTTAATTTGAAACAGATCAAACGTTTTACAAAGATGTGCGGCGCAACGGTTCCGGCTGATTTACTGGCTCGTCTAGAATCCGTTCAGGATGATCCTGAGGCAGTTCGTGAAATTGGAATTGATCATGCCACTGCTCAATGTGAAAACCTTTTATCGCAGGGGGCGCCGGGTATCCATTTTTATACCCTTAACCGCTCACGCGCGACCTTATCTGTGTTGGAACGTTTAAAGAGTATCAGCATCGGTTCATAACCCATATCTATTATTCCGTGCGTATTTTATTTGGCATCTTTTTTCTAATTTATTATTTCCCTGTTGCCGGTGTTGCTTTTGCTGAGTATACCGAGCCTGGAAATACTACTGATAATATGGTCTTGATCCCAGCCGGTAAGTTTAAAATGGGATGCAATAAACTTGGTCCAAGGCATGGTGCTCCTGAGCATGTGGTTCATTTGGATGCATTCATGATTGACAAATATGAAGTCACCAACAAGCGGTATGAGCAGATTGAACCTGATCATGAATTACGCCGCAGTATTCTTTCTCATTGTGATGACTGTCCTGTAACTAAAATTAGCTGGTATGAAGCGGTAGATTATTGTTACCTTACCGGAAAAACATTGCCTACTGAGGCCCAGTGGGAAAAAGCGGCTGGCAGTGGCGATGGTTGTTCTTTTCCATGGGGGAATGAATTTAATCCAAATGCCCATCAGGCCCGTGGCGGATTAAAGTTGCGTGATAATACAAAGCCGGTTGGGAGTTTTCCGCCAAATAATAATGGAATACATGACATGGCAGGGAATGTCTGGGAATGGGTGAGTGACTGGTACGCACTCGGTTATCATTTCTCTGAGTTTCTACATAATCCAAAGGGACCCAGCAGTGGCGTGATGAAAGTTCGACGTGGTGGCTCCTGGTCAGATAGTATTAAAGCGATGGCTACGGGATACCGTGACTGGAGTTATCCTTTATCCCGTGGATTTAACGACATCGGTTTTCGATGTGTAATCAATATAAAAATAAAAAAAGCTGATGGTCTCTCGACCCAAGATTGAATATATAAATAGACTGATTGACGAATCTCTTGCTGAAGGTGATGACACCATTGAGCTTAAGGGCAAGTTTATTGGGGATGAGGGCGTTGAGGCTCTTGTTCAGTCTGACAGACTTGGTCCGATTGAGGATCTGGATTTATCCAGCAATTCCATCACCTGGCGTGGCGCTGTCCAGCTCTTCGGTTGCGATCGGTTTAAAAATCTTAAGCGTCTATATCTTAAAGAAAATAATTTGGCCGACAAGGGGGCCTTGGCTTTGGCTGAAGCCTCCTTTCTTGAAGGATTATCTGTTCTAGATATTTGTTTCAATAATATTGAAACTTCCGGCGGTGTTGCTATAGCCGATTGTCCGCATTTATCAAAATTGCAGGTATTGAATATGCAGGAAAATCAGGTCGGCGATGAGACTCTCATCGCCCTTGCAAAAAACCCTCAATTTGGAAATCTAAGAAAGTTAAACTTTTACCGTACTGGAATTTCTGTTAAGGGGATTAAGGTGCTTGCAAGGTCACAGGCCCTAAAGAAAGTCAGGCACCTTAATCTGGGGCGAAATTATCTACATCCAGATTCAGCGAAGGCCTTGTCGGAAACTAAAACGTTGGTCAATATCGAAACCCTGCTTATGATGGAAAACTATCTTGCTGATGAGGGAGTTAAGGATATTATGGATTCCAATTCATTTTCAAAACTTAAAACCTTCAAGGTCCTTTGAAAATTACTTCCGAATATGACGCATCCCATTCTGGAGCCTCTTGTTTCACAACTTCCTGTTACAGCCTTATCCCGTAAATTGATAGAGGAGGGCAGGGACTATCAGGATATTTCCATCCAATTGAGCAACGAACTTCAGTGGTTGGGTAAGCCGGAGATAATGGCTGCTGAGGAAGAGGGCGAGAATTACGA
>PCCT01000064.1 GCA_002731985.1 Nitrospinota bacterium
AGGTTGAACAGTCTCACGCAAAAGTCTACTTAATACAAGAAGTTTCGAGCAGAAGCCTGTGATGAGTCCAAATAGGTACTGTTCTGAATTTTGGAAGAGTTCGGTTTAGAAATCAGATTCCAGGAGGGGTTTGGCTTTGAAGTTGGGGTCAACGGGTTTATCTGTTGAACAAATCTTAACGGTTTTTTTAGAAATGCGGGCATTGTATTCCCTCAAGTTAAACGAGCCAAACCCTTGTATCACCACACGACCATCTCTACCCAATGTTTCCATAATCGAAACGAGAAAGGCAGTAAGGTAGCGATCAGCTTCTTTCTTTGATATTTTCAACCGCAAAGACATTTTAGTTGTTAAATCTGAACGAGTCATTTAAGTTTCTCCTTATATGGGAGGGAGTGAATTGATAACTAATTCTGATTGACTAAATGGCAAGAAGCGTACCAAGTTGACGCGGGCTTTATAAGCATATAGTTTCCAGTGAGTTAAAAATATGAGGTGAAATTTACTGCCTTAAAATGATTGCAGGTTTAGATAAAGGGTGTATACGAATGTATACAGTTTGAAGCCTTTGAATTTTTGTCGATTAGCTTATGGCGCGGGTGACTTTTCTGATGTTGGGCTGGGAAATACTTGATGAATGTGAATAAAAACATACTGGTCTATATGACCCATCCGCATGTTCAGGCATGGAATTTTCTGCCGGTTCACGGGAATATTCTGGAGGAGAGGGTTCCCGGATTGCGAGTGACTATTTGTTCAAACTCTAAAGAGTTTCTGGATCGCCTGCCAGAGGCGAAAATGGCTATCGTGTGGTTTTTCAAGAGTGAATGGCTGGAGAACGCGCCAAATCTTAAATGCATCGCCACCCCGGCGGCAGGAAAAGACTGGATTGATCTGGAGGAGAGCAAGGTTGTGGTTTCATACGGGGCTTTCCATGGGCCGATGATGGCGGAAAGTGTTGTCGGGGCGGTTTTTTATTTTTTGAAAGCTTTTCATTTTTCTAATAAAATGCAGTTGCAGAAAAAATGGGCGCGAATAAAAGTCTCCGAAAAACTCGGGTCACTCAAAGGGAACCGGGTAACTGTACTCGGATTCGGTAAGATAGGGCAATGCATAGGAAAGTTTCTCAAACCTTTTGGCTGTGCAATAACTGGAATCAAAAGAACTCTTTCTGAACCCCCGGATTACTTCGTGGAAGGAGACAGCATTGTCACGGCTGATAAAATTGCGGAAGTTTCAGCACTGCCAACGACCGATCACCTTATCCTCGCACTTCCCGGCGGAAGTGAAACTGAAGGACTGGTAACTCGTGAACTTTTAGAAAAACTTCCTGCGGGTTGTTATCTGTATAATGTGGGACGCGGCAATGTATATAATGAACAGGATTTGGTGGAACTGCTGGAAAACAGAAAACTGGCGGGGGCCTACCTCGATGTCTTTGCTGTAGAACCGCTCCCGGAAGAATCACGTTTGTGGGAGATGGAAAACGTTCTCATTCAACCGCACCTTTCCGCCGCTTCTCCGCAGTACCTGGAACTCTTCGTCGAAGAACTCGCGGAAAGAATCAACAGCGGAAAGTATATTCTTGATTGATAATTTAGATGTAAATATGTAACTTGAAATCTTTTTATTGGAGTAAATTGTGATTAAAAAAAATGATGTTGTGACCATGGGCTTTAGCTTGAAAAACTCCGCAGGGGAGGAATTGGATAGTGCTGATGCCAAAGAGCCTTTAAATTATCTTCACGGGGCGAAAAATATTGTTCCGGGACTTGAGGAAGCGATTGACGGATTGGCCGTGGGCGATAAAAAGGATGTGACGATTTCCCCTGACAAAGGGTACGGTGAAGATGACCCCGGGCTCCGGTTAAAAATTCCCCGTTCCAACTTTCCGCCGAAAGCAGATATCAAGCCCGAAATGCAATTCGCTTCGGAAATGGACGGCCACAAGCAGATTTTTACTGTGATAAGCGTTGAAGATGACGAGATAAATGTGGATGGCAATCACCCGCTGGCAGGCCAGACCCTTCACTTCAGCATAGAAATCCTCGGAGTACGCGACGCCACGGAGGAAGAACTATCCCACGGCCACGTCCATGACGGCACTCACCATCATTAGGAGAAGGTGGTGAATGGTTTTTGTTTTTGCTAATTGGGGTAGAGTCAAGGTAGTGCCCTTCGACGGGCTCAGGACGACATCGTGAGAAAGCTAAAACCTGATGTACTAAGAACTAGAAACTATGAACTATGTTGTTAGCTGAGGTCGTATTTTAGTTTTAGTTCTTTGAGTTGTTGCTGGTCGATTTCGGAGGGAGCCTGCGTCATCTGGCAGGTGGCTTTCTGGGTTTTTGGAAATGCTATGACTTCCCGGATTGATGGCGCTCCTGCCAGTAACATGGCGATACGGTCCAGTCCGAATGCTATGCCGGCGTGTGGCGGCGCACCGTACTGCAGGGCGTCTAACAGAAAACCAAATTTTGAATCGGCTTCCTCTGAGTCGATGCCGAGTAGTTTGAACATTTTCTCCTGAACTTCTTTGCGGTGAATACGGATGCTTCCGCCGCCAATTTCATTACCGTTCAAAACCAAATCGTAAGCCCGCGCTCTTATTTCTCCCGGAGCGGATTCAAATTTATCGAGGTCTTCATCCAATGGGGCGGTGAAGGGGTGATGCATTGCTGTGTGTCGTTTTGCTTCTTCATCATATTCCACCAATGGAAACTCGGTGACCCACGCCAGTTTGATCAGTTTTTCGTCTATCAGGTTGAGCAGTTTTGCCGCGCTCAGTCTTACGTTGGCCAGTGAATCGGCTACAATTTTCGGGGTGTCGGCGGAGAAGACGATGGTGTCGCCGGGTTTGCCTTCTACTTTTGCGATGAGACGGTCGAGCATTTCTTTTTCAAAAAATTTAACGATGGGCGACTGCAGTTCGTTTTCCTGAATCTTTATCCAGGCCATTCCTTTGGCCCCGTACGTTTTAGCGACTTCGGTGAGGTTGTCCAGCGCCTTGCGCGAGAGGGTGTCGGTGCTTTGTTTGATGTTGATTGCCTTGACTTGTCCGCCTGCTTCGAGCGCTTGCGTGAAAACTTTGAATCCGACTCCCTTAACTTCCTCGCTCACGTCTACGATTTCTAGTCCGAAGCGAAGATCTGGCTTATCGGATCCAAACCTGTTGATTGCATCTTCATATTTCAATATTGCGAATGGAGTTTCGATTTTGACTCCAAGCGCTTCTTTATAAATGGAAGCAATCATATTTTCCACGAGCGGGAAGATTTGTTTTTCGTCAACGAACGACATTTCCATGTCAATTTGTGTGAATTCAGGTTGTCGATCCAAGCGAAGGTCTTCGTCGCGAAAACATTTCACAATCTGAAAATATCGATCCATGCCCGATACCATTAAAAGCTGTTTGAACAGTTGGGGTGACTGAGGCAGGGCATAGAAATTTTTCGGATTGAGACGGCTTGGAACCAGGTAGTCCCGCGCTCCTTCAGGAGTGCTCTTGGTCAGGACAGGCGTTTCGATCTCCATAAACTTTTCGTCATGCAGAACGTTTCTCACCGTTCGGGTGATCTGGTAACGTAGAGCGAGATTCTTTTGCAGTTCCTCACCTCGCAAATCAAGATAGCGGTGCTTGAGCCGGGTGACTTCGCCGACTTCCTGACTTTCCCATGCTGAAAAGGGCGGGGTTTTTGACGGATTCAATATGTCGAGTTCGTCGACATAAACCTCAATAGCTCCTGTCTGGAGTTTGGGGTTGATCATATCATCGGGGCGGGCTCTGACTTTTCCCACCACAGAGATTACGAAGTTTCCACGCAGCGACTGTGCTTCCTGATGGGCCAGTTGGTCGATTTGCGGATTCAATACAACCTGCGTGAGGCCGTATTTATCCCAGAGATCAATGAAGATCAGCCCTCCGTGATCTCTTCGAGTATGTATCCACCCGCAAAGGGTGACTACTTGGTCGATATTTTTATCCGTTAATTCTCCACAGGTGTGCGTACGTTGCATTATATATCCGTTAAATTTAAAGTTGGGAAGCCGTCAAAAGACCCATCAAGATACTGAAAATAGGGAGGATTTGCAAGGGGATTCCGTTCTGCAAGGTTAGATGGTGATAAATCGCAATCCTACAGAATTGCCCTACAAAACAAGATATGATGACTGCTCAGAACACGTTGAGGGAGCGTTACTTTTCTTCCTGCTCTGAGGTCACACTGGCTTCTTGAGCGCGGAGTTCCTCTTCGCGCTCTTTTTGTTCCTGGATTTTTTTCTCGGCTTCGTAGCGTGCCTGTTCTTCTTCCAGTTCTTTTTTACGGATTTGTTGCTCGATTACCATAAGAGGTTTGATCTTAACGGCGACTGGTATATTGACCGTATTGCATGAACTCACGCAAACCCCGCATCCGGTACAAATCTTTTTGTGGAACACAGGTTGCTGGTCCTGATTCTGCGTGATTGCTCCGGGAATAGGGCAGTCGATGACGCACTGCTGACAAAAACTGGCATCGTAAGCCTGACACTTTTTCTTGCTGAGTATGGCATACCCCATATTCACATCAGCCGGACTGTCGGCGGGTAACAAGGCACTATCAGGACAGGCGGAAATGCAGGGCAGGTCATCGCACATGACGCAGGGGTTTTTCGTGGGGTCGATATAGGGCGTTCCCATGACCAGGAATCCGAATTTTTTAGGTGCTTTGACGATTGCGTCTTTGGGGCAGGCATGGATGCATTTGTCACAGCGGGTACAATCCTGCAGGAACTGTCGTTCGGTGATTGCTCCGGGGGGGCGAATAAGTGGGACCCGCCGGGTAAATTTGTCGACCGTTTCATTGACCTTTTCTATTTTGCCTTGCACCGATTCAATCGCGGGCTTGGCGAAAAAATGTACGCCTTGTTTGATGAGTCCGCGCCGGTCATATTCGGGATCAACCTCCTCCTCTTCTACGACAACTTCTTCTACTTCTTCTTCAGTTGCTTCAGAAAAGACAGGGGGTTCTATCGCTGGGTCCAATTCAGCCTCTACGGGTTCAATTGCTTCGGGTTTGGAGCCGGGGCGGAATCGGGAAAGGAGGCGTTTGAAAAATCCTTTTTTCTCAACCGGGGGAGAGTCTTCATCAGATTCAGCAGTGACTTCCTCTATAGTTTCACCTGACTGCTGGGAATCCTCGAGTTCTTGCTCATCAGTTTCGTCAGCGCTCTCATCATCGTTCTCTTCGATGGGTTTGACATCGAGTTCAGCGGCAGAGTCCATGAAGCGTCCGAAGGAAAAGAGGTCGCGCCGGGAGACTTCTTTTTGTTCCTCAGGCGGCTTCGGTTGTTGAGTAATGGTCTGCTTATCCAAGCTCAGTGGGCTGACTTCTTCCGAAGAGTCATTGCCGCGCTGGTCAAGGCTGATGCTATCCACCCCTGTCGCGCGTTTTTGAGGGACCTTCTTTTTCTTGAACGTTTTTTTTGCAAGACGATACCGGAAGTCCATGACTTAATTAAGAAGCTTGTTGATGGTTTTCTGGAAGAAGTTAGTGGTTATTTCCATCCGAATTCATCGGCGATGAAACTATAGTCATGCCAGTTCTGAGCATTTGAATTTTCCAACATATACTCATCGGTTGCCAGAACTAGAGGGTGTCCCTTATTGACAAAGGATTGAACGGATGGGAAACGCAGGATAAAAATAGTCACTGCGATACGGGCCAATTCAAGAATATCCGGTTGTTGTTTGATTTGTTCGATTATCTCAGCGGCATTTTCCTCGGTGACACCTTGAAACATGCCGGCAGTTCTTTCTTCCAACTCCGGTTTCTCATCACAAATGCAGACAGCTTTTAATTGCAATTCAAGAATGCGCTGGTAATCCTCTTCATCGAATTCGCCATCCATTTTTCCTTCATCCCAGGCCGAGCCATCCAGGTTACGTTCACCGGAGGTGTCTTTACGTTCAGCCGTTTCACAAAATGTCAGGTTTGCTTCGTCGAGCATAATTTTTGCGATGATTTCATTACTGGGTTGCTGAGTGGACATGGTATTTAATAATCTCCTGAAGACTTGATTCGATATAACGGCTTCATTTTCCTTATGTGGACAGGAGATTTCAATCGACAAAGAAAAAGGAAGAGTCAATTTTAATAGAATGCATTTATTTTACCACCAAGCCCGCAGGAATCACATAAAAAACAGGCAAGTTTTTTCGCGGAGTCGACTGGTTTTTTTTTGCGTTTATCTTGTCTTTGAGGTTTAATGATCCATATTCAGTCAACAATTATCAGTTATTCGCCGGTGGATTATTTTTCACCGCAAACATAGATTACAAGTTATGAAAAAAGTTTTACTGCTATTTCCTCCGGAGTGGGTACCTACCGCGCCTTATCTGGCACTCCCCAGCCTCACAGCTGTGCTTCGCGAAAATGGGATCGATGTTGTTCAAAAAGACATCAATGTGGAAATGTATGACCATATTTTTACGCGGGGCTTTCTAATGTTCGTCAAAGGACGTATCAAAAATCGCCTGCGGGATCTCAGGGAAAAGCAGAGGATGGGGTCCATCACGCCGGAGGAAAGAGACATCAAGGGGATGCTCAAAGAGTACACTTTTGTCGATCTTGAGCATCACATCAAAGCAGTTGAGAAGGCCAAAGAGATTATGCGCGGGCCAGATTTTTATAAAGTGTCCAAGGCCGAGTGGTCGTTGAATGCTTTTCGGGAAGTGATGGGTTATGTCTCGGCCGCGTACCATCCGGCAGACATACAGTTTTATCCGGCAGAGAGTAACCTGAATATTTATCGTTCCTGGGTTTCTGATGACTTGTTAAAGGCTCCGCATGATGACACGGTTAACGTGTACGCGGACATCTGCCGACAATTGGTTTTCCCCGCTATAGAAGATGAGAAGCCGGACCTGATAGGCATTTCCATAGGCACGCCGGTTCAGCTTATGTCCGGTATTACTTTTTCGACACTGATCAAAGAGAAGTATCCTGATATTCATGTGACGGTCGGCGGCAACATCATCACCCGCTTGCGCGAGGAATTTCCTAAGAAAGATAAATTTTTCGGCAAGGCGTTCGATTCAATGATTTGTTACGAAGGGGAACACCCGATTGTCTGGCTAACGGAAGCGTTAGATGGCAAACGGAAGATGGAGGATGTTCCCAATCTGATTTATCGGGAGGAAAATGGAAACATCCGCATCAACGAGACCTATCAGGAAAAGGTGAGCGAACTGCCGCCGCCTGATTTCGAGGGTATTCCATGGGATAAATATTTTTCTCCGGAGCGCCTCGTTCCATACCTGGGTACCCGCGGATGTTATTGGGGTAAATGTACATTTTGCGATCACGGAGCAGGATATATTGACCAGTTCCGAGCCAAGCACGCCGATCAGATTGTTGAGGAGTTGGCACACCTGAAGAAAACATGCAACACGAAACATTTCCTGTTCACCGACGAATCATTTCCACCGGCGTTGTTTAAAAAGCTTCCGCCAATCATGATCGAGAAAAAACTCGACATTTACTGGACTACACTCATTCGTTTTGAGTCCAGTCTGTTGGAACCGGAGGTATGGGAGCTTGCTGCAGAATCGGGATGCCGCTCGCTTTATTTCGGGTTGGAGTCTGCCAATCAGCGCATAATCAGTTTAGTTAAAAAAGATACGAATATTTCTGCTGCAGTGACTAACCTGAGCGAAGCCAAGCGGGTGGGTATCTGGAGTCACGTGATGGCCTTTTACGGGTTTCCCACTGAGACCGAGGAAGAGGCTGGAGACACGCGGGAGTTTTTGTTGAAAAATCAGGACATCATTCATTCCGTCGAGATGTATTTTTTCGTTTTATACAAACATGCTCCGGTAATGAAAATGGCTGATGAACTCAAGATAGCAGTTAAGGATATTCCCGACCACGATTTCGCCTTGGACTATTATTACACTCCGGAATCGGGCCAGACTATTGAGGAAGCCATGGGTCGCTATGAAAATTTTTATCAAAACGATTTCGCACCATGGGCCATGCGGATCAACGCTCGCGAACATGTCTTCCTTTACATCACTCACCACGGGACCAACGATCTTCCAGATCTTTACGTCAAGAATGTCGTAGAGCCAACACGGCAACGGCGGTTGTAGTTTTCAGGTTTGTTTCCGCCCGCCCTGTTTTTGATTTGAATAAAAAGGGGCTGGCCCCTGCAAACTGTGACTTGAAATGCTTGCGCTGTTCGGTTAACCTCAGTCCTCTCAATAAAATCAGGAACTACAATAATGATCAAGACAACTTTGATCGGGCATGCCTGCCTGCTCATACAATCTAAAGAAACGACCATACTGACGGATCCCGTTTGGTCAGAATACCAATGGGAGGAACTTCAGGTTCTATGTCCCAGCATCGTTTTGGAAAAAGACAAGGTACCGCCGATTGATGTCCTTAATCTTTCCCACCGGCATCAGGACCATTTCGATGTGCGTACTTTGGCTTACCTGGCGAGAAATGAAAGGATTATCACGCAGGATACAATTATTCTTGCGCCTCAGGATAAGCTTCTTCTCGATGTTCTCAATGAACTGGAGTTTAAAAATATAAAGGTTGTTACAGATTTCGAGCCGATTCAGGTTAAGGATGTGACGCTTACCCCGACTCCTTCGCGCAATCAGTTGAGCACTTCTGAAGATTATTACCCCGAACACGGGCTTCTTGTGAATGATGGGGAGGTGACGGTGTGGAATCAGGTGGACACTCTCGTGAGCCCCGAGATCATTGAAAACATCCGACAACTTTATGACCAGATAGATTTTGCCCATGTCCGGTTTGTCCCTCTTATAGAAGGGAACTTTTCCTATCATAAGCAGACGGACCTGCCTTTAAGCGAATATTGTACATTTTTGAATGTTGTAAAGACTCTTGCTCCCAAAATGGTGGTTCCCGGTGCCGCCTTCTTTCGCTACCGCGATGAAATCGGTTTCCTGAACCAATATTCGTTTCCGACTACTGTAGAACAGTTCATTCGAGACCTGACGGCATTTTGTCCTGAAGTGCCTTGCAAATCATTTTTACATGGGGATGTTGCACATATCACAGAAGGCGGGGTCCGTATCGAAAAGCAGTCTTCGGATTTTGTACGCATGCAGGAGGATGACAGCCATCTGGCGACATTCAAGCCCGTTATGGAAGTTCCCGCGATAAAAACTCAAACCACCGATCCAATGGAATATGACAGAGAAATGAAGGTGGTTGCAGAATTTTTGGAAAACTGTTTGCTAGAGCGGATTCTAAACAGTGAATTGTTGGGCGGCTGGCAACATTGGCAGATTGTTTATCAACTTGAAGTGTTCGGGCAGGAAGATTCCCAAATAGGGGCTATAGATTTTGGGCACCCCGGCAAACCTGTACTTCACAAGGGAGACCTTGGAAAAATCAACCTCTACGAAGGTATTTCATCGTCCGAATTATGCGCTCTGATAGAAGGGACCACATCGTGGGATTATGTGACCTTGTGCGGAAATTACCGGACTTTCAGTAATATCTATCGAGTCACAGATGGCGGATTTGAAATTCCTCCTGAAGATAAATCGAACTACGCATTGGAACCTTTGATGGATCTTTTCCCCTGGGACAGCGATATGGACCGGAGGAAATTCATGAGAGACGTCAAGCGCTGGAAAGGGAAGGCTTAGGGTGAAAACAGGAGGGGGCCTTCTTTTTTAATTCCTTGAGGACTTGCAGTCCATTTAATCCGGGAAGCATGAGGTCGAGAAGGACGAGGTATGGCTGAAATGGGTCATATTTTTTCAAGGCGTCTTCTCCATCCTCGGCAACTTCTATAATACAACCCTCTTCCTCAAAATATTGGCTCATGAAGGTTCGTGGTTGCGCGCCGTCTTCGACGGTAAGAATTTTTCGATCCTTGAGATTCCCCATTCCC
>PCCT01000065.1 GCA_002731985.1 Nitrospinota bacterium
CCCCACTCCGCATTTGGTGGCAGAACACCCTATGAAATTCTGAGAGAAAAGCTACAATGATTAATGGAGGGATTGTCCTGCCAGGTATGCAATATCACAACGTAACATGCACCCACGGAGAAATAATCGGGCGTTCCGATTCTCTACCAGTCTCTTTCGATGCTTTGTTAACCCCCATGCCAAAAAAGGGAATTGTGGACCTAATTGAAGTTGAAGATCGGCCCTTGAAAACTTGAGCCATCCGCAAAGAACCAAGCTTCGGTCGGATTGGGAAGATGTATATAAGTCGTCGCTGTAATCCGTTCACTTCGCAGTTTCCAGCCTGCAAACAGCGGGCATGGGGCGCAAATCCCGAATGGAACCGGATGTTATGTAATCGATACTACGCGTGACCAAATGTGGTCGACAACGTTACTGATCTGCCAGCTTCACCAGCATCTTGCCGTTGTTGGACCCGGTAAAGAGCCCTATAAAGGCATCCGGTGCTTTTCCAATGCCTTCGTAAACAGTTTCGTGATACTTCATCTGCCCGGATTTAATCCATGACGACATATCCTGCAGAAACTGTCCGCGCTGAGGGCCAAAAGCAGACGCAACAAAACCACGCAGCTGAACAGACTTGTATATCGTTTCTGTCAGGTTCCTTGGACCAGGCGTAAGTTCTCCATCGTCATTGTAGTGGGCAATCATGCCGCAAACAGGGATTCGTCCGTATGGGCGTATGTGCGTGAGTGCAGCTTCAAGTTGCGCGCCTCCTACATTCTCAAAGTACACATCGATACCTTCTGGTGCTCCTCTTTTAAGTTCGGTTAACGGATCTGCAGTTTTGTAGTTGAATGCATGGTCAAACCCAAACTCATTGACCAGTTGATCCACTTTTTCATCAGACCCCGCACTGCCGATAACCGTTCCACCTTTGATCTTTGCAATCTGGCCGACAACGCTACCAACGGCACCGGATGCGGCGGAAACAAAAACCGCTTCCCCATCTTTGTACTCACCTGTGACAAGAAGTCCACCATAAGCGGTAAGCCCCGGCATGCCCATGACTCCAAGGTAGGTGCTGAGTGGCGCAAGTGTATCGTCCACCTTGCCAAGGTCAGTTCCTTTTGAGAGAAAGTACTCGCGCCAGCCATAACCGTTATTAACGTAGTCGCCTTCTGAAAAGTCAGGATTGTTAGAAGCGATCACCTTACCCAACGCTCCGCCAGCTAACGTTTCACCAACAGGGAAATCAAGTCGCATTCGACCCCGCATGTAAGGGTCAACGGACATGTAAATATTCTGCACGAGGACTTCACCATCGCCGGGGTCTGCAACTTCAACTTCTACCAGCTCAAAGTTTTCTCCAACAGGCATACCCTGTGGTCGTGATTTCAGATTTATCTGTTTACTTGTCGGCATTATCGACTCCTCATTTCTTTTATAAAACTCACTAGCCCGCTGGTAATTCAGTTGTACCAGTACACCGACACATCGGTCTCCTCCAGCGGTTCATCCAGATGCTTGTCGGGGTATTGGGGCCCCGTGACCAGCGGGGGACGCAGCGGCACTGACCAGTCGCTCATCCCTGTTTCTATCAATCGTTTCAGCCGATTAAGCTGTTCCGGTTCACTCGCCGCCAGATTGTGCTGCTCAGTCGGATCGACCGCCAGGTTGAAGAGAAAGGGCGTTTCATCGGGGTCGCTGAGCTGCAGCTTCCAGTCACCGCTGCGGACCGTGCGATAAGTTCCCGTGCGCCAGAAGATCGCCTCATGAGGCTCGTCACTGACCTTACCGTTTACAAAGGGCAAAAGATCCACACCGTCGATCTCCCGATCGACCGGTACCGCAACATCGGCCGCCGCGGCAGCGGTGCTGAAGATATCGATGTGCGTCACAGGACGTTGATACTCGCTGCCTGCTTCAATGCGGTCAGGCCAGCGCATGAAGAACGGTACATGCGTTCCGCCTTCAAAAAAGGTCATCTTCCACCCCCGATAGGGCGCATTCAGGTCAGGCAGGCCAACATAATGGGCCCCGCCGTTGTCGCTCGAGAAAATGATGAGCGTATTGTCATCAATACCTGCTGCTTCCAGGGCAGCCATTACCCTGCCGATTCCACGATCAAGCGAGACAATCATAGCCCCATAAACTCGCTCGGTATGATTGCTGATCATCGGCAGCGCGTCGTAGTCGGACTTGCGTGCGTGCAGCGGTGTATGCGGCGCATTGTAGGACAGGTACATGAAAAAGGGTCTGTGCTTGTTGGCTTCGATTGCGCGGACCGCCTGGGTGCTCAGGTAATCGGTCATGTATTCATCGGGCGCAAAGTGCTGGTCTTTGTTGTACCGCACTGCGAAAGTCAGGTTGGGCCAGATGAACTGATCAATGGGATCAAACGCCTGAATCGATTTCACCGTCTCTGGGTCGTCAAACTCAGCGAACATCGCGGCGCCTGGCAGAAAACCAAGAAACTCATCAAACCCCTGGTCATTAGGTGCATGTCCCTCGTTTTCGCCCAGATGCCACTTACCCAGGATCATGGAGTGATAGCCTCGATCCGCAAGGAGCTCGGGCAGGAAGACTTCACTTGCCGGTACAGCCTGTTCCTCAAGAGCCGGAAACTCGGCCAGGTTCTCTTCAAGAAAGATTCCGGGGTGCGGCTCCTCCCGATGAGACTCAAAACTGGCCGCCATCCGCATCATCTCCGCCGGTGCCGGTGTGAACTCAAAGCCGTACCTTGTCGGGTAGCGCCCTGTCAGCAGTGCTGCACGCGAAGGTGCACAAGTGGCATTACCCGCGTAGCCATTGCTGAAGTGCACACCTTCAGCGGCGATTCGATCAATGTTCGGAGTTTGCACGGCACCGTCGCCGACCCCGCCGCCATAAAAGGAAATGTCATTCCAGCCCAGATCATCAGCCAGAATGACAATGATATTGGGCGGGCGATCAGTTGTGCCAACCGGTGCCGGTGGCGACGTTCGCCAGTCAACGGGCTGGGTATGCAGTATCGGCTCCACCCATGTTGCCAAAAATCTCATGGCCCCCTGAGCTGCCGCCCAGGTCATCAGCGCTGTGCGGTTCACATAAAGCAGACCGATAGCGATCGCCAGAGACAGCGCGCCAGCGATCAGCGTTTTTAATAATCCACCCATATTTACCTCCTAACTGCGAACAACCAGCTCAATCCGCAACCAATCAGTCCAAGCAGCAGTGCCAGGACCAGCCGGGGATCACCAAGATAATTAAACGGATCAACAGGAAACGCGATAGTCTTGACCATCGCCGCCACCTTGAACTCGTGTCTGCCAGCAAAGGCCGGATTAGTACCAATTTCCAGCAGATCCCGACGACTGCGATAACGCACCCCGGCACCAGCACTCCATATCTCCATCCCATCGGCGTTCATGATATCCATCGCAGGTGACACGGCCGACCCGCGAAACACAGGGTGGCTCGCCTGGGACAGCATCGCCGGGAACATGTATTCCATGTACTTGGCGAGCACATCGTCGGTCGTGTCATCCGGCGCCACACCATCAATCTGCAGGGGTGTGTCGTGCAGGTGAATGACGTTGATCATGACAAAATCATCGCCAGTATCCTCCTCCATGAAGGCTCGAATTCTGGCCAGGTCCTCGGCCGATGAATCCGGATCTCGTGCCTCGGACAATTCCAGATAATGATCTATCTCCGCCTCGGTCAGTGGTCCCTCAAAGGAGGTATACCAGCTGAAAAACGCCAGGTAGATCACAGCAACGATAAGCCACGTCCATCTTATTGCGGTCATGTTTTTTCTCCTTCCTTCTTTATTCCTCAGCAATTGGTTGCGTCGCAACGAGTCGCGTGCGCGCCAGGCCCGCTTGTCGATACACATGGGCAGCGCGATACGCCGGTTGGGCATACATTGTCATCAAGGCCGGGATCGACGGATAGGTCGCGATGGCGATTTCATGCCACTGCCCATCATCGGTACCCGATAACGGTTCCACGGGGGTGCTTCTCCAGGCAACCCGCCCATCCACTGCAGCCAGGGATGTGGCCATTCTCTTGCCGTATTCGCCGTAGGCTTCGGCCCCTGAGATCGGCTCGGCGGGAGCATCTTCTGCATGGACCTCGAAGTTGGCCTCCTCGGTATACTCAAGAAAGTTCAGCATCCAGATGGGCTGGTTGTTACTGAGCTCGAGCTGTTCTGTCCAGTTGCCCTCGTAGATGCCGACCCCCTGCACAATATCCGCAGTTGCTATCAGGGACTGGATTTGCTGTTGGTCTTCACTTGTTGGTACGGCAGCGCGATTAAACAGTCCCAGCGTAAAGAGCACCGCGCTATTGATCTTCAATGCAAACGGCATAATCGGCTGCGTGGCATAGGTTCGGTGTGCGAACTGATCCGCCCATTTTTTGCGAGCGGCGAAGGCGGTTTCTCCAGCCTCCGTTGTCGGATACCAGGTTATAACCAGCAAATCGGTCGCACGATCGGCCTCCAATGCCCGCTCATCGGGAATAACCATTGGCGGGAGTACTCTGTTTGCCAGCGCCATGCGTCCGCCGACGTCTTTGGCCAGCTGTGTAGCCTTTGTAACAAAGTCGCGCTGCACCGCGGGTGTCTTTGCTTCGACCAGGTCAAGCAGCGCATAGGGTGTTGGCCTTGTCATACTTGTGTCAGTTGACTATCAATGAACTTGACCAGTCGCCTGGCTACCTCTTCGCCCTTGCTCTCCTGGATAAAGTGGCCTGCGGGCAAGCGGTCATGGGGCTGGCCTTTGGCACCCGGTATGTTGTCGATCAATTTGTCCTGCACTTTCTTCTGACCAATCAGGGGATCGAACTCGCCAAAGACGGTCAGGAACGGCTTGTCAAAACGCTTTATCTTCTCCCAGGCGGCAAGCGCTCTCTCTACGTCGATCAGTGAAGCCATGGACGGGAGCGCACGTATGGCCGTGCGGTACTCGGGACCGGGATAGGGGGCGTCATAGGCAGCTATCTCTCCATCGCTGAGGGAGACACCGGCATCCGCGATAAGATTTTCGCTGGGTTTGAAATCCGGCATGGTGAGTGCGTACTCCATCCATTTCTGAAAGAAGCCTGACATGTCTTCGCCCATCAGCGGCTGGACCATCCCCAGAAAGTCCGCGAAATTCCTGATCTCCGCGTCATTGTCTACCGGGTAGTCATCCCGGTTGAGCCCCATGGTTAAATTGAAGTGGGGTTCAGGCGTGTAAGTCAGGGAACCATTCGACGCCATGGCGGATTTGAAGTACTCGGGATGTTCCGCAAGTTCTGTCAGACCAATCATGCCGCCCCAGTCCTGACAAAACAGCGTGACCTCCTTCAGGCCAAGTTGTTCGATAAACTCATTCAACCAATCGGTATGTTGCTCCACCGTATGAATGTGAATATTGGTTGGTTTGTCGGAACGACCCATACCGATGAGATCAGGTGCGATGGCGCGATATCCAGCATCAACGATAATCGGGATCATCTTGCGATAGAGATAGCTCCAGTCCGGCTGACCATGCAGAAGCAGCACGGGAAGCCCATCCCGCGGACCTTCATCAACATAGTGCTGCCGCCAACCACCCACTTCGACATAGTTGGGCTGATAGGGAAAGTCCGGGAGGTTTTCAAAACACTCATCCGGGATTCTAACGAATTCCTCTCCGTTGGCATTTAGAATTATGTTCTGCTTCGTCATTGCTTTCCTCCTTTCGTCCTATAAGTGTCAATAAACAGCTAATCCGAATGTAAACGTCATCGCCCACGGGGGATCACAACGGGTCGCCGCCGAGCACCGCAGGGCATTCGCAATAGGTCGTCAGAATAAACCGCTGATGGTCCTCGATCCGCTTCGTGAGGGCGCCGGCAATCGCCGGTATCTGGGAATTCGCCTCGAAGAACTTCCACATACCCTGGTTCTGCCGGGTCAGGGGCATGATCTCGGGTGGGGGTGGAAGCACGCTCATGCCGAGCGTAGCCCAGTAGATGTCAGCGGCCGAGAGCGCGTCGCCAACGAGATAACTCGACCCGCGCTGCGTCTGAGCCTCGAGGCGCCGATCGAGCACGGTGATAATCTCGGCGATCTTACCCGGGGCCGCAGCACTCGCCTCTTCACTGTACCCGTATTTTCGCCCTAACGGGCCGTCGACCAGGATTCTCATGTTCCAGACCAGACCATCCTCCGCAAGTACGATGGCACATAGGCCGAAAACCTCGGCACGGAGTTCAAAGTTGTCTGGAATCAGAGTCGGAGTACCCGGTGCTCCAATGTGTTCAGCCAGCGCGAGCTGCTCTATCCAGACGTTCCTGGGCCGCTCCTCGTCGTGGAGCATCGTCGGTAAGCTCGTCTGTGCCGTGAGCTCGTAGAGCTTTGCCTGCCGATCTTTTCCCGTGGCTTCGTCGATGCCCATTCGAGGATGCAGCACTCGGATCAACGGCACGCCTTTCACAAAACAGATGTTCTTGAGGGCTTCCGCAAAGATGGCCGGAATTCCGGGCACAAAAGTCACCCGGGTGCCAGTGGTCATCGCTGCCGCTTCATCGAGCGTGATGAACTCGGGGGATTCCTGTTTTGTGGGCTCTTTTTTCGACATGGGGGGCGCTCCTTTTCTTGCTCGTTACGTTTCGTCCGGGTATTGGCAGATTCTCTGAGTACGGGTTTCGGTACCGTCTATAAACGTGAAGATCATCTCTTCGTCGCGCATTTCCCGGAATACGGTATCGAAGAGGTCGAACAATCTGAAGACCATGACACCCTCGTCATCGAAGTGAATGGCGGTGTTGAAGTTGTTGCATACCGCACCCACATCTCTCGCACCATTTTTCAAGGTGCCGTCAACACGAAAGTCATGGAGGATGCCAAACGCTGTCACCACCACCCGATTGCCACACTGCTCTATACGTTCGAGATGCCCAACTCGACCTGAAACCCCTAGCCAGAGCCCTCTCATGTCGACAACTCCCTCTGCGAGCGATTCGGTGCACTCGGCCAAAACAGGCATGGGTATGGTTGTGTAGCTGCACCCGGGCGTATACGCCTTGGTAATCTCGTTAGCGGATTTTCCCGAGCCATCAAGGTCGGGTAGGTCACAATAGTTTACGGACCTGCCATCTTGTAGAAATATCGCGGGATCGGTTGTGTCGGCAGGCCTTGGCAGTACAAAAGCGTAGAACAACAAGCCGCTCACCAGGACAGCCACAAAGCCGAGCAACCATTTTGCGATACTCAGGATCATTATTCAGGCATCACCAGTGGCTTCAGGTCTGAAACGAGCAAACTCGCCCTCGAGATCAGCCTTGACGATGGGGGCGTAGCAGGGCTGCGCATGAATGCGTTGGATGTAACTCGCTAACTCTGGCCAGCGAGCCGCGTCTACTGTCTCTCCTGCCAGCGCGAAGTTAACGAACGGGCTCGCGATGGCGATGTCGGCGATCGAGAATTTATCACCGACCATGAACTCATCGTCTCCGAGACAATCAGCCAGGTAATCAAAGACCTTCGGCAGTGCTGAATCCAGCAGATGCGTTACCAACTGCTGGTCGGTCTCCTGCTTGAACGCAGTCGGCCGTATAACCCGCTGGAAAAAGACGCCTGCGACAGTTTCCCCCACCTTGGTGTCGGCGTATTCCTCGAACCAGAGTGCACGTGCTCGTGGGCCAGCTGCGCCAGGCAGGAGCGGCGGGTCTGGATAGCGATACTCAAGGTAGCTCAGGATCACGGATGAATCCGGCAGAATGAGTTCTCCTTCTTCCCAGCAGGGAATCTTGGACAATGGGCTCTTCGCAATAAATTCCTCCGGCGCGCCGAACGGGCTCTGCTGGGTGTTGCCGTACTCGATACCCTTGTAGGCGAGCGCTACCCGGACCTTGCGGACGTAGGGAGAGATGTTGGCACCGTGGAGGATGGGCAGGGATTCACTATTGGTCATTTGTTCTTCCTCTCAGATTTTTTACGGTAGGTTTGCAACCGAAGAATTGTAGACAGTCTCAATATTGAGCTGTCCTTCAAGCCCGGCTTCGCGATGCACTGCCATGGCCCGCCATTCTTCTGACGATGTCATCGCGGCCATGGCAGCCCTATTCGGATACTCTGCCAGGGCGATTTCGTCCCAAAGGTCGTCCACAAGTCCCACGGCGAGCCCTGTAACATCGGCGCTGAAAAAAATCCGTCCTTCAAATTCCTGGATCAGTTGAATGACGGCTCTGCTGTAGATGTCATACGCTTCCCGTCCGGTCAGGTCGGTTTCCCGGCCATCCCTGTAGACTGCCTTGTCTTTGAACTTCAGCAAATTAACCATCACGATGGGGCCGTCGGGGCCTGGCCCCATCATTTTTTCCATCTGGCCTGGCTCGGTCGGGTAAATTTGGTTGGTTACTTCCATCTTGATCTCCTGTGCCGTGTTGATCGTGTAAGTGATTGGTCTTCGCGCTAGTTTCTCGGCTGGCCGAGAACTACCCCCAGAAAGCTGGACTTATAAGAATCTTCCGGTGTTGGGTCTCGGGGTAGCTCAAACTGGTGCGCTATGTTGGAATCGATAATGCCATCGGCATGCAGGGCTTCCAGGCCACCACAGGGTTCAAACAGTTCATCAACGCGTTGCTGATCCTGACTGCTCAGCTTTCCGAACTCCTCCTGCAACACCTGGCGACAGTACACCCGGTAGTGAGTGGTCTTGGTGTTGTTAAAGGTGAAGGTATCGCCCACATGGTCAAATCGCTGTTTTCCGTCGCGGAATGCCAACGCATTCTGGTGCAGATAGGGGAGATAATCCCTGGCAACCCGCCCTAGCAAAGGCAACCAGTACCCGGCTTCGGGCCAAAGCCACTGTTGTTCTGCGGGCAAGCGATGACGCTTCGCATTCCACATTCGCGCTACCCATTCGGTAGTACTGGGGCCGTGTGTACGCATTACGGCAAGCGGTTCAGGCTCATGGCAGAAATGATTAAGGAATGGGCCGATATAACCGAAGTCGGCGGCGGAGGGATGGCTGCCCAACAGAAAAGGTTGTTCTTCCAACAGGGGTTCCAGAAATGCCAGTTCGCGAAACAGCATGTCGCGCACATCGCCAGAGTTAGCCTCGGTCATGCCGTCGTCCCAGAGCCATTCCCTGCGTTGTCGGCGGCCAAACATAAAGCCAGCAAACCGGCGCAATGGCCGAGGCACACCACCTTCGGTTGTTATCAGCCAGCCGGTGGCCCACCGTGCGGCCCGAGGCTCCCAGCGCCACCACATGGCCGGGCGCCAAAGCCACTCATCAGCGTAGTCCTCCAGCAGCAATGCGATGAATCGCAAAGCCGGGTCAGCAGGCAATATCGGGTTCTCTGGATAGTGTTGTTCAAACCACTGCAGCATTGTTGTGGTATCAAACAACCACTTATCATCGGCTGTGTTTACCGCCGGGACCTTGTAGAAGCCGGTCTTCTGCCTGATGGTGTTTAAGACCTGCGGGCTGGGAATGGTGGGCGTGTAAGGAATTCCTTTGTAACGCAGGTAGCTTTCCAGTTTGTTACTGCAAAGCGAGTAGTGGGGTACATACGCCGTATAAGGTGTATGGGTGTCAGTTGATCGAGTCACTGTCTACACCGACAACGCTGGCAACATGTACGCATCAAGCACACCCAATGATCCGAGTACGTTATCTACCGCTGTTCGCTCATCAGGCGACAGCGCGACAATCTCGTTCCTGATATGGCGACGTGATACTTCATTGTATTTCAGGGAGCGCATTTTTATGGGACCGTCGCCAAGATCGAGCTCACACCACTTCTCACCGGCCGCGAGGGCTTCACGCGATACCTTCAGGAACTGATGATAGGTGTCGCGCATATGTGCAAAGAAGGGCATGAGGGTTTCCGGCAACTGATCATCCGGCAGGTAGTCATCATCGTCCGTCCGAGCATCAAAAACACGGTTCATGTAATCGACCATCTCTGGCGCGCTGGCATCTATCCAACTGCGGGATTCGGGATCAACTTCGATGTGTGCCTTGAACAGACCCGCGAAGCTGAAATCACCCAGGCTGGCTCGATCTCCCAGGAGGAATCGGTGTTGATTGTAGTGGGATTCTGCATGCTTCATCAGCGATTCAAAGTCCTGGCGAACCGCCTCTGCCTGATCAGGGCCACAGCCACGATTGGCGCACGCGCGAAGTCCAAAATTGTCTCGCACCATCGTGATCATGTTGGCCGCTTCAACTTCCTCTTCGGGTGTGAGGCCTTCTGCTACGAACTTGCCGATGTGGTTGGCATAAAAGCCGTTCGCGACGTGCGCAATGTTATCGGGGTAACACCAGCGGCTGGTGATGGCATAACGACCGAACCATTCATCCGCCCAGTCTTCCAGCAGGTGTGCCGCGATACGCTGTACCGCTGATGTTGGGAGTATCGGCCGGTCCGGATATTTCGTATGCAGCATCAGGCCGATGGGTGTGGTGTCGTGGATGAACCAGCCCTCCGGAGTTTCCAGCCCAGGAATAAAGTGGGTACCCAGGCGCGCTTCCACGTCAGGTCCGGTTTCAGCCGATTTCAGCTTGAACTCATAATCCAGTGCAAGGTAGTTCAGCATGGCCTGCAGCTTGCGGGTGAAGTAGCTGTGTTCTCCGCCCCAAAGAATATATTTACCATCAAACACTAGCTTTTCCTTTGATCAGTTATCCGTTTGCTTGCACCAACTTCCACGCCAACGGAGAGGCGATCGAGTGCAGCCTCGAACTGCCGCCGTGCTGCGGCGGTCAGATTCGGTAGGAGGACGGCGAAGTGGTGTTCCACACCCCGTCTCTGATCTTCCGCCGAGAATTCAACATGTCCTTCCGTTTCTCGCAGGTGGTCCAGCCAGAAACGGGTGACCATGAACAAGGCACGAGCCACAATCTGTAAGTCAGGCACAAACCCCTGCCTAATCATGGATGATCGTTTCATTTTCAGCAGACTGGCAT
Organism: Nitrospinota bacterium; assembly: GCA_002731985.1. Classification (GTDB taxonomy): domain Bacteria; phylum Nitrospinota; class Nitrospinia; order Nitrospinales; family VA-1; genus Nitromaritima. The sequence goes on from PCCT01000065.1 coordinate 10,914, forward strand.
GGATCTTCTCAATGTCAGCATTCATTGGCTGATTTTGCTGTGGACTGATGGCCTGGTCCTGGTACTGCGCATGATCTCGATAAAGGAATCGATAATTCCACCAATCGCTGAGTCCAAACCAGATGGTTTCGACATAGGCGTCAACAAATGAGAATTCCCGCGCGCCCCCACTTCGCCTTTCCAATGCCTGGGCACGTGCCCGTTGTTCAAGTTCAAAAGCAAGGTCCTTTTTCGTCGCAAAGTGATAGGTGAGGTTGCCCTTGGCAATACCCACCTCTTTGGCGATGCCGGCAAGAGAAGTTGCGGCATATCCTTGCTCGTTAAAAAGCTTCAGGCTGACTTCAAGAATTCGCTCACGAGTTGTCAGGCGATTGTGCATGGGTTGCTCCGTTACTACGAGTAACTATCTGGCGCCAAGAGGCTATTCCTTACTCCAGGGCCCAAGATCTAATTCTCACTCGAATGACCCTATTTGACCAACCTGCCTCCTGTTCTTGTTTACCATCCAAAAACCGGATCGTCAGGGTGTTGACCAGATTAGTACATTTGGCCTATTATTAGGTATATCGTCCTATTTTTCAATTACAAAACAAACAATGATCGATAAAAAGAGGGACTCACCATGAAGAACTTGAAGGGCGTTGCTACATTCGTTCTGTTCGGAGTCAGCCCATGCATCAGCGCGGCCGCAACGGCAGACACGGAGTCGCGGGTTATCGAAGAAATTGTCGTCACCGCCCAGAAACGCGCGGAAAGCCTGCAGGAAGTACCCGTGGCGGTGAACGCTTTTACGGCCACGACGATTGAAGAGGCTGGCATTGGCGATGTAGCCGATCTGGCGAACATGACACCCAGCCTGGGCATCACATCCAACCTGAATCCATTTGCCACGCGGTTAATGATCCGCGGCGTGGGCACAACGCAGAACGATCCTGCACTTGAGCCTTCTGTTGGCCTGTTTATCGACGGCGTGTTCATGGGCCGCACCGGCCTGGGTACAGGCGATCTCACCGATATCGAACGTATTGAAGTACTGCAGGGTCCCCAGGGCACACTCTATGGCAAGAACGCCAATGCCGGCGCCGTCAGTATCATTACCAGGCGTCCCAACCTGGAGCAGTTTGAGGGTTATGTTGAAGCGTCTGCCGGTGATTACAGCATGAACAAACTGACGGCAGCCGTTTCAGGGCCACTCTCTGACAACGTCGCTTTTCGACTGTCGGGAAATGTTCACGAGCGTGATGGCTATTACAATAACGCGGGTGTCGACGACCAGAGCGATGTCGATGACTGGAACCTTCAGGGGAAACTCCTGTGGCAAGCGTCCGACGACCTCAGCTTTCTGCTACGCGCTGCACGTGTCGAACGTGATACGACCTGTTGTGGCGCTGATGCCACCCAGAGTCCGATTATGCAGCTTGTACTCGGTATGCAGGGTTTTGCGCCGGATGCAAACGACCCCTACGACTATGATGTGGCCACTAATTTTCAGGACGCCTTCAGTCAGGAATCTAACCTGGTGTCGCTACATATTGAATATGATCTCGGGTGGGCTTCCTTCACATCGATCACCGCCTGGAACGATTACGAATACACCACCAGCACCGACCCTGATCGATCCCAGCTGGACATTTTGAGTATTGTTGATGAGTACTATGAAGGCGACAGTTTCTCGCAGGAACTGCGCCTGGATGGTTCAATCGCAGACAGCGTCGACTACCAGCTGGGATTGTTCTACTACGAGCAGACAACCCAACGTAGCGATGGTACCCCGTCCGTTTTCGTCGGCACCGATTTCATCACGGTTGCTGACCTCACCTTATTGCCGATTCTGCAAGCCATGGGCACGCCCTTACCGAGCATTGGTTTCATCGCTCAACCGGGAGACTATGCCGCTTACCGGAACGCCTGGGAAAACGAGACCCTGGCGGTTTTCGGTCAGGCCACCTGGCACCTGAGCGAGCGCTGGCACCTGACGGGCGGCATACGCTGGACAGACGAAGAAAGAGAGGCAGAGCTGTTCAGTGAGACCATCTCTACAGCCCCACTGGTGCAGTTAACCACTGCTCAGGCGATCATGGGAGGCGTTCCCCCGGAACAGGCCAGGATTATGGGCATGAGTGCTGCATTCCTCAGCGGGGCTGCCACGCCAATCAACACGACGCTAGACCGCAGCACTGATAATGTGGACTGGCTCATCAAGCTGGCATTCGATCTGAACGAAAGCAACATGATTTACGCGAGCGCCGCAACAGGACAAAAATCCGGCAACTTTAATGGCGTGGGCGGTCCGCCCAGCCAGCGTGAGTTCGATGATGAAGAAACCATCAGCTACGAACTGGGACTGAAATCCAGTCTGCTGGATTCAACCCTGCGACTGAATATTGCCGCCTTCTATTCCGAGATCGAGGACTATCAGTTCCAGGCACAGAATCCCGTCATTGGCACTTTTGTCAGCAACGACGGCGAGATAGAAGTATCCGGCGTGGACCTTCAGCTGGAAGCAGTGCCTCTGGATAACCTGACGCTGACGGCCGGTCTGCTCTACATGAGCGAATATGAGATCACAAAGGGACCAAGAAAGGGTGAGGACCTGCCCTATACGGCGGATCTAAGCGGTAACCTCGGTGCAACGCTGGTGTTTCCACTGGCAGACGGCAGCCTTTATTTGCGGGCTGACTACATCTTCATGGATGACCACCTCACTGGCTCGGCAACGAATGCTGTACCTGACAAGGACATCGACGATCGTGAGCTGTTGAACGTCCGGGTCGGCTGGCGCAACAAAAACTGGAACATCTCCATCTGGGGCAAGAACCTGACGGACGATGAATATGCGAGTTTTACGCCGGATACGAATCCCATTGGCTTCACGAGTGCCTATTTTCTCGCGCCGCCAAGAACCTATGGCGCGACATTGCGCTATGATTTCTAAGACATCAATGCCAGATGAGACTGGTATGGGATTGTAAGAATCAGATCGCGTCATCGCACTTGATGCGAGGTGCACGGCAAAGTGATACTGCGGGGGCTCGCTGCAGGCTAGTAGTGGCCCATTAAATTCAGGAACTGAAACATGCGTAAGTTACTGGTTGGGGTTACCGCTCTACTCTCACTGCCCCTGTGGCTGTTTTTGCTCGCATGGCTGTATCCGAGGCCGGTCGATACCACACCCGCCTGGGTCTTTGATGGCGACGGCACGGAGATCAATTACTGCGAGCTGCCGGTACTTGATGGCTCGGGCCTGACGTCAAAAGACATCCCGCAGGCCTTTACCCCGGGCTGCGGCTACACGGTCTTCCCAAAACCCATTCTGCAGGGCTGCACTGAGCCATTGCCCGAAGGCGCACAGGATATTCGTGGTCTGTGGCAGAGCGTTTCTCCGCACATGCCGGACCACGTCGAGCGTGTTGAACAGTGTGGTGACCGTGTTGTCGTCACAGCTCACGGTCTTATCCATGATCATTCACCCGACATGCTGTCGAACGACGTTTCGCCAAGACAGATCGGTCCTTTCCTGTTTTGCCTGCGCATGTCCCAGGCAACTGCGGTATGGAAAGACAATCAGCTTAACCAGAAGCTTTTTGGCGGTCCTACTGTCGTGAAACGCTACATCGAGGAGGGCGTGTACAGGTGGGAATACCCGGGAAACGGCATGGTCAAAATGAAGCGCATCTGTAAACTACCGGAACACGCAAAAACGTCACCAGACCGCAGCCACGCGCTCTAGGGTCAAACCGTAATATCGAATGAGGACAAATGGTATGACACTCACACAACCCCTGCGCCTCATGGGCGCACCAGGCTCACCCTACACGCGGAGAATGCGATGAAGATTCTGCGAACTCCCGATGCCTGTTTCGAGAATCTGAAGGACTATCCGTTCGAGCCTCATTACACCAACATCAAAACTGAAGACGGCGATGAACTGCGTATCCATCACATTGACGAAGGTCCGACCGATGGTCCGTTAGTACTCTGCATGCATGGCCAGCCCGTGTGGAGTTATCTGTATCGGAAAGTGATTCCTTACCTGAATAAGGCCGGAATGCGCGTGATTGCACCGGACCTGGTGGGCTACGGTAAATCCGACAAACCTGCTGCGAGAGAAGACTACAGTTATGAGCGTCAGGTGACTTGGATGGGCGCCTGGCTTGAGGCGAACGACTTTAAAGGCATCACTTTCTTCGGCCAGGACTGGGGCGGGTTGATCGGGTTACGCCTGATCGTTAATCACCCTGATCGATTTGACCGTGTGGTCATCTCCAATACCGGCCTGCCTCATAACCCCGATGTGCCCGACGATATCATCAGGCAGGTGGAGGATTTTCGCGCAAATGCACCCACGCCCAGCCTCATGGCCATGCAGAAGGCCCTCAGTGCTATGGGGGATAGTGGACATTTCGCGACTCAATTCGCTTATTGGCAGAAGTTCTGCTGGGAAAACGAGGATATGCCCATCGGCTTCATGATGAGCATGACTATGGAAGCGCGATCGAGCCTGGCCAGCGCATTGAAGTTTTTCCTGCACGATCTTGGCGTACACTCACCATTTCCGACGCCACTTGCCAGAGCCTATGACGCGCCCTTCCCCGATCCCAGTTTCAAGATGGGGCCGCGGGCGATGCCAAGCCAGGTGCCGTCACTGCCGACTTCGCCCTCGCTACAGCAGCAGGAAAAAGCCTGGGAGTTTTTCGAGGCGTTTGACAAACCATTTCTTTGTGCGTTTGCTGATAACGATCCGGTTTCTGCTGGTGCGGAGCAAGAATTCCTGAACCACGTACCCGGCACCAATGGGTTGCCGCACACAACGATCAAGGGCGGGGGTCATTTCGTGCAGGAGAATGCGCCTGACCAGGTCGCCGGCGTCATCATCGACCTGATTCGATCAACTCAGGGAGACTAACGGTGACAATCTATCTCTACTGTTCCTATGCTTCCCTGTGCGCCCACAGCCCTTTATGACGTTGCACTCAGATGCCCGAGTAAAAAGTGCAAGTAATAACTGGGTTTGTTGTCGATCATGACACAACACATTAGGAACCCTGGTCAGCTAAAGAATTTCGGGCCACGCTATGTCGTCTTTCTGCTTTTTCTTGCCTATGCATTCAGCTTTGTAGATCGACAGATTCTATCAATCCTGTTCGAGCCCATTAAGGCTGAGTTTGACCTTAGCGATACACAGCTTGGCTTTCTTGGCGGCATCGCTTTCGCACTCACCTACTCGATCCTGGGTGTCCCTCTTGCCATGCTTGCAGACAGGCGTGGCAGAAAAGGGATCATTACTGCTTCTCTTGCCATTTTCTCTATCATGACAGCCTTTTGCGGCGCAGCAGGCAGCTTTGCAACGCTTGCTTTAGCTCGAATTGGCGTGGGAATCGGTGAGGCAGGTGTCAACCCCTCCAGTTCATCCATGATCGCCGACTGAAATCAGGCACAAGGCAATTACTGATGCGAAGGATGATAAGCAAAGATTCTCCATGCACAAAGATGCTCGAATGCTGGGCGTCTATGATCATGAAACACCAACCAGTCCATCCCATGAGTGACTCCTGAACAAGGGGTCCGGCAGTCACGGCAGGTAACTGTATAAACTACTGTATATTACCTTTATATTACCTTTTGGCGTTTTTGTGGGTGACTACTCACGCTACACACCTACGGCAAATGGGGTGGACGAAGGGGATTGAACCCTCGACCGCCGGAATCACAATCCGGAGCTCTACCAACTGAGCTACGCCCACCATTGCCATGAGTAAGCAGTGTTACTACAGGGCGCGGATTATAGAGAATGAGCGCAACTGTGTCACCTCAAGCCAACAGTCCCCACCTGATTCCTTAGATACCAGCAGGCAGAGCGCGCGCGAGCACCAGCTTTGACCAGCACCCCAATCAAGGATACAGTGCGCTCCGGGGAAACATGTTTGGTTCCACTTGAATGTAGAGAAGGGAAATATATGTACAGTTTGCTCACGGGAATTCGCGTGCTGGATTTTTCAGCATATGTCACTGATGTAGTAGGGTGTCACTTCGCCGACATGGGGGCTGAGGTCATCAAGGTTGAACCACCGGGACGTGGTTCCCTGTCACGCCTGGTTGAGCCGTACGTGATGCACCTGGCGCGTAATAAAAAGAGCCTCGCAATCAACCTGAAGGACGATGAGGCGAAAGCAGTCCTCGCCCGGCTGGTAAAAGAATCCGACGTCATTATCGATGCCCTGCGTTCCGGTGCGCTTGATGAACTGGGTTTTGGCTATGAAGATGTCTGCAAGCTCAACCCGAAGATCGTCTACCTTTCCGTTTCTGGCTGGGGACAAACTGGACCCTACCGACGCCTGCCCAGTCACGGTCAGTCCTTCGATACCTTTTCATCCGTAGAGCCGATATCCTTTGAGGGCGGCGAGCCACAAAGCGTATTCAACTCAGCACACGAACTGGCGGGTCAGATGGGCTGCTCATTCGGTGTGATAGCAGCCTTGTCTGCCATCATTAACATGCACAAAACCGGCAAGGGCGCTCATATAGATGTGAGCGAAGGCGAAGCCGGCGCCTGGTATTTTTGGTCTTCTGCCTATGACCTGTTAAACAAGCCGGAGGAGGAGCGCAAGTTCATACCACCCAGTATCAAACAGGAAGATGCACGCACCCGCTATCGCGTCTATCCAACAAAGGATGGCTCTGCCGTCTTTCTCCAGGCCCTCGAGAAGAAATTCTGGGTAAACTTCTGCAATGCCATTGAGCGGCCTGACCTGGCTGAACGAGGCGACTGGAAATGGGGCCTCGATGCCGGTGCCTATGAAGGTGAATACGAGGAGTTGATTGAAATCTTCAAAACCAAATCACAGCAGGAGTGGATTGAGATTTTTATCGAACATGATGTTGCAGGCGGGCCAACCAACAGTCTGGTGAACCTGCTGAAGGATCCGCACTTTCTATCCCGCGAACCCTACGTTGAGGTAGACGATTTCAATACCGGCGAAAAACGGAAAATGCTGGGGATACCCGTCAAGATTAAAGGTGCTGAATTCAAACCAAACAACCCCCCCGCTTTAGGCAGAGATACCGACGAGTTGCTGAAGCAGGTTGGTTACAGTGAAAGCGAGGTGAAGGCATTTCATGAGAAAGGTCTGGTTCAATAGCCGGGAACATTGATGAGTCAGTGCCGCGTCCTCAGGAATACTCTAATTGAGTCAGGTCGATATGAGTGAGATAACCATTCAACAGGCACAGGAGCTTCTTACCGGACCTGGCTCGCCCTTTGAAATAGAAAGCAGGACAATCCGCGGCGTTGATACCCAAACCTGGAAGAACGCCGCCGGCAGTCTTCGGGATATATTCCTTGCCACCCGCACCTTCGGCGATCGAACCTACCTGGTCTATGAAGACGAAAGGATGTCCTACGAAGAACATTTTTTTGCCGCTGCCAGACTGGCGCGGATTCTTGTTGATGACTTTGGCGTGCAAAAGGGGGACAGGGTCGCGATCGCCATGCGTAACTACCCCGAATGGCCCGTCTGTTTTTGGGCGGCGAGCCTGACTGGTGCAGTCGTTGTACCGCTCAATGCCTGGTGGACTGCAACGGAATTAAGCTATGGCCTCAGCGACTCGGGTTCAACCATATTGTTTGCAGATGGTGAGCGCATTCAAAGTCTGCAAGACCACTTTGCGGATCTTGGTCTAAACAGGATTATTGCCGTCAGACCAGAAGACACGTTAACGGCCGGCATTGATGACTACCAGGACATTGTCGGGCAAGCCGATGGCGATGACAGGCTGCCTGATGTTGACCTGGAACCTGAAGATGACGCGACCATATTCTATACCTCTGGCACTACCGGCAACCCAAAGGGTGCACTTGGTACTCACAGGAATATCTGCACCAACCTGGTGAGCCTGATGTACGGCGCGACGCTCACCCTCCTTCGCAAGGGAGAGGAACTGCCAGACCCGGATGCACCGCGCGAACCACTGGCCCCGCTCCTCTCCGTACCCTTTTTTCATGCAACGGGATGCCATTCAACCCTGGTTGCGAACAGCATGGCAGGCAACAAGCTCGTCATGATGCACCGCTGGAACCCTGAGCGTGCACTTGAACTGATCGAGCGTGAAAAAATCACATCGTTCGGCGGTGTGCCTTCCATGGTCTGGCAGGTGCTTGAAAGCCCGAGCCTGGCCGGCAGGGACACATCCTCAATTGCAGCCGTCAGTTACGGCGGCGCGCCGGCCGCACCGGAACTGGTTTCCCGTATCAACGAGCACTTTCCGCTTGCAACGCCCGGCAATGGCTATGGACTGACCGAAACATCATCGGTCACCACCCTGAACAGTGGTGTGGACTACCTTCGCAAACCCGACAGCGTCGGGCGACCCGTGCCGGTGTGCAGCGTCAAGTTAATGGATGAACCGGGCGTGCCTACCCAACCCGGAGAAATTGGAGAGCTCTGGATCAAGGGACCCAATGTTGTTAAAGGCTACTGGAATAAACCTGAGGCCTCCACTGCCAGCTTTCAGGATGGATGGTTATTGTCCGGCGACCTGGCGCGGATCGATGAGGAAGGGTTTGTTTATATCGTTGATCGTGCCAAGGACATGCTGATCCGCGGTGGTGAAAATATCTATTGCGTGGAAGTCGAAAATGCATTGTTTGAGCACCCTGATGTTATGGATGCGGCGGTCGTCGGCATACCGGACAAGGTACTCGGCGAGCAGGTGGGCGCGGTGGTACAACTGACTCAGGGTGCCAATGCCGATGAAGCTTCACTGCGAACATTTGTGCGGCATGACCTTGCAGCCTTCAAGGTACCGTTGCGAATTCAAATTTTATCGGCGCCCCTGCCCCGCAATGCCAATGGCAAGATCCTGAAAGCTGCGGTAAAGGAAACGTTTCTTACCTACCTGGAAGAGAGTTAGCGCTGTCTCAAAAAAGCACCCGAGCACCTCATAAAACAATAAGAAGATCCCATGGCAAATGAAACAGTGATATTTATTGGCGTCACCGTCTATATGCTCATCATGCTTGGCGTTGGCGCCTATGCTTCACAGAAGACCCATTCCCTCACGGAATTTATGGTCGCCGGGCGTGGCCTGTCCCTCGGAGTCTGTTCCTTGACTGTCATCGCAACCTGGTTCGGTGGTGGCATGATGCTGGGGGGGGCCGGTGCCGCCTATGATGACGGCATGATGGGGGTGATTGAAGACCCCTGGGGCGGTGCCCTTGCTTTACTTCTGATTGGTTTTTTCTTTGCCCGTATGTTCCGGCGGCTGCGCATGACGACCGTTGTCGACTTTATGGAGCAGCGGTTCGGCAAGGTCGCTTCCTACGGCATGGCGATCACAACGCTTTTTGCCAACATCGTCTGGGTGGGCGCGATGCTGGTTGCCTTTGGTGTGGTGTTTGAGTCTCTGACCAGCATTCCACTTGAAGCAGGTATCATTGGCGGCGCTATTGTTATCTTCATTTACACTGCGGTTGGCGGCATGTGGGCTGTCGCGTTGACCGACTCCGTGCAAATGATCATTATCATGATTGGTCTGGTCGTCCTGCTGGTCACAGTGTTAGTCGATGTCGGTGGCTGGGGTACGATTTCACCACAACTACCCGAAGACACATTTCGTATGTTGCCATTCGAGAATACAGGTGAGCAGTGGCTCAACTACCTGCGCGCCTGGACAATCATCGGGTTCGTTGATATTTCGGCACAGTCGCTATTCCAGCGCGTCGCTTCTGCTAAAAGTGAGCGGGTCGCCCAAAATGCCTTCTATATTGGCAGCGTTGGCTACCTCTGCTTTGGCATGATCCCCGTTTTCCTCGGCATCATCGGCAGCGTAACAATGCCTGGCCTGGGTGCATCGGAAGAAATCATTCCAGCCCTGGCAATTGCGCATCTGCATCCCGCCGCCATCGCCATATTTGTCGGCGCCATGCTGGCGGCAATCATGAGCACCGCAGACAGCGCGCTGCTGGCTGCGTCCAGCGTCATTGCCAAGAACGTGTTGCCGATGATTGTGCAGAACCCATCAGACAAATTATCTCTCTCGGTAGCGCGCTGGGCGATACCCGCGTGTGGAACATTCGCCATCATCGTCGCTATGAAGATTCAGGTTGTATTCGACCTGATGGTCAATTCCAATATTCTTGGTCTTGCCGCCATAATCGTACCCTTTATTCTCGGTGTCTGGTGGCCCAAGGCCAATCGTACCGGCGCCCTGTCGGCCATGGCCGCTGGCATCCTGGCCTGGGTAACAACACTGTTCGTGGCACCGGATTTACCGGCAGACTTTGTGGGACTGGCCGCTTGCCTTGTCACCATGCTAATCGTCACGCCCCTAACGCAGAAGTTCGATCCCCCACGTGAGTTGCGCGACGGCGATGGCAATGCCGTCGACACGAGTAACCGACTCGGTACATTGCCACTATTCGGCAGAGAACAATAAGAGAGCAATACTGATGATCCTGCGAGTAACATTTTTGATCCTGTTGTTGACTGCAAACTTCTCTGATGCACAGACGCGATTGCCTGACATCACCCAGGATGGCATCACCATCCGGGAAACCTGGATCACGCTGCCCGACGGGGTACGCCTGGCTGCAAGCCTGTTTGTTCCAGCAGATAGTTCACCGGATGCACGCCTTCCGGTACTACTTGAATACCTCCCCTACCGTAAAGATGAATCACGCAGCAATCGGTTTGGCCTCTTTTCATACTTTGTTAAACAGGGTTACGTGGTCGCACGTGTGGACATGCGCGGTACCGGCACCAGCGAAGGCATGCTCATAGAATACGAATACACGGACCAGGAACAGGAAGATGGCGAAATCGTTATAGACTGGCTGTCAAAACAACCCTGGTCGAATGGCAATGTCGGTATGTTCGGCGTTTCCTGGGGTGCATTCAACTCGATTCAAATGGCGATGCGCAACCCACCGGCACTGAAGGCAATCCTCGCTCACCAGGGCACCGATGATATTTACAGGGACGACGTGCACTTCATGGATGGCATGATGCATGTTGATTCCTACGAAGTTGGCGTAGACATAGCCAATGTCCTGCCACGTCCGCCTGACTACCTTATTGATGATGCCTATTTCACTGAGCGCTTCGATACCAAACCCTGGATGATGATCTTCAAAAACCAGCAGCACGATGGCCCCTTCTGGAATCGCGCCTCACTGGATACGGATTACAGCAGGATCAAGATTCCAACCTTTGTCATGGGGGGCTGGTATGACGGTTACCGGGACAGTGTCCCGCGCATGCTCGAGAATTTGTCTGCGCCGGTAAAGGGCCTGATCGGACCCTGGGCACACACCTGGCCAAATGACCCCTACCCCATGCCGGGCATAGAATGGCGACGGGAAGCAGTGCGCTGGTTCGACCATTGGTTGAAGGGTGAAGATACGGGTGTCATGGATGAGCCACGCTTTGCGGTCTATGTCAGGAACTGGCACCCACCGGGTGTTGTCGAGACGGCACCCGGCTTTTGGCGCTGGGAGGATGGTTGGCCCGTCAAGCGCACCAAACATACGCCCATGTATCCGCAGGACAACCATACATTGTCGGCAACACCGGCAGAAAACCCTTCCGCGCACAAGCTGAGGTATGTGCCGACCGTCGGCGTTGAAGCCGGTGGCAATGTCAGCTGGTGGGGTGACTTTCCCTATGATCAGCGTGGCACAGATGCCTATAGCCTGGCATATGATTCCGCACCCTTGGATAAAGACACAGAGATCCTCGGTTTTCCGCGCGCTGTATTGAATGTGTCAGCGGATGCACCGGCTGCGAACTGGTTTGTTCGTGTATCTGACATTTCACCCGATGGCACCGTTACCCAGGTTGCTGGTGGCGGACTTAAGAGTGCACACCGGGACTCTGCTGAAAAGCCCGTTGCGCTGGTCCCGGGTGAAGAGTTTACCCTCGAATATGACCTTCACTTCACATCATGGATCTTCCCCAGGGGGCACCGTATTCGTATCGCGATTAACAATGCCATGTGGCCGATGATCTGGCCAACCCCCTATCCCATGACAACAACAACGCGCATTGGTGGCCGCAATGCCTCACATGTGACGCTGCCCATCATTCCACCCAAAGACTCATCAGAAAATCTATCAAAAGATTCGTCAGCACACGATGATGGGCCAGAATTTGCTGCGATTGTACCCAGCCCGAGCTTGCCCGGATACGAGGCTCTGCCGGTCGCTGATACCACCGTGTCCGGGTATGCTGAGGTGAAAAGTATTGAACGCAATCCACTGACGGCAACCACGGTCATTCGAATGCCGGGTGATGACGGCTCTGTGTACCCCTGGGCAACGATCTACTACTCAGAGGACCTGACGCACGAGGTAAATGACAATACGCCAGCACTTGCCAGCGCCCTGGGCAAGGCAAGCTATCGAATCGTGCAGGGGGAACGGGAACTGACCCTCAGCTGTGATCTTGTATGGCGCAGTGATGCGAAGTTTTTCCACTATGAGTACGCCCGCCGCCTGCATGAGAACGGCGAGTTGCTGCGGGAGAAAACCTGGACCGACAAGATTCCACGAAATCATCACTAGCAACGTTTTGGGGATTGTTTCAAAAAATCGCTAAAGGGTACGACGCGCAAGTTTCTCCCTGGTCGAAATACAAGTAGGCAACAATGTCTTCGGAGGTAAATATGAAAGTACTGGTTATCGGAGCAAACGGGAACACCGCGACGAGGGTTGTCAGACGATTGGCCGAAGGCAGCCACGACCCGGTTGCAATGATCAGAAACCCGGTGCACCGCGACAAGTTTGACAAGCTGTGCGTGCCAACGGTTCTGGCGGACCTTGAGTACCCGATTGATCATGCCGTGCAGGGATGTGACGCCATCATCTTTGCGGCAGGCTCAGGTGGCAAGACCGGTAAAGACAAGACTGTACTGATCGATCATATTGGTGCGATCCGCACAATGGTCGCAGCGCAGGTGCATGGCGTTCGCCGGTATATCATGCTGAGCTCGATCAATAATGATATTAACAGCCAATCACCCATTGCACATTATCACCGCGCCAAGGCACACGCTGATAATCACCTTGTCGGGACCGACCTCGACTACACGATAGTCTGCCCCGGCGGCCTGACTGACGAACCCGGTACGGACCTCGTGTCCGTAAGTTTAAAGCTTCAGGGAAAAGGAATGACGTCCCGTGAAAATCTGGCAGCGGCCCTGGTTGCATGCCTTGATCTTGACCTCAGCATAGGAAAATCATTTAGTCTGCTGGACGGTGATATGCCAACGGCTGATGCACTGAGCGCCCTATAGCCTGGTGATAGAACTAAACCTGCTGCACCTCAAACTTACAAGGCAAGCCAGCCTCAGGAAAAATGCATTCCCGGGATTCCTAGAAAGGAGAAATCCTGACCGCCATAGTCGAGGTGTTCAGCAGATATACCATCGATATCCTTTAGCATCTGCGCCATATTTCTAGACACCATCGTTTCAGCAAGAGCAGTACCCACTTCACCCTTTTCTATGCTGAAGCTGTTCTTGATCGAGCCGGAAAATCCCCATTCACCGCGGGTCGTCCCATAGAAAGACGGTTAACCAGCGCGCCTTGCTCTATTGATGCGATAAGGTCTGCCTTTGCATCGCTACCGGGTTCAATTCGCCAGCCGGAGGTGCTCGCGGTGTGATCAAGACCCGTCTTTCTACTGCCATATAGATTTAAGAGGCAGTGTGGTTAATCTGCCCCTATCAACCAGACTGATTGGTTTCGTGGTATATCCGTCTTCGGTGTAAGACACGTGCCCCGGCGCATCAAAATCGCTGATGATTGAGAGGTCCGCCGTAGCGATGACTTCATCGATGCTATTTGCATAAACGGAAGCCCCCGCGATCAGCGCCTGGGCGTTAAGCTACCCGAGCAACCAGCCAACTAGTCAACCAGGTCAGAAACCTCACTGGGCGCCAGAATGATTTCACCCACAAAACTTGAGCCGATCGATTTGGTGACAATTTGATTCTGGGTATCGGCCAGCATGTCGCCAATCGCAAACCATTCGCATGCATGCTTGCCGGTAAGGTCATTCGCACGACCACCCGTGTAATTTAATGAGCTTGATTTATTCCCTTCAGATGCTGTGCCCATCACCTGCAACTGATAACAACCAATAGTACTTGAGAGTGCGGTTCTCTGACTGGTGACCTCATAGGATCTGAATATAAGATGTGCAGCGCCCCCTTCTTCAGCCGTTAGCTTCGGTGTATTGGCAGCCCTGAAGTCGAGAATTTCGCTGGTCTTCTCAGTCAGCAGGTCGAGGCTGCTTTCCAGCGGGCCCTGTTCGAAATGACCTGTCTGATCAGCAGACACGGCGTTTGCCTCGTCCTGGGGTGCGCTCCTGGCGCGCTCAAACAGTTCAGCGACCTCAGCCGCGATAGCATCCTCAGAAATATCCGTGAGGCTTGATTAAGCTTTTCTGCCATCAATAATGCCAAGCATTGATACGGCATAGTCCTCGGTGCTGCACAGCAAACTTGGTTCATTGTGAGCAATATTTAGCTCGTCCTGCTCCGACACTCCAATACTAATATGACAGTCATCGAAACCTGCACCCTGCATTCGCTGCAGTGCGAGCTCAGCAATACTTTTAAGATCCATTGCCGGTATCGATGCGAACCCCCAGTAGCCTTTGTTGAACACCCGGGCACTGATACCGCCTTCACTGGTTTGTGTGTTGGCGGTGAGATTGCCGCCTATCATGACCTTGCGGATCTTGCTCACCTCGTGCTCACGAGCCTCAGCGTAATCGACGCCAATAGGGGCAGAAAGATTGCTCATGGTTGATCTCTTTTGAATATAGTATGCACAGTATATCCCAGACTGGTTTCAGGCTTAACGATGATCGGCGACGGGAATCGTTTCTAATGTTGCCAGGGAGCCTGCCAAACTAACAAAACTGAGCCATGCAGATGCGATTCGAAGCTGTCTACTGCAGCGAGTTACTTCGATGAACTACTTACACGAGCTGTTTAGACGAACTACTTGAGCGAAATGGCTTCACGTAATTCTGCGTAGCTGCGATAACCCAACTGCGGTGTCACATATTCCTGCCAGGCATCCTCGAACTGTTGCTTGAGATTCTCTTCAAGCCCCTTCTTCGCGTCCCCTACCCGTCCTGTTACAACCATCTCCATCACGCCGTTAGGCACCTGTTCAGTGAATTTTTCGCTATGCCGTGACATAAATTCAAATGTCGATTGCTGGACAATTTTTCTCTCGAAAGTCTTGCTGATATCCAGACCCATAAAGCGGGCGATCCGTCGAACGGCAGCAGGCAGATTTATCTTCATATCCTCATAGGCAATAAAGAGAACGGGGCCATCATAGTCGCCATTGTGGAAGTCAACGATGTGCTGAAAATAGTTAATACGAAACATGTTTCGCGGGCTGTCACTTCTATCAAGCAGGAAAAGCTGTCGAGCCATCATTTCCAGTGAGATATCACCACGATCAAACAGTATGTCCACCCAGAAGTTGTAATAGGACATCAAGGTATCACCAGGGTCACGGATGATGTTGATCACCTTGCCGCCCCTTGGCAGCTCAGATAGTGCCATGTGAGATTTAAACAGGCCTGGCGTGAAAGCTCTGGTACTCTCCAGGTCCTGCCCGAAAAAGTGCCCCGTCTCGAACCAGGGAAATACCTGCCCCAAATTCTCAAAACTCATATCACCTTTTGACCTGAGCCCATGGGCGATCTGCGCTGACCAGGTGGTTCCACATTTCGGGAAAGTCGATATGATGATGTCATCAGACTGCAACTGAGTCCGCAACCTGGCTTTGGCAATATCATCAAAGGGCCTGCTGACATGGGCGGCAAGCTGTTCTTCCGTTTGGATGGGATATCCTTCTTGTTGCTCACTCATGGTGTTGACCTTCTTCAGAAAAAGTTCTGCGGGCGCCGTTCTAGGGTTTTCCGAAGGGTATCATTCGCTTCATCACGCTGTCCTTCTGGTGAAAGTGGTGATAAAAAGCGGCGCCTATATGACCAATGACCAGCACGGAAATCACTGTGGCAGTGACGCCGTGCAAAACATGGAATATTTTTTCCATACCTTCGTCGGCTGCGGCCAGGCCTGAGTAGTCGATAACACCGAATGCTATTACCTGATAGTCGGTTATGAACATGGCCTGGAATATGCCGAAAACAGGCTGCAGCAAAAGCAGGACATAAAGTGTCCAGTGCATAATTTTTGAGGCACGGGTTTGAAATACTGTCATTGTCTCAAGGGCGCCAGGCGGTTCATGCGTTAGGCGCCAGCCCCAGCGGAGCAGCATTAGGAGAAGTACAATGGTGCCGAGTCCCGAATGCCCCATAATAATCTGTTCGCGTTCGCTAAGGGGCAAGGATTCCAGTGACCGCCCAAATATCAACATCAGAATGACAACGATACCAATAAACCAATGCAGCCACTTGAATGTCGCCCCATATTTAACTATTTCGCTCATACTGTTCTCCAAGGAATTGAAAGCCGCCTGCATCCTGTGAAATTTTTGCTGTTTTGTCAAAGAAGGTTTCTGGTGTTCTTGCACCATCCCCTTCCGGGGTACCAGGTTAATCACAATGTCACCGGGTTTCGGTTCTGATAGTATTCGATCGCCGGGGTGACTAGAAATGAATCAACCTTCCCCCGAGTTGCTTTATTGATTAACGCTTATCTGGAGAATTATTGTGGAAATGAAAGGTTTTAACGAAAAAATCATCGAAGAGTTCCGTGCGAACGCAGGAAAGGTTGCAATGTTTGCCGACTACCCGATGGTTATTTTGCACACTATCGGTGCCAAGTCCGGAAAGATACACCTCGTGCCGCTGGTTTTGACTGTCAACGCGGATGATGAAATGCTGCTGTTTGCCTCGTTCGCAGGAGCGAAGACTCACCCAGCCTGGGTCTTTAACCTGCGCTCGAACCCAGAGATTACAGTTGAGTTTGGCACTGAGCAGTACACCGCCAACGTCATCGAACTCTCTGAAGAAGATGCAAAAAGAGCGGTGCAGATTCAGGCAGGCATTACTGAACAGTTTGC
>PCCT01000066.1 GCA_002731985.1 Nitrospinota bacterium
CCTGTTACCTTTTCATACAATAGCTTTGATGATTATGTAAAAGCTCAAAGTCCATCGCCATCAACTGACAGCTCAGTAGGCAAAGTCAGAGTAGCTTCCAGTAAAAACCCCACACGCGTTCCAGTAAAACTTAGTGAGGAAAACCGGCTGATACTTCATGAAAAATTTATTAAAGTTAAGGAAGCGCAAGCCAAGGTGTCACTTGGCAAAAATAACCGGAAAATCACCAGAGCTTTGCTTGTTTCGGAAGTAGCCAACTATGACTTTGGAATTGGTGACTCCCAGGATTTGTTTGAGGCTCTTATTATTTATGCCCGTGTTCTGAGCGGTTATTTGGACTCTATTTATACTCTCAACGTCACGGCGGCAGAACTTGAAAAATTGACAACCGTTATTTTTAAATGAGGTAGGAACTTTCCCCCAGTTTTCCTCTGTTTAAACTCTTTCCCAATCGGGATTTTATATACGCATCATTTTTGACTGAATATATATTCTTTTCTTGACGCAAGGCCTATTCATCTATAAGAATAGCCAGAATGAAATGGACATCCTGGTTTTCAGGTGAGTTATCCCTAAAAAATTATAAGGATTATTTTACTGTGCGTAGAATATGAACGAGTCTGTTAAACACTGGCTCGCATTAAATATGGTGTTAGGTGTCGGAAAGACACTTTTTCACAGGCTTGTTTCAGTCTTTGGATCGCCGGCAGAAGTTTCGGCTACACTGATGCAACTTGAATTGAGAGGTTTAATACGTCAGAACGAAGGAAAAATGTTTGTTGCTAACTGTAACGTGGATGCATAGGAGAGGTTGTGGGTACTACTACAGTAAAAACCAAAGCGAAAGCTAAGCCAAAAGCAAAGGCCAAGTCCAAAGCGAAAGCAAAGTCAACACGGTCGACAGGAAAAAAATCTTTGTTGATCGTGGAGTCTCCGACTAAAGTCAACACGCTCAAAAAAATCGTGGGAAGAGATTTTATTGTCAAAGCTTCGGTCGGACATTTAAAAGATTTGCCCAAGAAAAAACTTGGCGTGGATGTGGATAATAATTTTGCACCGGAATACATCACTATTCGCGGCAAAGGAAAAATTCTCAGCGAATTGAAGGCGGCGGCAAAAAAAGCGGATAAAATCTTTCTGGCCCCTGACCCGGATAGAGAGGGAGAGGCCATTGCTTTTCATATTGGTAATGAAGTTGCCAAGCATACAGATGGAATAATTTTCCGGGTGATGTTCAATGAAATCACCAAGAAGGCGGTGACGGAAGCTATTAGTAATCCCACAGAAGTCAACATCAACCGGGTTAACGCACAACAGGCACGGCGTATTCTGGACCGACTGGTAGGTTATAAAATCAGCCCCATTTTATGGAAAAAGGTTCATCGCGGATTAAGTGCCGGACGAGTGCAGTCTGTTGCGTTACGTATTGTGTGTGACCGCGAAAATGAAATCAAGGCGTTTAAGTCTGAAGAATACTGGTCCATTACCCTTGATCTGGAAGGGCATGTCAATCCCCAGTTTCAAAGTAAACTGTTCAAAGTTGACGGTAAAAAAGTAGAGATATCCAATCAAGCAGGTGCTGATGAAGTCGTCAAGAATTTGGACGGGGCCGAATTCACGTTAGAGGATATTGTTAAAAAGGAAAGAAAGAGAAATCCCGCCGCTCCTTTTATAACGAGTACCTTGCAACAGGAAGCCTCGCGAAAACTCAATTTTTCCCCGAAAAAAACAATGATGCTGGCACAGCGCCTGTATGAAGGTATTCCCGTTGGAAGCAAGGGAACCGTAGGTCTGATAACTTATATGCGTACGGATTCGACGCGGTTATCTACAGAAGCAACGGATATGATCCGGGATTACATCGTCAGTCGTTACGGAGAGCCATTTCTTCCCAAAGTTCCCAACGTTTATAAGAGTAAGAAGTCTGCTCAGGAAGCTCATGAAGCAATTCGCCCGACAGATGTTGAGTTGGAACCAGCAGCGATGAAAGAATACCTTGAGAAAGATATGTTTCGTCTATACGAGCTTATCTGGGCGCGATCGGTTTCCTGCCAAATGGTTTCGGCCATTCTTGATACGACCCAATTTGATATTCGAACAGGGCAATATCTTTTCAGGAGCAATGGGTCTATTGTCAAATTTTCAGGATTCATGCAGGTGTACGTTGAATCCGGTGATGATGAACCCGCCGAGCAGACGGCTAAACCGGGTGACCGCATTCTGCCGGCACTGGAAAAGGGAGAGAAACTCAACTTACTCGAAGTTCATCCTGAACAGCATTTCACTCACCCTCCGCCACGATTTACTGAAGCTATGCTGGTTAAAAAACTTGAAGAGGAGGGGGTAGGTCGGCCTAGTACTTATGCCGCAATCATAAGTGTGATCAAGGACCGCGATTATGTGAAAAATGAAGAGCGTAGGCTGGCACCTACTGAACTGGGTGTCCTGATCTCCGATCTTTTGCTTGAACATTTCCCTGACATAATGACCACAGAGTTCACCGCTAATATGGAATCTCAATTGGATCAAATTGAAGAGGGTTCAGCAGAGTGGGTCAAGACCCTGCAAACTTTTTATGTTCCTTTTAAATCAGATTTGGATGAGGCTGAAAAGAAGATGAAGGATTTGAAGGCTGAGGTTGAGGAAACGGATGAGGTTTGTGACAAGTGCAGTCAGCCCATGATTATAAAATGGGGGCGGTTTGGAAAGTTTATGGCATGTTCTGGATATCCCGACTGTAAAAATACAAAAGAAGTGCCCAAGGAAGGGCCAGATGGTAAAATGGTTTCAGAGCCAGCCACCGTTGAGGGGGTCTGTGATAAATGTCAGGGTCCGCTTATTATGAAGGTGGGTCGTTTCGGCAAATTCATAGCCTGTTCTAATTATCCAGAATGCAAATTTACCAAACCGATTGACTTGGGAATCTTGTGTCCAGAAGATGGTTGCAAAGGGAAAATTGCAGGACGCAGATCTAAAAAGGGTAGAACCTTTTATGGGTGTACCGCTTACCCGAATTGCAATTTTGTGTCTTGGGAAAAACCAGTGGGCGAGGCGTGTCCAGAATGTAAAAATCCTTATATGGTGGAAAAGTGGAAGAAGAACGAAGACACGTCGATTGTTTGTCCCAAATGTAAATTCAAAAAACCTTCAGCCGCTTAATTTTCCACAAAGAGGCCGTGAACGATTATCTGACTATACTGGGTGCCGGACTCGCCGGATCTGAGGCGGCCTGGCAAGTTGCGGAACGTGGTGTTTCCGTCCGGTTATATGAGATGCGGCCTGCCACCCCCACACCAGCACACAAAACTGATAATTGCGCCGAGTTGGTTTGCAGTAATTCTCTGGGTAATAATCAAACTCCTTCCGCACCACATCTTCTTAAAGAAGAACTTAGAAAATTTAATTCCCTTGTGATTTCATCGGGCGACTCTCATTCTGTTCCAGCCGGTGCCGCTCTTGCTGTTGACAGAAATTTATTTTCTCAGAATATTACCCAGAAACTATCAGAGCATCCAAATATTACTTTAATTCGAGAAGAGGTAACGGAAATTCCCACAGATGGACCCGTTATCATCGCGACAGGTCCTCTTACATCCCCTAAACTTTCAGAGAGTATTTCCAAGTTGATAGGGCAGGAGTACCTATATTTCTACGATGCATTGTCCCCCATCGTGGATGCCAGTACCATTGACTATGAAAAAACATTTTTTGCTTCGCGTTATGATAAGGGGAGTGATGATTATTTGAACTGTCCTATAGACGCGACACAGTACTATAACCTTGTCAGAGAACTCAACCAAGGTGAAAAAGTTCCTTTCAAATCGTTTGAAAAACCAATCTACTTTGAAGGTTGTCTGCCTGTTGAAGAACTGGCTAGTAGGGGAGAGAAGACCCTGGCCTTTGGTCCGCTTAAACCTGTGGGCTTACTTCATCCTGAAACAAAGAAGCAATTTCATGCGGTGGTGCAATTGCGGCATGAAAATAAAGAAGGGACAGCTTTTAACCTGGTTGGGTTTCAAACCAAGCTTACCTACCCGGAGCAAAAACGAATTTTTAGAATGATTCCCGGTCTGGAAAATGCAGAATTTTTCCGATTTGGAGCAATTCACAGAAATACATTCATTAATGCTCCCGACTTGTTAAGCCCCGAACTTGATTTGAAAACTAACAGCGGTATTTATTTTGCGGGACAAATTATCGGCGTCGAAGGTTATGTTGAATCTGTTGCGATGGGATTGCTCGCCGGGCTTAGCGCAGTAAAGAGAATCAGGGGGGAGAAATATTTCACTCCTCCTGCGGATACGGCTTTAGGTTCCCTGTTAAGTCATGTGACTGGTCCACCGCGTTCTTCCTATCAGCCTATGAATATCAACTATGGTTTGTTTCCGGTTGGTCAGAAGAAAATCAGGAATAAGCTGGAGAGAAATAAAATGATCGCGTCGAAAGCTCTTGAAAGCTTATCTCAGTGGATTGATTCTATAAATGGAGAGATTGGTTCAGCCGCTTGATCAGGAAACTTTGAAAGTGGCTTTGAGTTTGTTGAAATCGCAATCACCCTTAAATATTTTGTAAACCCCATCTTGAGCGAGTGAGATTTTTCCATCTTTGATGGCTTGTTTTTCTATTTCCTCTAGACGGGCTCCATTAGTGATGAAGTTTTTTTAGATCTTCAGGGTATAGGCTCAAGAAGAAGTAATAAAGAAAGCCTGTAAATTAGACTAGCACCAGTCAGTTCCCATTGGAGTAGGAAGGAGGGTTAAGAGTAGTTTGGGCTAGCTATCTAGGACAGCCCCAAATTATATTAGGGCCCGCTTCGAAAGAAACGCCATTTTCTTCCTTGGCGTATATTATTCCCCTTCTTATCAGGTGTTTAACAATATCAGGAGGGCAACCACATAAAATGAAAACCTGTACTTCTGGAATCTCCACCCAATAAACCTCGGGCATTATTTTTATTTGACTTATCTTTATACAGTAGCTTTCTCTCAGTCCTAATTAATTGAGGACACTGCTTTTATTTGTATGGGGTATTTCCTCCACTTTTACATTAATGTCTCATTTCGTCAATAATTTGATTCATTTGAGGTGTGAAGTGAAAATATCCACGTATCTCTGCTTCAATTATTGTCTGAAACTTCCAAGTCTATGGATTTCTTGGGATTCCGGTTGCAACCCTTGTTCCAGATAGACTACAATTTATATGATAGACTGAGGACATTATAGCGGAAGGCCTTATGCTCAAACAAATTAAGGAAGATATCGCGGTGGCGATCGAAAAAGACCCTGCGGCACGTAACTTCTGGGAGGTTCTCCTCCTGTATCCGGGAGTTCATGCGCTGATTGGGTATCGGTTTGCCCATGTATTATGGAAATTTCACTTTCGATTCATAGCTCGCTTTATTTCTTATTTCATGCGCTGGTTGACGGGAATCGAAATACATCCAGCGGCGATTATTGGGAGGCGATTTTTCATTGATCATGGAATGGGGGTGGTGATTGGTGAAACCTCCGAGGTAGGTGATAACGTTTTTATTTATCACGGCGTAACCTTGGGCGGACTGAGTACTAAAAGAGGCAAACGGCATCCGACCATAGGTCATCATGTCGTGATTGGAGCCGGAGCACAGGTATTGGGTCCGACACATATTGGGGACTATACGAAAATTGGCTCAGGATCTGTCGTTTTACAACACGTTCCAGAATACTCCACTGTCATTGGTGTGCCAGGGCGAGTCGTGTTTTCAGGTGTGACCCCAACACAGGATGGCGCGGACGGAGAGGAAACTTTTCCCGATCCTGTCGCCAGAGCCATCGAATGCATGCTGGAGCGCCTGCCGCAGATGGAAAAAGAGATTCGCGAGCTTAGAAAAGAGGTGAAAGGCGAAGAAACTTCTGAATCTGAACCTGCCCCTGTCAAAAGTGAGTCAGTTACTTAATAAATCCTGATAGCTCAAAAATCTAGTACTCATAATATAGAAATCCTCCTGAATTATTCTCCCTTAGAGAGTTGTGAATTGCGGAAAATTTATCTCGATCATAATGCGACAACGCCTGTATCACGGGAAGCGCTGGATGTAATGCTTCCCATATTCAAAGATGGATTTGGCAATCCGTCCAGTGTTCATTCAGAGGGCAGGGCGGCCCGGGTTCGTCTTGATGAGGCCAGGGAGCAAGTAGCAGGGCTCATTGGCGCACAATCTAGTGAAGTGGTATTCACTAGTGGCGGTTCAGAGTCTAATAACTTTGCCATCTTTGGTACCGCTTTCGCACCCGATAATAATAAACGTCATATCGTGACATGTGAAGTCGAGCACGCCGCGATACTTAATCCGCTAAAACAGCTTGAAGGACAGGGTTTTCAAGTGGAGCGATTGCCTGTCAGTAGAGCAGGTCGCGTCGATCCAGAAAGGGTAAAAAATGCTCTCACAGATGCCACCCTGCTCGTTACCATTCAGCACGCCAATAGCGAAGTAGGTACCCTGCACGACATAGCCAGAATAGGAGAGTGTGTTCGCAATAAAGGTATTCTGTTTCACACCGATGCTGTTCAGAGCGTGGGAAAGGTGCCGATTGATGTCAGCAACCTGCCGGTCGATCTTCTTTCGATGTCTTCCCATAAATTATACGGACCAAAGGGGGTGGGAGCATTATTCATCAGACGGGGAACACCGACGCTATTCAGTCCAGTATGCGGGGGAGGGCAGGAAAAAAAAAGACGCGGCGGTACAGAAAATGTTCCTGGAATAGTCGGCTTTGGCAAGGCCTGTCAAATGGCCAAAGAGCGTATAGATAGGGGCGAATTGGAGCGGTTAACAGAAATGCGCGATCAACTGTGGGAGAAAATTGAACAGTCTGTTTTAGGCGCGGAATTATTCGGGTGCCCCGACAATCGACTTCCAAATACTCTAAGCTGTGGATTCGAGGGTGCGGATGGGGACACATTACTGATCGCGCTCGATATGGAAGGAATCTCTGTGTCAACAGGCTCTGCTTGCAGTTCCGGGACGGGAATGCCTTCGCCAGTTCTCACTGCGATGAGAGTTCCTGTGGAAAAGATCAATTCTTCAATACGCTTTAGCTTGGGATGGGGAAACACTTTGGCAGATATGGACAGGGTGGTGGAAATACTAGCAAAAGCGATTCAGCAAAATAGAGAAAAATCACCCGCCTATCCCCAAGCGGGCTCCATAGATTAGCCGAGATTGGGAAAGGATGCGCAAATCATCAGTAATTCTTCAAAAACCAGAAAAAAGTCTAATGGGAAAGGCTTGATTTTCCGATATAAACTATTATTATAATGATTCTAAGAAATATCGAGTCTTGTCATAAGTATTGACATCATTCGTCCAAAATTTTATAATCTATTGATATTAAAGGGATACTGATCCCTACCACTGGAGAACACAGAATTTATGTCCCTCATTAACCCAATTTTCCGCCTGTTTTTAGTACTAATGATGTCTGGTTCCATGGTTCTCGGTGGATGTAGTTACATCCCGTGGATTGGAGATAGTGATGAAGACGACCTTGCCTTCGAGGAAGATTTCCCATTTGAAGATGATCAGGGAAGTGGCGGATTCGAGAACGAGCAATCAGCTTCTTCGGATGATGATTTTTTCGCGGAAGATTCGCGAGGCGGTCGTGGTGAGGATTTTGCTTCCGATGACAGCGGCTTTGGGGAAATGGATGACGCTTTCGCTAGTACCGATCGGCGAACAGACAAAAAAGAATTACAGGGTGATGTGGAAACACTGCAAACCCAGCAAGAGGCTCTCATCAGTAAAGTTCGTGAACTGGAAGAAGTACTCGGTTCACTGGGGCCC
>PCCT01000067.1 GCA_002731985.1 Nitrospinota bacterium
CAGAAGGTTTCCTACCCCCCATGCTACAGCTCCAAAAGTAATTCCGACTCCCAGAAACACTCCAACACAACCACCGAGTAATCCGATAAGGATAGACTCTATAAGGAATTGTTTAACGATGTCTCCCTGGGTCGCCCCAACAGCCCTGCGTACACCAATTTCACGAGTCCTCTCTTTTACCGAAATCAGCATCACTGCGAGAATCCCTATCCCTCCCACCACCAGCGATATAGCGGCTACACCAACAATCAACCGAGTGAACAGCTCTGAAGTTTCCGCCTTCATGCTTTCCAATTCCAACTGACTGATGATTGTGAAGTCGTCCTCCGCTTCATCTGGAAGCTTATGACGATCTCTCAGGGTTATCTTAATCTGCTCGGCAATTCGATCAATATTCTTACGTGAATCGGCCTTGGCATAAATTGTGGATATATGGGTTTGGTTCAGTATTCGCCTCAGCATCGAGGTGATTGGAATGAGCAGAATATCATCCTGGTCCATCCCATCAGAATCCAATCCCTTACTTTCAAACACACCAACGATCTTGAACGGAACCGCGTTGATCCGCACTGTTTTTCCCAAGGGGTCGTCTTCCCCAAACATATTCTTAATTACTGTTTTGCCAATTACAGCAACACGCACGCCCATTTTTTGATCCTGCTCGGTAAACATTTCACCAGATTCTATTTCATAATTTCTGGCCACCAAAAACTCAGGTGTTGAGCCAGCCACGTTCGTTTCCGTCAGGGATTGAAGATACTTTACCTTCATTTGTTTGATCTCGAAGGGAGCGGCTAGGGCGAGTCCGCTGACTTCCTGTGACAGGTAATCCACATCGCGAAGGTTGAGAGTACTCACATTGCCCGTGAGACGCAATCTGCCGCCTCTGCGTTTCATCTCGCCAGCATTGATCGTCACAAGGTTCTCACCCATTTTTGCAATAACATCCATAATCTGCTGATGCGACCCTTTGCCAATAGCCACCATTACGATCACCGCCGCAATCCCAATCATAATCCCAAGCGATGCCAGAAATGTTCGAGTCTTATGCGATTTTAGAGCGATCAACGCTATTGTAAGTGGTTTCATAATGCCTACAGCACTAGCGAAGTGTTTCGTCTGGATTCAGCCATGCCGCCTTTCTCGCCGGATGAGTTCCGAAGACGAGACCAACTATCATTGAAAACACAAACGCGAGTATAAAAGGATCCCATGTTATTTTTGTTGGCAACAAATCAAAATGTTTTAAGGCTGTGGACAGCGTCCACCCCAGTATCGCACCCATCGCGCCACCTAATAGTGAAACAAATATTGACTCGAACAAAAACTGCTGAGTGATATCCGATCGACGGGCGCCAAAACACCGCCGGACGCCAATTTCATGAATTCGCTCCTGGATCGAAACCAGAAGAATATTCATAATGACAATTCCGCCGACCAGAAGGGATACTGTAGAAATGAGGAAAAGCATCCGGTTGAGAGCCTGTTCCGATTCAGTAACCCATTGCATGATACCCTCGGGAGTAACGTATCGAAAATCGTCATCGGCTAATGCCGACAACCCGTGATTCTGCCGCAGAATTTGCGTCACACCCGCCATTGTTTCTTTAACCCACTCAGGATGCGTGGTTACAACTTTGATGCTGTGCAGGTGCGTCTGCCGAAACAGCCGTGACATCGACGTGGTAAGTGGAATGAGCGCCCTGTCATCTGGGTCATACCCACTTTCAGTGAGTCCCTTTTTTTCTAGCAGGCCGATGACTTCGAAAAATACCTGACCCACTCTAATTTTTTTCCCTATGGGATCCTTTTCCCCGAACAATTTATGGGCAGGTGTGGCACCCAAAACGATAACCTTTCGCTTGCGGTCCATCTCCATGTCACCGAGAAAAACCCCATCGACAACACCCCATCCTCTGGCGAGTTCCCATTCAGGAGATACTCCATAAACGCGAGTTGTGGTGAATTCTTTTTTGTTGATGATACGCATACGCTTGCGTTGCCGGGGAACAACAATAGCAACATTGGGCATTGCGCGAATGTCATCCGCGTCTTGCAAGGTCATGCTCGTGGTGTTGCGAGAGCGTCCAAAAAAAAGCCGACCGGCACCGGACATCACTGAAAATGATTCTGGCCCGAATCCCATATTGGTGATGCGGTTCAGAACTTTCGACTTTGTCCCTTCCCCGATGGAAACGATCACCGTAAGAGAAGCGATACCGATCATAATCCCCAGGGTCATGAGGAAGGTATTGGCCTTATTCAGCCGTAGCCCGCGCAGGGCTTGTTCAAGATTTCTGAAAAGTCTCATTGACTCGATCCGATACGATCTGTCCGTCTCGTAATGTGAGGATACGCCGCGCGTGTTCAGCGACGACAGTATCGTGAGTGATGACGATTATGGTTCGTCCCTCACTGTTCAACTGATCAAAAGTAGTCATGATTTCCGCGCCATTTTTAGAATCCAGATTACCGGTGGGTTCGTCGGCAAGAATAATTTTGGGATCATTAATAAGGGAGCGTGCTATGGTCACGCGCTGTTGTTCACCACCAGATAGCTGACCGGGAGTATGCCCCATACGGTGCCCGAGCCCAACCCGATCCAAAGCGCGCTCTACCCTTTCGTCAGCGCCTTTAGGTGTTTTGTTGCAGTAAACAAGTGGCATCATCACGTTATCAAACGCGGACACACCTGGAAGCAAATGAAACGCCTGAAAAACAAATCCTATTTTCTCATTACGAATCCGCGACAACTGACGGTCATTGAGTTGACCCACTTCTTCTCCATCGAGACGGTAAGTTCCGCTTGTCGCCTGACCCAGACACCCCAGAATCGTCATCAACGTGCTTTTACCTGCGCCGGAAGGACCTATGATGCTTATGTAATCGCCTTCATCAACAGAGATTGATATCCCCTTCAAAACTTCTGTCTCCAAGCCTTCATTCTTATAGGTCTTGTAGATAGATTCAATATCAATTACTTTCGGGGCGGTCATGGCCTGCGCCTGCCTCGCTTTTTCTTTTTAGGCTTAAGGAGAATACCTACTTCTTCGCCTTCTGCGAGGCCCGATGTTACTTCCTGCACGTCACCATCGCGCCAGCCCAGCTCAATGGCTTTGTCTGAAATATCGGCTCCGGCCTTCACCGTCGCAAATGATTTTTTGCCCGATCTCTTGACTGCCCCACGCGGAATAGTAATGACACTCTTACGAACACCTGTGGTCGCTACGATATTGGCTGTCATCTCGGGTTTCAGGAAAAAAATATTTTTCTTATCAATTTCCAGCATAACCTCATAGTTAACTACGTTATCTTTTATTACCGCCTTGGGGCGAATCTCACGAACCTCAGCCTGAAAAAACTTCTTGGGATACGCATCTACAGTGAACTTCGCTTTTTGTTTTACTTTTATTTTACCAATATCTGTTTCATCGATGAAAGCCGTGACTTCCAATTTTCTCAAATCAATCAGCGTGACAAATGTTGGAGCGTTCAGACTGGCGACCACGGTTTCGCCTTCCTGAGTCGAAACAAAAGCCACCACGCCATCAATTGTGGCGGTGATGGTCGCGTAGGACAATTGGGTTTCTTCCTCAAGTAAATTGGCCATGGCTTTTTCTACCTTGGTTTCCTGAAGACGAAGGTCATTCTGTAAGCGAGCTACGTCCAGTTTTATTTCCTCTTCCGCCAGTTTGATCTTGGCGTTTAATATCATTAACCGTTCTTCCGCCTCATCAACCGCAGTTTCCGAAACCACTCCTTTTTCTTTTAGAGCCTGATTGCGGTTCAGCATTTTTTCTGCCAGACTTACTTGAGCATTGAGTTCTTCCAACTCGGCTCTAGATTTGCTGATCTCAAGTGGGCCTTCCTGTTGAATTTTTTTCAGACGTGCTTCTTCGCCTTTCAGGTCGGCGGTGAATTGAGCCACTCGCGCTAACAGGTCTTCGTGCTCGATAGTCGCTATCGTGTCACCGGCTTTGACAGAGTCGCCGATCTTGACCATCAGTTTCTCCAACTGACCTGAAATACGGGCACCGATTTTAACCTCGGCTCCGGTCTTGAGTGTCACCGTGCCAGTCGCCAGAACTTTCTGAAAAACATCCTTGCGTGTGACCGGCTTGAATTCGTAGTCGTTAACAGTGAGTTTATGCTCTTTCTTTCCGGCAAACATTCCCTGGACTTTACCCAATACCGGGGTAAGTTTTCCACTCCGGGCCATCAACGCAACAAAGCCCACGCATATTATAATAATGATAAATCTGGGAAATTTTCCGGATGACCTCATAGCACTTTCTTTCTTTTTTGTAATAGCTGGTAAGATATGATATTAACACACCGGATACTCGTCCAAATGAGCGAAAGTTCCTTAGCTTTCATATTGTTAGCGATATTCACCCCTTCATCCTAAATCGGCGGAATTCACCGATAACTTGAGCCAACTCATGCTTGAACAGGAAAACAAGGTTCAAACTGCTAAATCGAGCAGATTATTCAAATTTGCCCTGATTACCAGCCTTATCCTGGGGGTGATTCTCATCGTGGGTTTTTCCATGAGCCTGGACTCTTTTCGCAAACCGATCATGGATGAATTGAGCAAAGCAACTGGGCTTTCTATCGAAATTAAATCGTTGAAACTCAGCTTTTCTCATGGTTTGGGTCTTCGCGGAACCGGTCTGAAAGTGAACTCAAAAGACGGCTCCCGTCAAATTTTCTCAGCTGAAGACCTTTTCCTCGATGCTGAACTGGAGCCTCTGCTGAACCGTCAGCTAAAAATCAGGAAAATAACCCTGGTCGAACCGGCCATGAGTGTTGTTTTAGGTTCAAAAGTAGATTCAACGGCTCTTTCCGAGTCTCCTCAAGCCGGGAAAACGCCTGATCACGAAACGCCAAGACAACCCGATCAGATGAAAAACGCCGTGCCTGAACCAGAAGACGACTTGATGGAACCGATACGTAAGGTTTTAGAGTGGAAGGACCTGTCGCTTCGCGCGGTAGAGATTAAAGATGCCGCGTTAACCCTTGTCCGTCCAAAAACTGATTCACTTCCCGCGAAGAAAATCCCAGTGACTGCAAATGCCCGGTTCGATCTCTCTCGTCCGAATCCAGATCAAGTAACTATCGATGGCAAACTTTCCCAGGTTGACATAGGGGGCTTGAATTTCACAGGGACTTTAAAAACCAGAGATTTGTTGGCTAATCACATCCCTGTGAATATAGACCTGGAATCCACCTCTCTTCCCATCACCAGAATTAACACACTGATAGAGACCTTCGCCGGGCCAGAAGCTATTCCGGTGAAAATGGTATCGGGCCAGATTGAAAAAATATTCATTCGCCTAGAAGGTCTGGTCGACCCAAACCACGATCCACTCAAAGAAGTTGTGATAAAAAGCGGAATTAAAATCAGTAATCTTCAAATTCCAATTCCTGATAACGAGAAGCCAGAAAATATCGTCCTGCCGCATCTTGATGGTAAAGGAGTGTGGCAAAAAGGGACGTTGAATTATAAATTCAACGGCACATTATGGGATGGAACCATTCAATCCAACCTGATTGTCAACCTGCCCGAAGCTCTGCAAGGTTCTTTCACTGGAACATTCAATTCAGAGACACGACTGAAAGAGATGAATCTGGCTTCAGTAGAATTTGACTTACCAGACAAATGGACACACATAACAGGAACCGTCGACGGCGTAATCAAAGCGCAGGGTCCGATAGGTCAAGTGTCTTCTAACATACGCACTAATGGCAAACTGAACATCAACACCCTTTCACTAGGATCAGAGACACCCACTACCGCCAAGCTGGCGACACTCACCATTCGGCAAAAATCTCCTCAACGAACTCTTGCGCGTGTCCAGATTAAAGACGCGCTGTTCAACAACGTAACAATTAAAACCGTAGCCGCAAATTTAAAATTATCTCCCGATAAATTTTCGTTGACCAACGGACGTATGGTGCCCGCCAACGGTGTTATTCTTTTTTCAGGAAATTACCGCCCAAAACCCAACACATATATAATCCGTCTCAACGGCGATAAACTTCGTGTTGAAGATTTTATGAAAGAACAGATGGAAGGTTCCGGACTCTTTAAAGGAATGTTTCAGGGCAATCTCAATACCGCACAAAAGGTCCAGCAAAAAGGCGAAGCTGTATTATTCTCCCATGTCGCCAGCGACCTTTCGGGGAAACTCAGCGTTCAACTGAAAGATGGCGGAATAACCACGATACCGGCAATAGATGGACTGCTCACCTTGCTCAATCCAACCTCCGTCATCACCGCGCAAAAAAAGGGCATCAACTACGACACATTGGGAGGCGATTTTAAAATCTGGAATGGGAAAACCGTCACCGACAACTTCGCTCTGAAAGGACCGCAAATTAACCTGGAGGCTCTGGCGGCGGCCAATCTGGCCACAGGAAAACTTGATGGGGAAATCAAAGTGATGCCTATACAATTGGTAGATAGTATCGTGAAAGCTATTCCCTTGCTCGGTAAAATCCTCACTGAAGGAGGAAAAAGCGGACTGGTCGAATCTTATTTCCGACTGGGCGGCACACTGGAAAAACCCGAGTTGGTCCTGCAAGAAGGAAAAACCCTGTTCGGCAAACCCGTGAGCATCTTGGAAGAATTGGTCAAAACACCGGGGAATATTGCAGAAAATCTTACATCAGAGTGAATCTTGACAGCAAAAAAACCACAGAGGATGTCGCCCTGAGCCTGTCGAAGGGCTGACTGCTTGAGTGCCCTTCGACAGGCTCAGGGCGACAATTATTACAGTCCTTAACTTTGGAAATATTTAAATAGATTTTACTTCGAGGTCCTGGTGCAATTGCTGGCGGAGTTGGGTCTGGATGTATTGCAGGGTTCCGGTCGAGGAGGTTGGGCAACTGCCGCACGCGCCCTGGTACAAAATTTTTATAGTGTTCCCGTCGATTCCTTTTACTTCCACTCCCCCACCGTCTTTGGCAAGATTGACTCGAATCGAACGATCGAGCACCATTTCCACGGCTGACAGTTTCTCACTGTCTGGTAATGATAAAAACTTTTCGACATCGATATTGAGCTTGGCTGTCGCTTTGCTTTTATACAACGTTACATTCGCGTCAATGGCCTTCCACACCTGATCCTTAAGAGGATTCCAATCGGCGTCATCCTCTTTCGTCACGGTTACAAAGTTGTCCATGATATAAACCGTTTTCATTCCGCGCTTTTCAAACAAGGCCTTGCCAAGTTTATCATCACCGCAATCTTTGGTCGATTCATAGGAAAGATTACCATGCTCCAGTATCTGCGAATTGAGCACAAATTGCAGTGCGCTGGGATTAGGTGTTTCCCGAGTACGGACAACCTTGATCGCCGAATTACTCCCTGCAACGGGCTGTGCCTTGGGACGGGACTGGGATGCTGAACCGTTACCTGCCTTCTTTTTCTTTTGAAGCGCTAAAACTTCGCTGAGTTTCACGGGTAAATATCTCTTCTTCTAATTGTTATGCCAAGCCATCAGGTGACTCAGTAAAAAGTATACGCCGGATAAACTCATCATAATATAATTCCTGATAAAATCCAACTCGGACTGATCGCCTAGCACGATGACCCTGTACTTGCCCTCAGGATTCTCCCGGAGCAAGCTATCCGAAGCACGCAAGCCAAACTGATTTTGGTGAACAGGAATGGCGAATCCGTCTTTCTCATGAATTCCGGTGAAATTTGTTTTTGGTGTCCAACCCAGGACAGAATCGAACACACAGAAAAAACTGCGCTCATTCCTGCCACGCAAATCATAATCCGGGTTAAATATCCTGAAAGCACCTTCCGCCAATCCGAGAAGGGGCAATAACATTAAAACCCGTGCCGTCAGGGTAAATGCGAATGCTTTGGCACGACTAAACGATTTCAATGCGGCTATTCCTTAAATGTATATGGAATTGTAAAGTCAGAGGAGAGGCGGTTTAGACAGCCCTGCCAGCGGCACTCGCAAGCTCTGGGTTCCGTCCCTTGAGCGTCATCACCCCTTCATAGCCAACGAACAGAGCAAGGAAAATCAGGAAAACTGCCGCCGTCCCCAAAAAAAGA
Organism: Nitrospinota bacterium; assembly: GCA_002731985.1. GTDB lineage: Bacteria > Nitrospinota > Nitrospinia > Nitrospinales > VA-1 > Nitromaritima. The sequence continues at coordinate 8,078 of PCCT01000067.1, forward strand.
TTGGGCTCGGGCTGGGTATAAAATTTATACGACTGCCACGCCAGCGCACCGATCGTTGTCACCACCATAAAAATTGCCGGGTAAAGAGCAAACTTTGTCGGTTTGTCCATAGCCATGAGCCATGTCGCGACAACAAACAGCGCCATTGCGGCAATGAGCTGGTTGGTCGCGCCAAAGATGGGCCAGATTTTCTGCCAACCATCGGTTGCGCCTATCAGATAAGAAAGAAACACCACCGCAATGGTACAGACATATTTATTCTGAAACAGTTCTATCTTTCGCCCGGCCGATTCTTGAACAATGAACCGTGTGATACGTACCGCCGAGTCAAGAGTTGTTAAAACGAAAGTGTTAAGAGCCAGAACCGCTATCATTGAAGCAAAGGTGAAACTGAGAAATGGCAACATCTGATGAACCACGTTGCCGAATCCGCGCCCATAGGCCAGAATCCATCCGCCTGACTTCAAAGATTCGCGAAACCCCAGCGTATCCATATCCACCCCACCACCAGCAGGAGCGACCCAGTACAATCCGCCGCTGACCAATAATACCGTCACCACAGCCACAACCCCTTCAGTGAGCATACCACCGTAACTGATGGGGCGCCCCTGTGACTCAACCGCCAATTGCTTGGAAGTCGTCCCCCCCGCTACCAGCGAATGAAAACCAGAAACTGCTCCACAGGCAACCAGCACAAATAACATGGGCCACATGGGGCCCTGCTCTGGAGAAAATCCTCCACGAAATGCCGGAGTGTGGAGGTCTGGATGGACCCAGATCAAAGCGATCATAGCCAAAGCCATCGAACCAAATAAAATATAAGTCGACAAATAATCCCGTGGCTGGAGCAGGATATTCACAGGAAGAACAGAAGCCACGGCCGCGTAAATCAGAAGGATCACAAACCAGAACATCAACGGAGATAGTCCCAGCAGTCCGCTTTCAGGAATTACCACAGGGAATTGGAATCCGATATAAATACCCAGGAGCACACCCACGACAGCAACAATGGAAGACATTACCAAACTGGTACCCCTGGAATAGATAAACCATCCCAGTGCCATTGATATTGGAATGATGGCGAAGGTTGGAAACACCATTTGAGGTTGAGCGATGAGCGTTTTAGCGGCGACCACGCCAAACACGGCTATCACCAGAAGCATTGCAAGCACAAGGAAAATAGCGAACACAGACTTAGCCCGGATACCCATCGTGTTTTCGGCGATATCGGCAATTGAACTGCCTCTGTTGCGAACGGAAGCCATCAGCGTCAGGTAATCATGAACGGCACCAATAAAAACATTCCCGATAAGAATCCATACCAGGGTAACTCCCCACCCGAAATGATGCATCGCAACAATAGGACCAATCACAGGGCCGGCACCCGCAATGGAAGCAAAGTTATGACCGAATAATACCAGAGGCTTGCTGGAAACAAAGTCCACACCATCACTCTGGCCCACAGCTGGAGTGATGAGCTTATCGTCTGGCTGAATCACCTCACGGTCCAGCCTCTCCGCATAATAGCGGTATCCCACAAAATAAAAAAACAAGCAGGAAGATATAAGTATAAATATAGCCAGCATATCTTAATGGAGTCGATAATCAGGGAACAATCTTACATACGAGATCCAACTGCTATAGTATCAGATTGATTCCCGTATCCTCCAGATTTTTGAAGAGCCTTATGCAGGAGAGAAACCTGCGCAGTGCATCTTCCCAGTAATTCACACTGGCGTTATACACTTTCCTTCTATAGGGGACTAGCATTCCTTATAAACTTGAGAGGCTGGACAAGGAGTTTAGAGGTATAAACACTATCGGGAATTAAAACAAGGCGCCCTGGTGAATGGTCTCTTCGCGTCCGGGCCCAGTGGAGATCATGAGGAATCCAACTCCCAGTATTTTTCCCAACGCATCAATATACCGTTTCGCATTATCTGGCAGTTGGTCGAAGCTTTCGGCTCCAACAGTACTCTGGTTCCATCCGGCGAACTCGGTATATACCGGTTCGCCATTTCCCAGAATATCCAGGTCGGCAGGCATCTCTTCGTAAATCTTTCCTTTATATTTGTAGCCAGTGCATACCCGCAAAGTATCGAACCGATCCAGTACATCCACCTTGGTCAGAGCAATGGCATCAATACCATTCAGATGAATACCATAACGGGCAACGACCGCATCGAACCAGCCGCAACGTCTAGGACGCCCGGTGGTAGAGCCAAACTCGTGACCTTCTTTACGTAACTTCTCCCCATCAGAATCATGAAGCTCTGTAGGAAATGGCCCTTCCCCAACGCGTGTGGTGTAGGCTTTGATAACCCCCACAACCCGGTCAATTTGAGTCGGAGGTATTCCCAACCCGGTACACGCGCCTCCTGAAATGGAGTTCGATGAGGTGACAAATGGGTAGGTCCCATGGTCCACATCCAGCATGGTTCCCTGCGCTCCTTCGCACAGCACCTTTTTGTTTTGCGCGATCTGGTCGCGCAATAGAACGTGCGTGTCGCCAATATACTTAAGGATAGTTTCCCGGAATCCCATCAACTCATCGAACATACATTCGTAAGTAGGAAGCTCGTTACCGTACAAGTCCTTGAGGATGGCGCTTTTTTCCTCATAGTTGGCTTTCAATTTCTTCCGCAGACGACCCTCATCCCGGTAATCACAAGTACGAATACCGGCGCGAGCAATTTTATCGGCGTATGAGGGGCCAATACCTCGTCCCGTCGTTCCAATTTTTTCGAAACCACTTGAATTTTCGCGACCTTTATCAAATGTACTGTGATAAGGCATGATGATGTTCGCTCGATCACTGATGACCAAGCGTCCATCCAGATCGACCCCCGCTTTTTTCAATAGGTCCATCTCGTGAATCAGAGCGGCAGGGTCGACTACCACGCCATTACCGATCACGCATAGTGTTCCAGAGTGAAAAATTCCAGAAGGAATAAGGTGCAATATGTGCTGATTGCCATCAAACACGATTGTATGACCCGCGTTGTGTCCGCCCGCGTAACGAGCTATGACATCTGCGTCTTCCGCCAGAAGGTCGATGACCTTTCCCTTTCCCTCATCCCCCCACTGCATTCCCACAACAACAGCTACTGACATAGTTTTTCTCAAAGTAAAAGTTCACGTGCTCAATTCAACGGGCCATTATCTCCGTGCACCTGACAGATGTCAACCGCCATCCCCACAAGCGGGCATAACCAAAATCATCACTTAACCGAGTCAGGTTGACAGGAAATCTGGAAATTTGGCCTAAAAGTTTCTACATAAAGTGCTATAAACAAACTCTTTGCTTTTATTACTTTTACCCTCGACCCGTATTCTATAATTTGAACTTGGCTAAAAATTGGCGAATCGTCGCTACTGTTGCCGCAGGGCCAACTCCTACTCCCGGACAAAAACCTTCCACAAGCTTCCACATACTCTTCGAGGTCATATTTTCATGCCAGAAAGGATAGGATCGACATTGAAGAGGCTTTCCATTATGAATAGCACAACCATCCGGGATTAAAAAGGCACAAGGGTTTCCGTTTTCCACCTCATGCATCCAGTGACCATCATCCTTTTTCAAAAACTCTTTTTTAAAAACTTCAACACTGACATTGATAATACCGGCACCATTTTTAATAGCGGCCTTATCAAAATAAACGATCCCCGGTTTGGTACAACATTTAAAACAATCGTCCTGGCATTCGAAACGCAGAGGCTCCTTTTCCCACCACTTTTCCCGAGTAATCACATTACGAGCGGTCATAACACAACCAAGTCATCACGGTGAACCACTTCTTCATAAAAGTTTTCACCAAAAATTTTCCGCACCGCGCTGGTTTTCATTCCCTTGATCTGATTTAAGTCGCGCAAATTATAATTAACGAGTCCGCGTGCTATCTCTGTTCCATCCTCACTAAGAATATGAACTGCGTTACCAAACTCGAATTCCCCTTCAACCTTGATCACTCCTGCCGGGAGAAGGCTCTTCCCCCGATCAACAATAGCTTTTGACGCACCAGAATCTACCGTTATTTTTCCAGAAGGTTTCAGAGTATGCGCGATCCAATGTTTCCGATTTGCAATTTTTTCACGTCCGGCCCAAAACAAGGTACCCACACTTTTACCTGAAAAAATCTTATCAGGCACACTATTGTCTAATCCATTCACAACAAGCGTGGGAATACCAAAACTCATAGTCCGTTTCGCGGCGAGAACTTTGGTGTACATTCCGCCAACGGTAATGGTGCTATTGCTTCTCCCTGCCAGCTTTTCAATTTCCTCGGTTATGCCATCGACATGCTCGATGATCTCTGGAGGCGACTCCCCCTTTTTCCTTTTAATTGACGGATCAGATGAGAACAATCCATCCACATCAGAAAGAATGATCAATAATTGCGCGTTTACCAGGCAGGCAACTGTCGCGGCCAATGTGTCATTGTCACCGATCTTGATTTCGTCAATCGTTACCGAGTCGTTTTCGTTGATGATCGGTATCACCTTATGCTCTAAAAGAGCTTCCATAGTATGCTTGGCGTTAAGGAATCGCTTGCGGTTTTCCAAGTCATCGTGCCCGAGAAGGATCTGCGCTACCCTTAGCCCTTGCTTCTCAAATTTTTTCTCATAAGTGTGCATGAGATAACTCTGACCGATGGCGGCACAGGCTTGCTTTTCTGGAATCGAAAGGTTGGCGCGATGCAATCCCAAACGCTCCCGCCCTGCCATGATCGCCCCGGATGACACCAGAACCACTTCGCAGTCGCGATCAATAATCCGGCGAATGGTTTCCGCCAAACGGCGCACATTGTTCGCGTTCAACCCATTCTCCGAACCTGCCTGGCCTTTCTCAAACTGGGTAATGATACTACTCCCAATCTTGATCACCACGCGCTTGAGACCTTTTAGAATTTCACCACGAATATCATCTTGCATTTAAGACCTTTTAAAATTTCACCACGAACATTTTCCAGCATTAATACGACCTTCAGCCATGTCGCCCTTCGCCAAAGACCCTACTTGCTGAGCTTGTCGAAGGGTGCATGCTTCGACAAGCTCAGCACGACATTAAATAACTCCACTCCAAAATCTCTATAATGTAACTTAAATCGGGCAGAGGTTCATCATGAATTCTTATCTGGCTCCTAGGAAACAACTTTTTTGATGAACTGACCGAGTGCATTGAAATAACCTGCCCCTCCGATCAGGAAGGTGTCATTATGCCCCGCTTCCTGAATATCATAAAATTCTTTTGGATCGGCGGCGACTGAAAACAGCTCACGCCCCAGTTTGTATGGAACTATTTCATCCTGCGTTCCATGGATAAACAGCTTGGGCAGTTTGAGGTCCGGCACTTTACTGATGGCATCGAAACGTGATTTTATGGCCCCACCCAGGGGCAGTACCGGGAAAATTTTCTCAGCCATTTTTCCCGCGGATGGAAAAACAGACTCTAGAATTAATCCAGCGGCCGAATTTCCTGAGGCCACTTCAACCGCGCAGATTCCTCCCAGTGAACGACCAAACAGAATTATTTCCTCTGGTAAAATATTTTTCACTTTCACCAGCCAGTCATACGCCGCCTGCGAATCTGAATAGATTCCCTTTTCATCTGGTTCGCCTTCACTTTTACCATAACCTCGATAGTCAAAAATAAATATATTGAGGTTCAGTGGCTTGAGCATTTCAATATTACCCAGCCGATGGGTAATATTTCCCGCGTTCCCATGAAACCACAACAGTGTCGCTTTCGCCCCCGCTGATGGAATATACCAACCGTGAAGCCGCACACCATCGCTGGCAGTGAAGTGCACATCCTCCCTGGAAACTGAACTTGAAGAGGAGTTCCAGTTTCCTTCTGGATACTTGTGAGGGTGATATATAATCCGGCGCTCGCAACTGACCAGAAAAACGCCGTAGAGTGCGAGGAAAAGGACAATCATCCCCGCCATCTGCAAGATGGACATGATGAGTTTTGCTTTCAAGAATAACCTGCTGGTTTGAATTTGGAGTTCTATTGGCGACGACGAAGCGCTCCAAAAATTAAACTTATTCCCCCGCTTTCCTGACTTTTACGGTAAGTCCTTCCACCGATTCAACAACCACTTTCTCGCCATCGGAAATAGGGGTATCGCTATGGGCACTCCAGGTTTCACCATGAACAAGAACGCGGCCCTCGGGATTCAACTCTGCCTTAACAATACCCTCTTCGCCCACCAGACCTCCCAACCCAGTCGTCGTTCGCAACTGGCTGGATCTTGCGGCGAGATAAATGATTCCCATCGCAAACAGAAGAGTCATGCCAAGGGTCGGATACAACACGGCTCTGGAAATTTGCATAGCCGGGTCATCGCTGTCGATCAGCATTATCGATCCAAGAAAAATCGAGATCAAACCGCTCACGGCTAACAGGCCGTAGCTCATCACGTTGATCTCGGCAATGAACAATACCGCGCCAAGGATGATCAGCATAAGCCCTGCGTAGTTTATCGGCAGAGTCTGCATAGCATACAGGGCCAGTATCATACTGATAGCCCCGATCACCCCCGGTAGTATGAGGCCCGGACTGGACAGTTCCAGGTAAAGTCCGACCAATCCCAACATCATCAGAATATAGGTGACGTTGGGGTTGGAGATGATATCAAGAATTCTCTGCCGCTGGTTCATCTCTTTAAAGACGATATTTTTCCCAGCGGTGTTGAGCACAATGGTATCTCCCTTTATTTTCACCTCTCTTTTGTCAACGGCAATGATAAGGGAGTCTAAATTGATGGCCACGAGATCAATAACAGCCAGCCGTTGTGCTTCTTCTGCGGAAATGGACACGCTGTTTCTAACGGACAACTCTGCCCACTGCGCATTACGTCCTCGTTGTTCGGCAAGTGAACGGATGTAGGCCGACGCATCGTTGACAAGCTTCTCCTCCATCGTCTTCGCCTGTCCACTCTCACCGCCGCCTCCCATCAAGTTAACGGGATGCGCCGCGCCGATATTTGTTCCCGGTTCCATCGCGGCAATATGAGACGCGATTGTTATGAAGGTTCCCGCCGACGCCGCCCGGGACCCACCGGGAGAAACAAATGAGGCCACAGGAATATTCGAGTTCTCTATGCCCTTGATGATCTGGCGCATGGAAGTATCGAGTCCGCCGGGCGTATCCATCTGAATAATGATCAACTCTGCTGAGGAAGCATTGGCCTGGGTAATTTCATCCGTCACAAACTCGGCGACAACTGGATTGATGGCTCCATTGACCTTAACCACGACGATATCACCCGACGCGAACGCGCTCAACGTCCAGACCAACAACATCAGAAAAGCGGCTGGCAACCATCGGAGAATCTTCATAGAATCTCTCAAAGTATTAGGAAGGTATACCGTTCATTTTTCCACACCGATTAAGGCAAAGTCAAACCAAAACCTCTCGAGACAACCTACCCGGCGAAACTTCCATTTTCTTTTCATGGATGCGTTTATTAATGATAGACTGAGGATACTATGAACAGACGACCACGCCCTAGACGAAAACCCAAACCAACGCCCAAACCAGACTATAAATCGATATTCATCGTCGATCCGATCAAAGGAGAAAGGCTTCAACTTGCAAAGCTCCTTAAACAGGAAAAGCTATTTATAATGACGCTCGTAAGTCTTGTGGATTGTTTTAAACAAAACAATCCGATGAAACCCGACCTCATTATTTATGTTCTGCGCAAGGGTAAAACTGAACTGACCCATTTGAAGAATATTAAAAACCATTTTAGAACCCTGCATTTTGTCATTGTGCTCACAAACGATGTTTCTGAAGCAAATCTGGACGAACTCAAAGAGAACGGGTTCACCTCGGTTCATAAAGCGGGGAGCCAGGACATGGTCAAAGAACATATCTATACCCTAATACCTGAAGCCCAGAAGACACAAGTGGAAGAAGAACCTGCTTTGACAGCTCCTGCTCAGGTGGCTTCTGCTCAGGAAACTCCTGTTCGGGCAACATGAAACCGTAATATCCTCTCCGTCAGTTAAATGATTGACTTCCTCCTCTAAGTAAAAATGGTGACTGCTCCATGGGTATGAAAATTAAAAAAACAAAACCAGTACAAGTCGGCAAAGTAACTATCGGTGACGGAAAACCCATCGCTCTGGTCGCAGGACCCTGTGTGATCGAGTCTGCAAACCATGCGCTGAAAACAGCGGAAAAACTCAAACGCATAACCAGCGACGCCGGTGTCCCTTTCATATTTAAAGCGTCCTACGATAAAGCCAACCGCTCTTCGATCGATTCTTTCCGTGGGCCGGGATTGACCAAAGGCCTGGCCATTCTTGAAAAAATAAAAAATGAACTGGATGTGCCTGTCCTCTCGGACGTGCATACGGAGGAACAAATTGACCCCGCCGCTCAGGTTCTCGATATCTTACAAGTTCCAGCGTTTTTATGCCGTCAGACAGATATGCTGGTGAAAGCGGCTAAAACGGGGCGGACGGTCAATGTCAAAAAAGGACAGTTCATGGCGCCATGGGATATGAAAAATGTCGTCGACAAATTATCAAAAAGTGGTTGTAAGAAAATACTGCTCACTGAACGTGGGTTCATGTTTGGCTATAACAATCTAGTGGTGGATATGCGCTCCCTCGCGCTCATGCGTGAGTTGGGTTATCCCGTAGTCTTCGATGCCACACACAGCCTGCAACTCCCGGGCGGCCAAGGCACTAAAAGCGGCGGACAAAAAGAGCTTGTTCCCGACCTCGTGCGTGGCGCTGTCGCTGTGGGATGCGATATGCTCTTCATGGAAGTTCATCCTAATCCGGACAAAGCGAAGTCTGACGGACCCAATATGCTCAAGCTATCTCACCTGCCCGAACTCCTCGAACAGATCAAAACCCTTGGTTGGGCCGTCCGCAATTCGTCTAAATAAATTTGCCATACTGCGTTTCTGGAAGAATTGAACCACAGATAAACACAGATGCCTGCTCAGAGCATAAGCGTGGAGAAAGCGGATAAATGATCCCTCTCCCCTGGAGGGAGAAGG
>PCCT01000068.1 GCA_002731985.1 Nitrospinota bacterium
GCGCGCATGGCCTCGACCGATTCGGCGAGTATCCAGTCGGGATTGGCGAGGCCCCGTTCCATGAGCTCGAGAATGAGAGTGGTCGTTCCCATTTTCATAGCGGTGGCGAACTCGCTCATGTTGGAATCGCCGACCAGCAAATGGATGCGCCGGTACTTACTGGGGTCCGATAGAGGTTCGTCGCGCGTGTTTACGATGGCTCGGTTGTATTGAACCCAGCGGTAAAATTCGTTGGGGATATGGTCTGCTCTTTGGGAAATTTGAAAATCGACTTCCGCTTCTTCTTCCTCGACAGAGGTGCCTTCCCAGTCGCGGAAGGGATGCGGATTGCACCCGCCGATTCTTCCCGCGCCGCAGAATATCTGCCGTGTGACCAGAAACGCTGACAGCAGTTTCAGGTTGTCGCGTTCGTCGAATGGGAAATTGCGACTGACCAAATAATTCTCGTGGCAACCGAACGTCGCGTTGGTTTCGAGGTCGACATTATTTTTGATGATCCCTATCTGATCGCTCCAACCCAAATCTTCCACAGCGTCCTGAATCACAGAATCCCCGGCCCGGTCATAGGTGACGAGGTCGGTCAGAGTGGAACATTCAGGCGAGGCGTATTCCAGATGCCCCATGTCCAGGTATATGCGTCCCGCGTTGCGGAGGAATCCGCCATTACCCGGAGGCTCGTCGTTGGCCCGGTAGTGGAGGTCGAGCACACCCAGCTTTGTTTGGAAGATATGGTTCTTGATCCGACTGGCAACTTCCTCCGGGTTCGGTCTGAACTCGGTATCTTTGATCAGCAAACCATATTCTGTTTCGATACCGTAGATGCGTTTTCGCATGACTATTGAGTGACCGCGGATTCAAGAGTGGAGATTTCCTGTTCGGTCAATAGCCGGTATAGACATTTGCGTTGGGTATTGCGACTGAGGACCGCCGCTTCAAGATTCCAGCGATCAAATGCTTCCTTGAGAGTAGCGGGAAGCTTCTCTGATTCCTCTCCATCTTGATCGTCATCATCCGATGAGGACTCTGCATCTTTCTCCGACTCAACTTTCTTGCGGCCTTCTTCCCACAGGCGCAGTGCCGACTGGAGCGCTTTGTCGAGGCTCAACGAAGCAAAGTCGGTGTTGTCTATTTTCTTTTGTATGCGTTCGCAGACTTTACTGTCCCCGGCAATGACAGTGCCCTTCTTGAACGTTTCCCAGTAACCGTCATAATTGACGCGGAAAAATTCGGCCTCGCCTTCGCGGTTTATTTCAGTCAGGAGCATTTGAATGAGATAGGGAGCACGCTGGATTTCTTCAAAATTCTGTTTCAGAGCCGGTGCGAGCCCGAACTGCAAAAGCCTCGCGATGGTTACATCCTGCGCCGAGCGGTTGAATCCTTCCACATGTGCCATGTCCAACAGCGTCATACGCAAACGTTCTACATCAGCAGGATGGCCTAGTCCGCCCAAAGCAATGCGGTCGTAAATTTCAAAAATTTTTCCAGGTTGCGGGGAGAATCCCAGAATCACCGCACCCTCATTGTAAGGAACTCCGATGACCGGCTGACCCTTGCCCAGCTTTTCACGCACATAACTGTGGCGAGTAGAAATGGCTTCCATCCAACGAAAATGTTCTTCAAACACAGACGATTCCTCTATTTAGTAACGCACAAATAATTTTTTATTAATAACCTCCCCTAACCCCTCTATCCTGCGGGCACCTTCGGTCTCCCCTTTCCAAGGGGAGACCGAAGGGGCCCGCAGGGTATTAGGAGGGGTATTTAAAAAAACAAAACTAATTCCTCTTCATTGAAGCTTTATAAATATCTTCCATCTCATCATCTGAGATGAACTGGTATCCGTCCTTGGTGATTTTCGCAATGATGGGGTAGAGCTTGTCTTCGGGCCGGGCTTGTCCTGTCGCCGAGTCGAACTGCGCCGCCGTTTGCAGAAGCCGGATAGCCAGAGACATTGCTTGTTCCTGTGATCGTTCTTCCAGCGGACACGAGCCCCAAAGGTTTTCGTGTTCCATCACACCCCGGATCATGGGGGAGCCGGACCCTGTGGCGACATGGGTGAGTATCTGAAACTCGGCTCCCAGCATGTCGTAAAAATATAAAAACGGTTTTCCCTGTTGTATATCGTAGATGGCGAATAGAGGGCTCACTGCGCCCACACCCTGCATGGCCATGGCAACATTATCTTTTAACAATCGCGACAAAGCCCGCACCTTTCCCTCGGTGCTCATGTTCCTCAATTGCGAACGGCGATAATATTCGAAGTTGTGTGATAAAATGCGCGCCATCTCGAAGGCGGTCGCCGGTACCCCGGCGATGGCCATCAACGAATAATCATCGATAGGAATCACCTTGTCGCAACGCTCGTACATGATAGCGTTGCCTGCGGTGGCTCTGCGATCACCCGCCACAATGATTCCATCTTTATAATGAAACGCCAGCACGGTGGTTCCCTGAGGAATTTCCAGTGCCTTGTTTTCGGGAAGAGCCGAAATTGCGGATTGCGAATTGTAACCCGACCTTTTGAGAAGTTCAAAGAAGTCGCCAGAGCTGTGGATTGGGTCGGAGTTTTTCATTATTGCCCGGTTCGCTGTTTGTATTTTTCTGATTGTTTGGGATCAACTTTCTTCATGCGCTTGAGAATGTCGTCACGGCCCGGTCGCTTGACATCCGGACTTGACGGCCCGGATTCCTGACGGTCGGGAGCGGACTCCTTTTTTTCTTCTCTCCTCAAGGGATCGTTCATAACCATGGGTATTGCTCCTTTTTGGAACTGAGCAAATGTTCTACGTCGGCGGAAGTGACGATCTTTGAAAGATCTATAAATCCGCCATCGGTGAATTCGATGCCCGTCCAGTGAATGTTTTTTATTTTACCCGTGCCGTGCGTGACTGCCAAACCGCGAACAAAAGCCCGAGTATCTTCCGGTGGTTGTTTAACAGCACGAGTAACTTCGTCTTCAGAGAACATGGACACGACATCTCCTGTCTGCTCCAGTCCCCGGTACAATCCTCTTTCGGGATCAATATTATGATACTCCAAATCGAGGCTCTTGATCCAGGGATCATCCCAACCCACGCCTTCCGATTCCATAAAGCGTGAAAAAATATCTTTTTTGATAGCCCAGTCAATTCGATCCGCCAACTTTTCAGGGTGATACTGGAGTTCGTCTAAAGTGCGCGTCCACTCTCGGATAATCCAGTCCCATTCCTTGCACTGTCCCGACAGATTTTTTTCAACAGATTCCAGGTAAGATTCCTGAATTTCCAGCGGAGTGATCGTTCCGCCATCCACACGTTTTAATAGTACCGTTCCCGTGTGATCGCGGGAAATTGTTTTAATATCGTTGACCGGGTTTTCCAGCTCAACCGGCGGCGAAAGTTTTTCTTCGCCTATCAGCGTGAGTACCAGACGAGTGGTTCCCACCTTGAGCGCGGTCGCGTAGGGAGACATGTTAGCGTCCCCCAGAATCAGATGCAGTCGGCGGTACTTGTTCGCTGTCGCGTGTGGTTCATCGCGGGTATTGATGATGGGCCGCTGGGTCATCGTCTCGATACTCAATACCGTTTCGATGAAATCTGACCGTTGCGCGAGTTGGAGTCCGCTGAACGAATTATCGTGACGCAGTTCAGTGCCGACTTTTCCAGCGCCCGTATAAAGTTGTCGCGTCACCAGAAATGGCACCAGGCGTTCCACCCAATGTTCGAAAGGCAGTCGGCGCGAGATGAGGTAATTGTCATGCGTCCCGTAGCTATGCCCAATGTAGTCGGTATTATTTTTGAATATTTGTACGCTACCCGGCTCACCCTCCTGATTCCGCAAGCGGGCACATTCTGCAACAATACGTTCTCCCGCCAGATCGTGCGCCACCAGCTGAAACACGCTTCCGCATTCGGGAGTGCTGTATTCAGGATGCGTGTGATCGTTGTAAAAACGTGCGCCATTTTCCAGCACCCGGTCGCTTTTCATTTCCCAGTAACTGTAGGGTCGTTTACGATCTTCGGCGCAAAAGGAATCCTCTTCCTCGTCTTGTGCCAGAGAAGATACGTTAAACCCCCGCATATCCTGATGCGAACGCTCCCGCGAATAGGCCCAGTTGCCAAACTCGCTTTTCATTTCGCAACGGCGCACGAGTCGCATCGACTCCTCGACAACATCGTAGCTTTCCACTTTGTCACGCACGACGCCGTATTCAGTTTCCAGACCCAGCAAAGGAACAGTCGCGCTCATATAATGGACCGATAGAGGGTTTTAACAGGAACCGTTACACTCATATGATGGACCGGTTGAGGGTTTCAGCGGCGGCCTGGTCAGACTCGTTGGGACGCCGCACACGTACCACCTGATGCGGGTCCAGATCGAGTAGTTGAAGCCAGTCTTCCAGGTTCGATTCAGATGGAAGCAGATTACCGTCCTTGAATTCAGCTTCCAGACAGGCTGTTAAATCTTTCGACATGATTTTCAATTCTTCGCCCTCGATAGCTCTTTCGATAGCTTTTTCTTTAACCCGTTTGACTATCCCCTCGATGATCGCGCCGGAAATAAAATCCTTCCAGTACAATTTTTTAAGAGTGCCGGACCGCAAAGTCAGCACCAGAACCTCTTGCCGGGAACTCTTTTTAAAGAGCGCATTGAGGAACGGCTGAGTCATCGTGTCGAGATCATCATGTTCTCGCGGCAGGTTGGGTTTGAGGTAAACTTTCAGAATCGCGTTGCAATCTTCGCGGTTGGGACGCCCCACTTTTATTTTTCTGTCGATTCGACCCGGTCGCAGGATAGCAGGGTCTATCAGGTCGGGCCGGTTGGTGGCCAGAATGACAACTGCGTCGCGAAGCGATTGGATACCATCCATCTCGGCACAGAACATAGGTACCAACGTATTACTGATATTATTTCCACGAATGGCCTGGCGAGTCCCAAGGATCGACTCGGCCTCGTCAATAAAAATGAAAGGAACCTGTCCCTTTTCCTTATAGTCACGCGCCTTCTTGAAAATTTCCCGCACCTTGCGCTCCGATTCACCCAGCCACATGTTGAGAACCTCGGGACCTTTGACATGAATGAACCGGCCTTCGATTTCCTGATTGGATTCTTTTTCCTTAAGTTGCTGGATGATGTCCGAAAGGATAGCTCGACCAATGAGTGTTTTGCCACAACCCGGCGGACCGTAAAATAGAAATCCTTTTGGAAGTTGATACTCCATGGTGTCGAGTATTTCCTTATGCAGGATGGGGTACTCGATAACCTTGCGAACTTCTTCGATAACCTTTTTTTGCCCGCCCACATTTGACCAGTCGATTTGTTCCAGATCGTCTTCGACCACAACGCCCGATTTTCTCTTGGGTAAACGCGCCAGGATAACCCTCTGATTGGGATCGAGAATAACCTCGTCTCCCACCTTCAGCGACTCCGCTTCTATTTCGGGATGACTCAGGGCAAGAGTTTCGCTGTTGGCAGTTTGCCCGGTGACCAACCACTGTCCATCGGTCAACCGTGTGGTAATGCGGGCAATCGGACCCTGACTGGGCTGGGGCAATCGGGTGATAGCGACAAAACCTTCGTTGAGCGCGACCTGATCCCCGGGCTGAAGAGACCCCTGTTCAAGAATTTCCGGAGAGATGGTGGCCTGATACTCAGTGCCTCCGACCACCAGCCGATACAGGCCTCCTTCACCTTCCCCCAATACCGTGCCGATACGGTGAGCGGGGGACTTTAGCTTGCTCACTGTTTCCTCAAGGGTTTTGATTTTTAAGGCATACTGCTGAGACGACTGTTGAGCCTGAAACAGAGCATCCCGCAAATCGAATATCTTCTCTTGGAGATTGGGCTTATCCGCCGTTTCCTCTAGGATCTGATCTATCAATTCTATGATATGGGATTGGTCACCCATGAGTAAATCCTTATAAATTAATGATAATCTCTAATTGTAAAGCTATTAAAAATTCCACGTCAAGTGAATTTGTATAGCCAAATTCAGTCCCCTGTCATTTGAAAAACACAAAAAGGGAATATATTAGACCGTTTCGTCCTTTGGGGTTTTTCTGGTACAATTCGGACACTGGGAATATGGGTTATTATCGCTTTTCAGGGCATGCTGAAAATCAGCTTAGCCCTTGTTACAAAAGCGTTTTAGTGCAACATGCCTCCGTTGATGACGGTTGGCAAATAGATTTATTTTGAAGGTTTTTTATGAACAGCATCAGACAGCGGGCAGGTATCGATAAGTGTATCTTAAGTTTCAGCCACGACCGATATCCCTCGCGTAAAAAAGCGGACGCTACAGCTATCGCAAAAGCTGAACGTGAGATTGCATCCGGCAAGAAGGGAATCAGTCATCTTATCCTGCGAGCCGTGGATGATCCGATAGATCGCCTTAAGTTTCTTTTCCTTATCAACGGTATTCCTGTGATGTGTTATGCATTGGGAAACTTACTGGCTTCGAGTCTTAAACAAATTGTCATTGTCGGCTCGGAAGAAGTTGAACAAGTTGCCAACGCTTTTCTGGACACGGTTGGAACGCAGGGCAAGGACATCTCATTTGTTCGGGAAGACCCAAATAAGCTGAACCTGCCTAACACAATGCAACTGGGGCGAAGTCGCCTGAACCTGGAGCCTGATGAATTGGTTCTGTTTCAACCCGGCGACCTGCCTTTCATGTTCGATATCGAAAAAATCCTGCAAGACGACGACATCCGGAATTATAATCTGATCCTCTGGCTCAACTCCAGGCAGATGATGTTCCCCGGTTCCAATGAAGACCCGGAAAGCGAATTTGTTCAGCGCAATTATCATTACCGCGCTCTGTGCGAAGAAACAAACGAACTGCATGAGGTCAAAGAACCCAATGTATATCCCATCAACCTGTCTGCGGTTGACCCGGGTATCATTGACCATTTGCATTCAACGAGGAAAGATGGAAACATAATCAAGGCAGGGATAAGGCAAATCATGTCCATGCCGTCAAGAGTCTTAAAGCTACTTCCTGTAATGGTATACCACGCATTGCACTTTAGGTCCGATCTAAAACAATTCCGCAAAGAAGACAAATACCAGTTTGGAATGCATAGAGATAATTTTCATCGTGCGGTTTCGATTTTGTTGGATACCGAGTTCACAACAAAATTTCACAACGATCCGGCATTTGTTTCCGATGTGGATGCTCTGGAGGATTGGGAAGATTTCGAGGCGCTTACCCATTATGCCGAAACTCAATATGGCGAAGAAGGTCTGACCCGCATTCATCCTTTTGGAGAGGAGTTACTCAGCTTTCGAGAAAAGGGAATGCCTGGACTGAAAACAAGCATAGGCATGTATGAAAATTTCCCGGCCTACATCAATTCGGTTTACCAATCGCTTAAAATGGACCATGTGCCTTTTCCCGATGGGAACCAATATGTGCCACTCACATCCAATTCTGAAAAAGGCAAACATGCTCGCAAAATAGAGCATGCATTTTCTTGGTATTCCAGAAAGTGTGACGCTCTTAAAGTAGAAAACTGACTGTTTCTCGCAACAAATCTCAGCGGTTAGATTTTTAAGCAATTTGCAAGAATTCGTGCCACTCGAAAAAATTCATGGCAATCAATGAAACCCAGAAATTAAACAGGCTGGCTCAATTTTCCCAGAAAGAATTCTGGTCTCAGGGGGGTCTGCTCAAGCAAACCAAGTTAGGTAATTTCATACTCGTCGCTTTTGTGATCCACGTTTTGGTGATTGCTTTTCAGTTCCTTGCCCCCGCAAAATCCAAAGGCCCATCAGCACCCCCGCCTATCCAGGTGAAATATATTGAAACTCAAAAGCCAGATTCTTTTGAAAAAAAAGGAACCATCGTTGATGCTCCGAAGCCGAAAAAGGTGGAGAAAAAATTAGCCAAGCCATCGGAGTTACTCGCCAGCGCAGATAGCAGGGCACATGCGAACAAAAAACCACCTGTGCAAAAAAAATATCGCCAGAAAAAAACAGTGGCTCCGCAAGCCAGCGGAACCCCGAACATGACTCAACGCGCACAGGCACAGGCAGAATCTAAAAAAAAGGCGGCCCAGTCGAAACAGAAAGTAGTCAAAAAAAATACTCCTCTCCCACTTTCAAATAGAGGAACACTTGCCCCGGAGGCCGCAGGAAAATATGCCCCACAGGCTCCCTCAGAAAAACTTGGGTCGCGGGGAGTTCTTTCCATGCTTGATGGATTCGATGCTGAAAAATACGCCATGCAAGATACCCAAACTCAGAATGAAGAGGATTCAGGTGACGATGAACCTATTTCGCTCGATACCACAGAAGCCAAATACGTTTCCTACTTTAATCGCATTAAGCACCAAATCCAGCGCGTCTGGACTTACCCGCCCCAAGCGGCTCAAAGGGGAGTGAGCGGACAAGTCTCGTTGAGGTTTCAAATTTCAAGAGATGGAAATCTTATCGGCGTGCGTCTGGTTGATAATTCGGGCTTTGAGATTCTTGACATGGCCGCTATCAAGGCGGTGAAAGAAGCGGCTCCCTATTATCCGTTTCCAGTGACAATTACTAAAAGGAAACTTTCTATACTTGCGACATTTGTTTACAGCCCTAATTACAATCAATTGACCGAACAATAGTAATCAGACTTAATAATGACTCCGCCAAAAACAGCCATCATAAGAACCGTTCCGTCAAAAGAAGGTACCCGGTTTTTGTTCAGGCGCAATATTGCCGGACTTTCCGTGTTCAAGCGCTTGATCTTTTCCCTGCAAAGAGCAGGCATTGAAAATTTCATTATCCTTGCTCAGGATATTTCAGTTTCAGACAAAAACTGGGTGGAGTTGGGTATCCAAAATGACGCCCGATTTAAAAGCCAGATCCGGTGGGGCGATCTGAGCAAGGAACTTACAGAGGACGAATTAAATTCACTTGAATTGCCTTCAGAAGTGGATAGCGTTTTGTTCGTTGAAAGTAATTTCGTGACAACCGCCGGGTTGATTAAGGATTTCATCGCGTCAACTCAGGGTCTGGAGAAAGGGAGCATTGCGAGTCTGCCTGTTGAGTCAGGGTATTCAGATGGCATGTACCTGCTTCCTCCATCCAGCATAGGTTGTTATTTGCGTTCTGGAACTTTCGAAAAACCGGTGACCCCAATCACTCTATCCGGGCCATGGTTTTACCGTCAAAAAGTGGAAGATTCACAGTCAGCCCGAACCGTTGAAAAAGAGTTGCTCCACGAACACAAGTTGTACTACAGCCAGTTTATGGA
Source organism: Nitrospinota bacterium (assembly GCA_002731985.1). GTDB lineage: Bacteria > Nitrospinota > Nitrospinia > Nitrospinales > VA-1 > Nitromaritima. The sequence goes on from PCCT01000068.1 coordinate 9,221, forward strand.
CGTTTGGGTCAACTCCTTAATCTCCATCAAAATATCCTCTTTTCTGGTTAGAACTCCTTTAACTCCAAATCAGATCACATTGTTTGGCCTGGTCATCGGATTGGCGGCGGGGATTTTGTTTGCGCAGGGAAACTACTGGAGCGGTTTTGTAGGCGGCCTGCTACTTGCCGCTACCGCTGTTTGGGATTGCTGTGATGGTGACGTTGCACGACTCAAGTTTATGGAGTCGGATTTTGGTGAAAAGCTTGATACTGCCTGTGACAACGTGATAAATATTTTTGCCTTTACTGGATTGATGTTTGGGGCAGCTCATGCCCAGGGTTTAGCTCAGGCTATGATTCCTTTTCTTTTACTTATTTTTGGAGGGAGTAGTATTTTTTACCTTATATATTTTTCAAAAGGGGGTAAAGGTTCGTTTTTTAAAAATACCCCGATTTATGAGGTTATCCAAATTCTGGCGAGCAGAAACTTTATTTATATTATTTTTATATTTGCTGTTGTGGGTAAGCTGGACTGGTTCTTGTGGCTGGCTGGAATCGGATCCAATATTTTTGCTCTCAGTATATACATGTGTAAGGCCCCTAAATACCACAGACCCTAGTATAGGTCTGGTATAACTCAAAAAAGACATAAAAAAATCCAGTTTCAAGAATACTGAAACTGGGTTGATGCTAATTTTACTGGTTTTAACGACCCATACCAACGTTTTCCCTTGTTATTACTGGTCTAAACTACCTATGCACCGTAAAACCTTTGGTAATGCTGGTTAAAACTGAATGCCGAAGAGAAGACTCGAACTTCCACGAGGTTGCCCTCACATGAACCTGAATCATGCGCGTCTACCAATTCCGCCACTTCGGCACC
>PCCT01000069.1 GCA_002731985.1 Nitrospinota bacterium
CGTGTCAGGTATTACCTTGGCATAAACCCTGCCCCCACGCTTTAAAAGACCGAAGACCGGAGCCTTACCGGCGGCTCCACGTCCACGCTTGCCCTTGCGCACACCTCCAAGATAACTCTCATCTACTTCGATTTCACCTGGGAAAGGAGCCTCTTCTTCAGTCGCATGATAGATGATTTCACGCAGACGGTGAAAAAAATAAGCCGCCGTTGTTTTGTTCACTATCACCAGTTCGCTTGCGCATCTTGCCGTTGAACCCGCAACAAAATGCTCCATCAACCGCTCCTGCTTCTCCTTACTCAAGCGACTCTTACGCATGTCCATATTGACAACATTTCTCTGTTATCTAGGACGGCCTAAAAATTAATATCTCCATATGAATTATTTAATTGGACTTCCGGCGAACCCGGCACTATTTTAGACCTATGCACTACTCTCAAATTAAAAAGTCTCTTGCCCTGATTTTAGCCTTGGCACTGATCTGGACGGTCGTCCATGTCCAGCCCGTTCTGGCGAACGCGGCTAACAAAAGTGCAGTGGCCCTTCTGGTCGCAAAAGATTCAGCCGGGAAAATGCTTGGAACCGGAACAGGATTCATCGTCAACCCCGATGGGGTTCTGGTCACAAACTACCATGTACTACTCGATGCCGCAGACATTGAGGCGGTCATGTCCAATGGCGACCGGGTTAAGGTGAAGTCTCTCTTGAATGTTGACCGAGCCAAGGACTTTGCGATCCTGCAACTGGCCGAAGGTGCCTACTCTACGCTGGAAATTGGTGACTCCGATCAACTCAAAGAATTTGATTATCTGAGCGCGCTGGGTTTTTTATCGGAAAATGTTGGTCCCCGGCAGCGCAATGGCCAAAGTGACGGTAAGGGGATGGTTATACAAACCTTCGGTTTTGTTCTGGGCATCCATCCGCAGGCTCAAACGGATTTCCCATTCATTTATACCACCGCTTCGTTCGGTCCGGGATTCAGCGGGGGTCCGGTCATTAACCAGCAAAACCGCGTGGTGGGTATTGCCACAGTAGAGGGTCGGTCAATCAATCTGGCACTGCCCATCAATTTCATAAAACCGTTTCTTGAGACAAGAAATGAAATGTCTCTGGCGGACCTGTTGGAAGCTGATAAAAATTCAAAAGAAGCTCATTACTATAGGGGGAATTATTTCCTGTACGTCCGGGGAGACCCCGACCGCGCAGTGAAAGAATTTGAGTCCGTTCTCAAGCTGGACGATTCCTTCGTGCTCGCGCATTATGATCTGGCCGCCGCCTATCAAAGTCAGGGATTCCCAGACCGTGCCATTAAAGAATACGAAAGGGCCGTCGCGCTCAATCCTTCTTTTCCTGAAGGAAGTTCCAATCTGGGGGGATATTACTTTCGGACGCAAAAATATGAGCAGGCGGTGAAATTATTTGAACAGGCTCTCAAGGCATATCCAAATTTTATTCAGGCGCATTCCAATCTGGGTGCTGTCCTCAACAAACTGAACCGGTCAGGCGAAGCGGTGCCTCATCTTAAAAAAGCGATCCAGCTCGACCCGGAATTTGGCATTGCTTATTTCAATCTGGGAAACGCTTATATCAAGCAGGACAATCTTGACGAAGCTCGTGAAGCCTATGATACGGCTGTAGGAAAAGGCATCGACTTCCTGTCACTGCATTGGAACCTGCATAAGATCCATAGTCGTCAGGGAAGAAGTCTGGATGCTAAACGGGAATTGGAAATCATTCTTCAGATCGATCCACAGAATCTGGACGCACAAAAAAAACTCAAAGAACTTCCTCGCTAAGCAACTGTCGACCGTAACCTCACCACTCTGCTAAAACTCCTGCGACAACCGAAAACACAACGCCCAGGCTTTCAGGCGAACATTTGTCCAGAGTATCGGAAACCTTGTGCCAGTAGGGGTAATCAAAATCGATCAGTACAACGGAAGGGATTCCCAATTTAATAAATGGAAGGTGATCGTCCTGAATGCTGTATTTGCTTTTTTCGTTAAACTGGGAAATATTCTTCCGCCGGGCCATGGCGTACACACGGTCTAGCAATTCGGGGCCACTGCGCATAGAGTAGGTCTCTTTATAAATCTCAAGGTCCTTGTCTCCCACCATGTCCACAACAAGTACTGCCTGAGGTCTTTGCTTGAGAGGAAGTTTTTCGAGCTGGCTGGCGTGGTAACTTGACCCAATAAACATTTCGCTGGAGCCACTTTTCCCGAAATCCTCTCCATCGAAAAACATGAGCCGAACCGGTTGATCCACTGGATGATCTTTCAAATATCTGGCCAGTCCTAAAAGAACCGCCGTTCCCGAACCTCCGTCGTTGACTCCTGGAATAGGACGGTCTCTCAGTTTCGGGTCGGATTCCTGGTCGGCGAAAGGGCGTGTATCGTAATGTGCACCCACCAGAATAGGACGTCCTGTCGCCGTGCCATTAAAAACAAATTCGATATTGACCATCCGCATCTGTTCGCCATTATGCCGTGTGATCACGAATGGATGTTCCAATACATCATCAGCAGATTCCGCTCCCACATGCCTGAGCAAATCCAGGGTCTGGCTATATCCTTTTGTGCCCACGTACCGCGGACCAAATTCGGATAAGGTCTCAAGGTAGTTCCACATAATTTGGGAATATTTATCCTTAGCGAAAGGTTCGGCTTGGGCCAGTCCCTCAAAACTGGACAAAAAATTTAATACACAGAGAACAGCAGCCCACAAATAGATTTTGCTCGTTTTTTTCAATGTTTCTCCTTCGGGCAAGGCCTCATTTTCTCTCTCAATTAGCACAGCCCCCCTTTATTCATCCCCATAACGATATCCACCGTGGGGGTCGGATTCCGATATGCCATTAATAACCTTTCATTTCCCACTAAAGTCCCAAAACTCAGTGCCATAAAATATTATGTTCGATGGTCTGCAACCCTTGACAAATTGGCTGTTTACCAGTAGTTTTATAGAGGCTGAGGGCTTATTAAAAAAGGTTTAAGTCTTTTTAATAAAGTCTTAAGTTATTAAGCTGATTCCCGATAAGCTAATTAGCAGGTAGGCCTTGTAACAAGCTGTGGAGGCAAAGACCCCGGCTAAAAATAATTAACTAGCTAAACTTCAAACGTTTAAGAACCCCGGATTAGGTGTAAGTTATGGAAGTTCCCGGAAACGAAATTAGAATCAAAAGTAAGGCGATTCAGGACCGGATCAAGGTCACTGGAAAAGAGTCTGCAAAAACAGGCGCTACCGGTGGCTCCTCTGGCGCGAAAGGAACCCAGGGGTCTGAGCACATAGCCCTATCTTCCCAAGCCAAGGACATCCAAAAAGCCCACGAAGCGGTAAAAAGTTCTCCCGATATTCGCGTGGATAAGGTCGAACGGATCAAGACTGAAATCGCTGAAGGACGCTTTCATGTGGATAGCCATGAACTGGCTGAAAAAATCCTGAAAGACACCATAGCTGAATCTAAGTTTCTCTGCTAAAATCAGGCCTTTATACGAAGGTGAAGGCCGTAACTGGCTGAAAGCAAGTATAGCAGTCTGAAGGCCGATACAGAAAAAGTGACTTGTTTATCTAATAATAGCCCCCTTTGGGGGCTATTTTTTTTTGCCCACTAGTACCCTAAGGGCATTCCAAAATACACCCCGCCTGCTGAAAAAAGCCCTCTTTTTATGGGATATTCAGAAAGGTCTCCAAGCAATCAGCCTTGATCGCTGGTCTCAACGGTGGCGGGGAGGGAAGAAATAAAATGGCTAAGCTGTTCGATCAGGGAATCCACATCCATACCATGCATCAGTGCCCCGTTTTCAAGTGTATCGAACTTGACGGCAAAACAGGTCCCGCAACTCATCTTAAGGCCATTGAAGAACTGCATGGTCTCTGGATGAGTATGGATTATTTCATCAATGGTGGTTTTTGGTGTGATGAGCATAAGATCATCCAAAATCACTTGCCCCGTAATACACAGTATGCTAGCATCTAAAATCTTGTCAAACAACGTTTTTGTAATTTAAGGAGTAAATGAATGGCCCAGCGATGTGATGTGTGTGACAAAGGACCACTTTTCGGGAATAATGTCAGTCATGCCAACAATAAAACCCGACGCCGATGGAACCCGAACCTCAAGAAAATCAGAGGGCGATATCAAGGCTCTATCAAAAATATGAAGGTGTGTACCCGGTGCCTCAAAGCAGGCAAGGTAGTCAAAGTAATTTAATTGTAAGTTTTTCGAACTTACAATCGCCCGCCTTATAGAATTCAAGGAACTACCTGTCCCCCGGAAAACCGGGGTCGCAAGTGTCGAGTCCCCCTAATTACTTGAATTGTGTTTCCTGATTGGAGTCCTGCTTCGAAGGATTTCCTCTCTGGCTATCAGACCTCTGTTTTCCCGTTCCTTTTTTACTCGTGTTGTATTCCTTGATGCGTTCCGCATGAATTACACCGGGAATGTTATCGACTGCCGCGAACATTCGGTTCAAATGATCAAGGTCGCTGATTTCTATGAAAAACTCGAAGCACGCTCTTTTGTTGGTTCCCTGGCGCAGATGGGCTTGTGTGATATTTATATCGCAAGAAGCCATGACCTGGGTGATTTCCGCCAGTTGACCGGGCTTGTCATCCGCAACGATTGAAATGCGAACCGGATGCAATTCCTTTACACTCTTCCCCCAGCCAACATCAACCAGCCTTTCCGACTCGCTCTCTAAGGCTTGAAGACTAGGACAATCCAGGTGATGCACCGTCACGCCCCGTCCACGGGTAATGTAACCCACAATAGGATCGCCAGGAACCGCATGACAGCATTTCCCCACGCGCAGAAGTATATCGTCATTAAAGCATTTCAGGTGAATGGCCCCGCTATGATCGGGAGTCTTTTCTTTTAGTTTGACCTGACCGGATTCCTCTAATCTTCTCGCTTCAATCTTTTCATTGGGCAATAGCTTATCGATGAAATGATGTGTCGATACTTTACCCAGACCAATACTTGCCAGCAGACTTTCAAAGTTGCCGAACCCACTCGCTTGAAGTGCTTCGTCAAAAGGTTTCCCTTTGAGAACGGCCGAAGGATCGACTCCATATTCTGCCAGTCCCTTGTGCAACAACTCAGTTCCTAGGCTGAGGCTTCTTTCTTTCTCTCGGGTATTAATGAAATTAAGAATTTTACTACGGGCTTTCGATGTCTTGACAAACGAAAGCCAGTCACGATTGGGTTGCTGGGTTTTGGAAGCCTTGATTTCCACCTGATCCCCGTTTTTTAATTTGTACCTCAAGGGAACTATTTTACCGTTGATCTTCGCGGCGGAACAATGATCGCCAATGTCAGTGTGAACCGCATAGGCAAAGTCCACAGGTGTGGAACCGTGTTGCAGGGAAATAACATCGCCCTCCGGAGTGAACACGTAGACTTCGCTGGAGAACAGGTCCACTTTAAATGAATTAAGGAATTCTCTGGGATTCTTCAGGTCTTTCTGGGTATCCAGAAGGTGGCGCACCCAAGTCACTTGCTTGTCCATGGGTTGGTTTTTGGACTTCCCGCCTTCTTTGTACTGCCAGTGCGCGGCGATCCCTTCTTCACAAATCTTATGCATCTCTTCCGTTCTGATCTGTATTTCCACTCGCTCTCCGTCGGGACCAATCACTGTGGTGTGCAGGGATTGATACATGTTGGGTTTGGGCATGGCAACGTAATCTTTAAACCGACCGGGAATGGGCTTCCACAGTGAATGGACCAATCCCAGAACGGCGTAACAATCTTTGAGGGAATTCGTCAGCACTCGCACCCCGATAAGATCGTACAAATCTTTGAAGTCGAGTTTCTGCTGTTTCATTTTTTTATAGATACTATATATATGCTTGGAACGCCCTACCACGTTGCCGGCAATATCCGCATCCTTCAATTCGTTTTCCAACAGTACTCGAACTTTTTTAACATAAACGTCTCTCAGGTTCTGACCGCTGGCCAGTTCGGCGCGAAGCGCTTCGTGCTCGTCGGGCATCAAATACATGAACGCGCTGCTCTCCAACTCATCTTTCATCCACCCTATTCCCAGACGATTGGCGAGGGGGGCAAATATATCCAGAGTTTCACGCGCTATACGACCTTGAGCATCGGCACCGAGCGATCCGAGGGTTTTTATATTATGCGCCCGATCAGCCAGCTTAATAAGAACCACCCGGATGTCCTTCGACATCGCAAGAATCATTTTCCTGTAGTTTTCTGCCTGGCTTTCTTCACGGCTGGAAAACTTGATCTGGCTGATTTTTGTGACGCCTTCTACCAGATGATAAACTTCTTCACCGAACATTTCCTGAAGCTCTTCCGCCGTCGCAAGGGTATCCTCTATCGTGTCATGCAGTAATCCTGCGGCAACCGTCTGCTCGTCCATTTTCAAACGCGTGAGATTATAAGCAACTTCCAGGGGGTGGGAAATATAAGCAGCGCCGGAACGGCGGCTTTGGTGACGATGGGCTTTGGCGGAATAGATATAGGCATCCCATATAATATCCAGATCGGCTCCGGGATGGTATTTTGCGACAGCTTCTGTTACGTCTTCAAGCTTCATAATATAAGCCCGTTTTTACATTTTCAACTATTCTGGCGAAACCCAGACCTTGCGAAACCGTGCTACCTACCTGTTTTTGCGAGGGTTATACTTGCTTAAAGAATATATCTCAGGCTCATCCATGTCAAATTTACTTTTATTCTGTAACCCTTTATAAGATAGGATACGCTTGCTGACTTAAAGTCTGATGCCTGAACCAGTTTAAAAGATTCTACTATATTTATTTTGAGGGATACTCCCTACCCCACACCAAATGTCTGTTTTTGAGTGAACAAACACCAAATGAGCAGTAAACAAAAATCATTTAAAAAATCTCTAGATGATCCGCTTCAGTTTATTAAAGGCGCCGGACCCAAAAGGGTCATGCTTCTTAAGAAACTGCAAATAGAATCTGTCGCCGATGCTCTTTACTTTCTTCCCTTCCGCTACGATGACCGTAGTCAGGTAAAGAAAATCGCCGAACTGGTTCCCGGCGAAATGGTTTCCTTCACAGGTAAAGTCATCGACGCAGGAACCATTCGCATGGGGCGCAACAGGAAACTTTTCGAAGCGGTGGTGCAGGACGATAGCGGGTTCATCCGCGTGAAATGGTTCCATTTCAACGAATCCTATATGGCAGGAAAAATAAAACTGGGAAACGAACGGATCTTTTCAGGAAAACCCACACAGAACAAACGCGACGGCGGACTCGAAATGATTCACCCGGATACAGATACCGGACCGGGTGATGATTTTTCCACCGAATCGCTGGACATAGGACGCATCGTTCCTGTCTATCGCTCAACCGAGGGCCTGCACCTGAAAGCTCTCCGGACGATCATGAAAAATGTGGTCGATGGTTATAACCACCTGGTTGAAGAATTCCTGCCGGAAGAAATTTTAAATCGATACAAATTTCCCAAGCGAAGCTCAGCAATTCAGCTGGCACATTTTCCACCTGCCGACACCTCTATCGATCTTCTCGAAAATTTTCAACACCCGGCGCAGAGACGGTTGATCTTCGAGGAATTTTTTCTAATCCAACTCGCTCTGGCATTTAAAAAACGACACCAGCAGATCACAGAACGTGGGCGGGCTTTTAAAACCCGTGGCGAAATCATCCGCAATTTCTTCAAACTTCTCCTGTTTGATTTGACCGGCGCACAAAAAAGGGTGCTGGGCGAAATCATGACTTATCTGGAAAAAGAGGAACCGATGAACTTGCTTCTTCAGGGCGATGTGGGAACGGGGAAAACCGTGGTCGCTCTGACAGCCCTGCTCACGGCAGTGGACAACGATTGCCAGGCGGCGCTCATGGCTCCGACCGAACTGCTGGCGGAGCAACACTTCCTCAACATCCGCCCTTTCTGCTCTGCTCTGGGCATCACCATCGAGTTGGCCACCAGCACAGGAACCGCTAAAGAAAAATCCCTCATTCGTGACCGCATCAGTGACGGCACAACGCAAATTGTTGTCGGCACACACGCGCTCATTCAAAAAAAAATGGAGTTTTCTAATTTGGGGCTGGCCGTTGTCGATGAACAACATCGGTTCGGCGTTCTGCAAAGGGAGGCCATCGGCAAAAAAGGATTGGTGCCGCATGTTCTCATCATGACAGCGACCCCTATCCCCCGCTCGCTGGCGCTCACGCTATACGGTGACATGAACGTTTCGTTTCTGGATGAGTTTCCGCCCGGACGCAAGGACATAGAAACCCGACTCTTCTACGAAAACAAACGCGACAACGCCTACCATCTTTTAGGAAAAGAAACAGAGCAGGGGCGACAGGCCTTTGTCGTGTGTCCGCTCATTGAAGAATCGGAGGCCATTGATTTGAAAGCGGCGATTGATGTTTTCGAAGAGTTGCAGAACCAGCGGTTTCCCGATTTAAAAGTCCAACTCATTCACGGCAAACTCAAAAAAGAAGAGCGTCAGCAAATCATGGCCGACTTCAAAGAAGGGAAGATTGACATACTTGTCGCCACCACCGTCATTGAAGTGGGAATCGATATCCCCAACGCCTCGGTCATGCTCATTGAGCACGCCGAACGATTCGGACTCGCCCAGCTTCACCAACTACGCGGACGAATCGGACGCGGTACTCACGCCTCGTACTGTTTCCTCATCGCCTGCCATGCCTTAACGAATGACGGAAAGGCGCGGCTCAATGCAATCGTAAAGTCGCGTGATGGATTCGCCATCGCCGAGGAAGACTTGCGTATTAGAGGACCGGGAGATTTCATGGGGACGCGCCAATCAGGAATGCCCTTACTGCGGGTAGCCAACCTGCTCCGCGATATCAAACTATTGGAATTGTCACGACTGGAAGCGTTCGCGTTGATAGAAAAAGATCCGCAATTGGAATTGCCGGAAAACGCAAAACTAAAAATAATGCTCCACCAAACCCTGGGCGACCAAATGGGATTGATGAAGATTATATGACTGCTCAGCGCTGGGCCAATAAAAACCACTAGCCGTGGAGGCAAAAAAACCATAACCTTTTGACAGGATAAACAAGATTAGGTTTAAGATAATCCCTCCCCTTACCGAGGGGAGGCTAGGAGGTGTGGGGTGTTTCTCCTATGTTGTGACGGATTTTTCCAAGTTGTTTATCATGAATTTCACAGCAAGATTAAAAAATGATCCTCGATTTTATTGGGAAGTAATCCTTCTCGCCTGCATGTACGGGGCCTATGCGGTCGTC
>PCCT01000070.1 GCA_002731985.1 Nitrospinota bacterium
TGGTGAGCAGTTTGACCGGATTCTTCGTTCAGCGTAACAAGGCGATTGTTGGCAAAAATGCTTTTGCCCATGAGTCGGGTGTTCATCAAGATGGGTATCTCAAGAAAAAGGACACCTATGAAATAATGAACCCCAAAGACATCGGACTCGAAGAGGCGGATTTGGTCCTTGGAAAACATTCGGGGCGCAATGCGCTGTCTAAGAGAATTCAGGCTCTCGGCTACAAGTTGACGAATGCTGAGCTTGATGAGGTTTTTACTGATATAAAAATTCTTGCTGATGAAAAAAAGGAGATCTTTGAGGAGGATATTATTTCACTTATCCAAAAACAGAAATTTTCTGAAGATAATATAGTTACGTACAAACTTGAAAGCTTGAAATGTTCATTTGATAGCGGAAAGGTTCCGGAGGCGTCGGTTATCCTCATCAGCCGGGATGGTAAACGACATGAAGCAACAGCAAGTGGTGATGGCCCGGTCGATTCTATCTATCACGCTATTGACCGTATCACAGGCATTTCTTGCAAGTTAATCGAATATCAGGTCATGTCCAAAACCAAGGGGACTGATGCTCAGGGAGAAGTTACTGTTCGCGTGGTCAGCGAAAACCGAGAGGTTCTGGGCAAAGGAGTTGGTGTAAATACCATTGAAGCCAGTGGATTTGCCTACATCAATGCAGTGAACAAATTGTTGTTTAAAGCCAAGTCAGGCCCGTTGGGCTCCAGCGAGATTCCGGGTCCATAATATGACAACGTCATCGAGACTACCTTCAGTCAGGCCCACCACTCGTCGGCAAAGGATTGAGAGGGATAATAGTTTGAAGAACAGGGACGATCTTTTCCTGGATGAAAAAAGCCCTGAAAAGTTTGAGTTTAACAGCAAAGTCGCCGAAGTGTTTGACGATATGCTGAAACGCAGTGTTCCGCTTTATCGCGAATGTCAGGACCTGACCGTTGAATGGTGCAAACGTCTGGCCAAGCCAGATTCATGTATCTATGATCTGGGCTGTTCCACCGGTTCATTATTGTCACCGTTGGCAAGGAGTATTCCTGATTTGCCTGGACTCCGACTCATCGGTATAGACAATTCCCCTGCGATGCTTGGCAAGGCACACGAAAAACTGGGGAGTTTTGCAAACTCAGTGAGCCTTGTGGAGGCTGACCTGAATGATTCATTTTCGTTCAATCCGGCTTGCGCTATTGTAATGAACTACACCCTTCAATTTATCGCCCCCGAAGGTCGGAAATCTCTGCTTGAACAAATTTATCAATCGTTGATCCCGGATGGTGGACTTATCCTCAATGAAAAAGTCCTGAGTGAGGATGAGCGCCTTCGCGAAACTTTCGTTGAAATGCACCACGACTTCAAACAAGGTCATGGTTATTCGCAAATGGAAATATCAAAAAAAAGGGACGCGCTAGAAAACATTCTCATCCCTTGGAAACTAAGCAAAACCAAGGCACTGATCCATGAGGCTGGATTCACCACTGTTGACGTGTTTTTCAAGTGGAACAACTTTGCCGGACTCGTTGCTTTGAAATAATAACTACTGTATCATTTTAACCTTTGGAGAACCTGCAATGCCACACTACGATCATCTTTGCAAAAAATGCAAAAAGTCATTCGCGGTGGAGATGAAAATTTCAGAAGTTGATAAAAAGAAAGTCTCCTGCCCTGAGTGCAAGTCAAAGGACGTAACGCGACAAGTCACTAACCAGTCATTTACCAGCGAAAGCATAAACCGCTATGTTTGGGATAAATCATAATTAATTATCGATAATATGCTAACTACAGTTCAATCAGAAATCAAATCCATTCCCGGTCGTATTGGTGAGTTGGTTCAATTCCCTCTGCAACGCATCCATATCGAGCTGACCAACGTTTGCAATTTTGACTGTACTTTCTGCCCGAAGCAGGAGATGACACGCAAGTATGAGTATATGGAATATGAGCGCGTCTGCGCCATCATTGATCAGGTTGCTGAATACAACCTGAGCGAAAAAATCACTTTTCATGTGATGGGTGAACCATTTATGCACCCCCGGTTTTTTGAGATTCTAGATCACGCCGCACATCTTGGTGTAAAAACAGGAATCACCACTAACGGAACTTATTTAGAAGAAGACATAGCCGCCAAAATTGAACAGGCAACTGTTTCACAGATAAATGTTTCCCTACAGACACCCGATGAAGAATCATTCAAAACACGTAAATCCAGAAAAATGGATTTCGAGCAGTATAAAAAACGCATCCTGGAATTCCTCGGTGCCTGTTTACGCCAGAAAAAACCACCAAAAATCAAAGTTCATTTTCTGAGCACTGTATTCAAGTCTGAAGTCCCCGGCGAGGACTGGTCACTGGGCACAATGAAGGCAATAAATAATACGGATGAACTTCGTCGCACCTTCGCCTACTGGGCAAAAGAAATAATAAACGTAACACCGGGAATTACTGAATCTGATAAGCAGGCTGTGCAAAATAGGATCGCAGGATTATCGGCGTTTAAATGGAATGTGGTGGAAATTGTACCCAACCTGTATTTTGAAACCTATGTACTGGATACTTGGGGCAATGCTTTTGTCGGCGAAGAAACTGTTCCTACCAAAGTTGGCTACTGTAGTGCATTGACAGATCATTTCGCTATACTCGTTAATGGCGACATGACCTATTGCTGTAAAGATTTTGATGGCAAAACCACTGCCGGTAACGTTTTTGAAAAACCAATCGTCGAGTTATTGAACAGCCGTCCTATTCTGGATGCCATTGAAGGATTCATGAATAATAAAGTGGTACACCCTTATTGTCAGAAATGCCTCGGCGGAAGCAGTAAGTTTAAATCATTTAGAAATGCGATCGGATCTATATTGATCTGGAGATATTTAAAAAACTTTTTTTATAATAAAAAATAGCGTATCCAGCGGGATGTAGCGCAGCCTGGTAGCGCACGTCGTTCGGGACGACGGGGTCGGAAGTTCAAATCTTCTCATCCCGACCATATAAAACAGCAGGTTAAAGATAGGGGTCTGCCATCCCCCCCATATTCAAGCGTCTTTAAATTGAAAGGATAATTTTCTTTCTTTCCATATATTTCAACGTTTCAATATGGTATAAGTAGTAAAGTTTTTATCCGAAAATCGTGAATCATCAGATAATCAAGGGGGTCTTCTCATTACTCAAGTAATCGTTTATCAAAATCAGGTGGAGCGGGCGCTAAAGGTTTTAAAGCGCCAATTAAATAAAGATGGTTTATTTAAAGATCTTAAACAGAGACGGTTTTATATGAAACCATCCGTGAAGAAAAAACTAAAGATCAAAGAGGCTAAAAAGAAGCGGAAAGCGGCGAATCGTCGTTCAAGTTCTTCGTGGCAGTTATAAGATAAAACTGCCTGTCAAACCATCGCGCAGTAAGGTGGGGTAGCGCCGTGGTCGTGCCAAAGAAAAAAAATAAAATGGGTTACGGTTTTATGCCGTAACCCATTTTTCATTCATAGCAAACTGAAAATATTATGAGCATTCCCTAATAGCCACACAAAATATTATACTTGTCATTTAACAACCTCTAATATTATTTTATTCAGGCAATCAAAATCAACAGGTTTAGAGCCCTAATGAGCGTCGTTCCAGTTTTTCCCCCAGCCCATATCTACAACAAGGGGAACCGAAAGCTTGCAGGCTCCCTCCATTTCATTTTTCACTAATGACTCCATTTTAGTTTTTTCTTCAACCGGACACTCAAACACCAGTTCATCGTGGACTTGAAGAATCATTTTAGATTGTAATTTCATGTCTCTAATTTGATGCGACAATTGAATCATCGCAACTTTTATCAGATCAGCGGCAGTCCCCTGGATCGGAGAATTAATAGCAACCCTCTCAGCCCCTTCTCTCACTTGCCTGTTTTTACTATTAAGGTCCGGCAGGTACCTGCGTCGATTAAACAGGGTCAGGGTGTATCCGTTTTTGCGAGCCTCGGATACGGTGTTTTCCATATAAACTTTCACGTTTTTGTATAAACCAAAATACTGGTCTATAAAATCCCTAGCATCCCGCTGGCTGATTTTGAGTTGGCGCGATAATCCAAAAGCACTTAACCCATAAACAATTCCAAAATTAACCGCTTTGGCCATACGCCTTGATTCCTCATCAACATTATCAATTGAACTTCCAAAAATCTCTGCCGCCGTCCTAGAGTGAATATCTTCACCCTTTTCAAAAGCGCTCCTCAATGCTTCATCTCCTGAGAGATGCGCAAGGATTCTTAATTCAACTTGCGAATAATCAGCAGACAAAAGCATACCGTCTCCTTCAGCAGTGAAAGCCTTGCGAATTGCTTTACCCATATCTGACCGGATGGGTATGTTCTGAAGATTCGGATTACTACTGCTCAATCGCCCAGTAGCAGCAACAGTCTGATTGAAGGATGTATGGACCCGCCCTGACTTTTTAAATATTTCCTCAGGAAGTGCATCTACATAGGTAGATTTCAATTTTGCCAATTGACGATAGGTAAGAATTTTCTCAGGAAGTTCATGTTCATCAGCCAATTGCTCAAGTACAGAAACATCCGTGGAAAAACCCGTCTTTGTTTTTTTTATAACCGGCAGTTTCATTTTCTCAAATAAAATTACCGAGAGTTGTTTGGGTGAGTTGATGTTAAATGTTTCATCAGCGAGCGCGTATATCGCTATCTCCAAAAGACGCAATTTGTTGTCAAGATCACTGGATAATTCCGTCAGATGTTTCCTGTCAACATGAACGCCATTAATTTCCATTTCAGCGAGCACTTCAAGCAGAGGCAATTCCATCTTCTGATATAACTTGAGAGTGTAATCCTTAAGCCGAGGCTCAAGTCGGCTTTTAAGCCGCCAGGTCATATCAGAGTCCTCGGCGGCGTAACTCGTCGCCCGTTCAATCTCAACCTCGTCAAAACCAACTTCCTTTTTACCGGTCCCCACCATTTCCTTATACGTTAAATTTTTATGACCAAAATGCTCCAGGGAAAGAGCATCCAGACCATGCCCTCTACTGGATGGATTGAGTAGGTAGGAAGCGATCATCGTATCGGAATCGATACCCTTCAAAAAGACTCCCTCATTGGCCAACACAATCAAATCATATTTAATATTGTGGCCGCATTTTTTTATGTGCTCATTCTCAAGGATAGGTTTAAGTTTCTCAAATACCATTCCCAGTCCCAATTGACTTGGGACACCGAGATATCTGTGAGTTAGCGGAAGGTAGCAAGCTTTGCCTTCTTCAAAGGAGAAGGAAATACCAACAGCACGGGCCCAAACCGGACGCTTACTTGTCGTTTCCATATCGAATGCAAAAGTTTTTTTCTTAACCAGATTTTTCAGAAGCCGATCCAATGACTCTTCTGTCAGGATAGTTTCATATTCTGAACGGTCCACGACCGGGCGGTCCACGACCAAGGTGTCCACCTTGCCGGGTTCAGACACAGCATCCTCCAGGCCATCAATGAACGATGTAAACTCAAACTCCTCGAACATTTTTCTAAGCTGAGCATTATCAAACTTACGAAGCTTCATATCATCAAGTTTGAATTCGATGTCCATATTGGTGTTGATGGTAACAAGCTCGCGGCTCATAAGAGCATTGTCCTTATCCCGCTCCAATTTTTCCTTAACCTTTTTCTTCTCTACCTCATCAATTCGTTCATAGAGGGATTTAATAGAACCAAATTTTTGAATCAATTCAGCGGCCGTTTTTGGACCAACTCCCGCAACTCCCGGAATATGATCGCTGGAGTCTCCCATCAAGCCCATTACTTCAATGACCTGGCCTGGGCCAACACCAAATTTTTCAATCACGTCTGCATCAACAAATTTTTTATTTTTCATTGTGTCCAACATGTGCACATTGGGCGATATCAATTGCATCATATCCTTGTCACCACTGACAATAGACACCTCCAGCCCAGCCTGCTCCCCTTTTTTGGCCAGCGTACCAATAATATCGTCGGCTTCGAATCCGGGTCGACGGAGACTTGATAGTCCATAGGCTTCAACAAGAGGCTCAAAAAACGGGAATTGCTGAGCCAGTTCCTCCGGAGGAGCATCCCGGTTGGCTTTGTATTCCGTATATAATTCATGGCGAAAAGTTTTCTCAGGACTGTCAAATGCGACCACCAGATAATCTGGTTTTTCATCGCGTATCACTTTTTGAATCATATTGATAAACCCATATAACGCATTCGTTGGAAAACCTTTAGAGGTTGAAAGTTGTTGCCTCACACCAAAAAACGCGCGAAATATATAAGAGGAACCGTCAATCAGATAAAGTGTTTTACGTTTGTCCATATACGAAGTATAAATAAATGATAGATAGTTAAGTAATAGAGTAACCCATAAAATATACTAACCTGACAATCAAAGCGAAAACGAGGATATCGACAGAATATTCAAGCCATTCAAACGTCTACACGGTGGCTCAACTTTCGAAGGTACAGGTATTGGCCTTGCCACATGTACAAAAGTTGTCGAATGCCACGGAGGCAGTCTCACCGCAAAAGTGCCCTCGGGAAAGGTGCCACTTTTATAATTCTCCTGCCAAGCGTATCGCAATCGCTATAATTTCCAATTACAGCTTGCTTTCAAATAGATCACACCTCTGGGCACTCAGAAACCCGATGGCCGCCAACCCGGTTTGCCGGGTAAACAAAATTATGCTAACATAGAAACTTTAATTCTGCCCTAAAGTATTTAATTATATAACGTTAAAGAATTTAACCATGCCTGTATCAAAGAGTAGCTCAAAAAAAAAGGCCGCCACAAACCGCACTCTTCTTAATACCGCCAAGCGTGTGTTGAAGATTGAAAGTGATGCTGTAGCGGCTTTGGCTGATCGTTTGGGAACAGATTTCCCAAAGGTTATTCATGCATTGAGTGACAGGAAAGGCCGCCTGATAATAACTGGCATGGGAAAATCGGGGCTTATTGGTCAAAAAATTGCCGCTACTATGTCCAGTGTTGGTCTACCCGCAGTTTACATGCACGCGGCAGAAGCCATTCACGGTGATTTGGGTCTAATCTCGCACAATGATGTTGTAATCGCAATATCTAACAGCGGTGAAACGGAAGAAATTATAAAACTCCTGCCAACTTTAAGCCGTCTTAATTGCACTCTTATTGCGATGACAGGTAATCGCAAATCAACGTTAGCAACTCGGAGTGACCTTGTTCTTGATGTTGGCGTCAAAAAAGAAGCAGGCGGTAACGGCCTGGTCCCGACAACCAGTACCACAGCAACGCTGGCCATGGGCGATGCACTTGTGATCGCTTATCTTGAATTGCATGGATTCACAGAGGCAAGCTTCGCTCTCAACCACCCAGGTGGAAGCTTAGGGCGTAAAATGCTAACCACTATTGGAGACTTAATGCATGTTGGAGAACATGTCCCAATAGTTTATGAAAATTCGGATATCTCAGCCGTTATATCAGAAATAACTAAAAAGCGATTGGGCGTCACTCTGGTTACAGACAAGAAAAGTCAGCTAAAAGGAATCATTACCGATGGCGACTTACGCCGGATGATTGAGCATAAAATGGACATTGCAAAAGTCCGCGCACGGGACCTGTCAAAGGGTCTGCCTAAATGTATTAAAAAGGATAATTTGGCTACCAAAGCAGTACAACTTATGGAAGAATACTCGATCACTTCCCTGGTTGTCAGTGAAAACGGGAAAAAAGTGGAAGGGGTCATTCATCTGCATGATCTGCTCAAAGCAGGCATCGTATGATCCATTGACTCACCAGGGAATCACAGCTCACTCCAACTTGAACCTTAAACAACCCATTAAAGGTTATTCCGTACAATGGTGAAACTGCAACTATGACGGGAAACGAACTTAGACAAAAATTCCTGGATTATTTTTCCGAACGAGGGCATGCCAAGGTTCCAAGTTGTCCACTTGTCCCACGTAATGACCCTACCCTGCTATTCACTAATGCCGGAATGGTCCAGTTTAAAAACGTCTTCCTCGGTGAAGAGACAAGAGACAGCAAGAGAGCCGTATCGGTGCAAAAATGCGTCCGTGCGGGAGGCAAGCACAACGATCTCGAAATGGTTGGCCGCACCGCAAGACACCATACGTTTTTTGAAATGCTGGGCAATTTCTCTTTCGGAGATTATTTCAAAGAAGACGCTATAAAGTATGGGTGGGAATTCCTCACAGAAGTTGTCGGACTGCCCAAGGAAAAATTATACGTCTCTGTATATAGCGATGACGATGAAGCCTTTGACCTCTGGACAAATAAAATTGGCATCCCGCCTGAACGGATGTGTCGTTTGGGCAAAAAAGACAACTTCTGGTCGATGGGAAACACTGGCCCTTGCGGACCCTGTTCCGAGATACATATCGATCAGGGTGAAGTGGTCGGATGTGGAAAATCCACCTGCGCCGTTGGTTGCGATTGCGACCGTTATCTCGAAATATGGAATCTCGTATTCATGCAGTACGACCGGGATGAAGATGGCAATCTAACGCCATTGCCAAACCCATGCATCGACACGGGAATGGGCCTCGAACGTCTGGCGGCAGTGGCACAGAGAAAACTTTCAAACTACGACTGTGATCTCCTCATGAGCATAATAGAGGAAGTCTGTAACGTTACGGGAAAAACATACGGCTCTGATAAGGAAAATGATGTTTCAATTCGCGTTATAGCCGACCACGCTCGGGCGACTGCTTTTCTCGTAGGCGACGGAGTTCTTCCTTCAAATGAAGGACGCGGCTATGTCCTCAGGCGGATCATGCGACGCGCACTGAGACACGGCAAGCTACTTGACCAGAAAGACCCATTCTTTTTCCGCATCACTGACCATGTGGTGAAAAATTTCTCTGACGCTTATCCCGATTTCAACCAGCACTCTACTTTCATTCACCGCGTGGTACAAAATGAGGAAGAGAGTTTTACCAACACCCTCAATTTCGGCATGCAACGCATGGATGAAATTTTAGAACTTGTGAAGAAGGAGAGCCTCGACCACATTCCCGGAGAAGAAATTTTCAAACTATATGACACCTTCGGGTTCCCCGTAGACCTCGCTGAAGAATATGCTAAAGATACCGGGCTTCGCCTGGACATGGACGGATTCAATAAATCCATGCAGGAGCAAAAGGAAAAAGCAATGGCCTCATGGAAGGGGTCTGGGGAAAAATCAGCGGCTCCTTTTTTCAATGACTTCATGAAAAGAGGACAGCCAACACGCTTTCTGGGATACGAAAAAATAAAGACGGAGGGAAGAATTGTAGCCATTTTAAAAGACCAAAAGCCTGTCGATACTGCAAATGAAGGGGACACTGTAGAACTCCTGATGGACCAAACACCATTTTATGGTGAATCGGGTGGGCAGGTTGGCGATTCGGGAGTCGCTTTCAGCGAAACCGCTTATTTGAATATCAGCAAATCAACCAAACCCATCCCCGAACTCATCGTCCATGAAACTAAAGTCACCCAGGGAACCATTAAAGTAACTGACACACTCACCCTGGAGGTTGAGGCTGATAACAGATCTGGCACCGCATTGAATCACTCTGCAACTCATTTGTTACATGCAGCGCTCAAGGAAATTCTGGGCGACCATGTAAAACAGGCGGGCTCTCTTGTATCAGCGGACCGCCTGAGATTCGACTACACTCACTTTTCACCACTGACCGCTAAAGAAAAGAGTCGCATTGAGGAGAGAGTTAACGAGAAGATTCGTGAGAATTTAAATATTGTAACGCGCGAATTACCCATCGCCGAAGCTATCAAGGAAGGAGCTATGGCCTTGTTTGGTGAAAAATATGGTGCCGATGTCCGTGTTGTGACTATGGATGAATTCAGTAAGGAGCTTTGCGGTGGCACACACACGTCGGCTACCGGGAATATCGGATTATTCAAATTTGTATCAGAGGGAGGTATTGCCTCTGGCGTACGTCGTATAGAGGCAGTATCGGGTAAAGCCGCCTACCTCGCTATGCAGAAAGAAAACGATACACTGATTTCCATCCGTTCCATCCTGAAAGCCCCGCCGGAAGAAGAAGTCAATCGCATTAAAAAACTTCTCGACAAATCCCGGGCAATGGAAAAAGAAATCTCCAACCTAAAAGAAAAACTGGTCAGCGGAAAAGGATTGGAAAACCAAGATGACTCAGAGAAAATTGGCGACATGTCTTTACTGGTGAAACAATTTGATGAAATAGATGCCAAAACCATGCGGTCTTTCATCGATAGCGCTAAAAATCAGATTAAATCTGGTGTCGTTGTCGTTGGGTCTGCCACCAATGGAAAAGTACTACTCGCGGCTGGAGTCACCAAAAATCTTGAGAAACGTTTCCATGCAGGAAATATTCTAAAAGAAATCGCCAGTATCGTTGGAGGAAGCGGTGGCGGACGACCCGATATGGCACAAGCAGGGGGCACCCAAACAGATAAACTTGGTGAAGCTTTACAGAGAGCCGCCGAAATCGTACGAAATGCTTAATCTGGCTTGCTAAAATCAAATTAATCTTGCACGAACAGATTGAGTTAGATACCCTTAATTAAATTCATCCAACATCAATTTAATTTATCAATAACCTTCCCCGTCCTGGGGCTACAAATAAACGGATACATTATGGACAAAATCAAAAAAGAAGAACTCGACAAAAAATGGAATGCTATCGTTTTGAAGTCCTTCAAAGATGAAGATTTCAAACAAAGACTAGTAAAGAGCCCCATCGAACTCATGGAAGAAAACGGACTCACCATCCCTGAAGGATGCAAGGCGGGTTCCGGTGCTGGAAAAAGAGCCGGCATCCAATTACCTGCTGAAGCTTCTGACGAAGTTAAAGAGGAGGCGAAGTGGTGGAACATGCGATTGGACATAACTCGCGAATTCGGAAAAGAAATAATTAAAGAAACCGGTGAGGCCAGCGGTGGTGCCCCCCTCTTAGATGGAGAAGGGTGCAAAGCCTGACACAAAACTGAATAAGAATATTACGCGCCCGTAGCTCAGCTGGATAGAGTGGCGGTTTCCGGAACCGTAGGTCGGAGGTTCGAATCCTCTCGGGCGTACCATATGCGACTAAGAGTTTACCCTTTAGATTTAACTACCTACCCTACTCACCTAAAAGTTTCCCGAGTACTCAAAGTGTACTATCAGGCCCCGTGGTACAGTCACGGTACACTAAAGGAGAAACTTTCATGCCTTCAGTTCAACGTAGAGTCCTCACCAATGGTAAAATTCGTTATCGAGCATTAGTCAGACTAAAAGGCTACAAACCTAAGACCGCCACATTCATCAAGAGAGTAGATGCCGTTGCTTGGGGTCAAGAGATAGAAGCTAGGATTAGACAAAGTAAATATTTCCCAGACCGCCTCATTGAGTCTGAAAAGTATACCCTCAGTGAGCTATTAGATAGATATAAGTCTGAAGTGCTTCCTCGAAAAAGAGACATGAAGCAGGTAGGTCAAATTGAGTGGTGGAAAAATGAACTGGGAGACTACAAACTTAAAGACCTCACACCTTCCCTAATTGCTGAACTTAGAGACAAGTTAATCAAAAAAGTAAGTGATAGAACAGGCAACCACAGATCTGCTGCTACTGTTAATCGTTACCTTGGGTTACTGAGTCACGCCTGTACAATTGCTATTAAAGAGTTTCAGTGGATGGCCATTAATCCTGTGACACAGATAAGTAAACCAAGAGAAGCTCAGGGTAGATCAAGGTTTCTGAGTGATGAAGAGCGGGAAAGACTGTTAGCTGTCTGCAGGTCTAGTGAGAGTGTCCATTTGTTTACTATAGTTACCTTAGCTCTATCTACAGGTATGAGACGAGGAGAAATGCTTGGCTTAAAGTGGGAGAATGTTGATCTACAGAATGGAAGGATAACTCTTCACAGGACTAAAAATGGAGAGAAAAGAATAGTACCTCTGGTTGGCAAGGCCTATGAA
>PCCT01000071.1 GCA_002731985.1 Nitrospinota bacterium
CAGCATTTCTTTGACAGATTCTTCCATTCCTACAAAAATGGAACGTGAAACGATATGATGTCCGATGTTGAGTTCCTCGATTTCTGGTATAGCCGCTACGGCTTGAACATTATTATTGGTCAAGCCATGCCCGGCAAATACTCGCAGTCCAGAATCATGAGCCAGCCTGGCGGATTTTCTTAAACGAACTAGAAGTTCTTCTGCTTCTTCAGGATTTGAAGATTCTGAATAGGCTCCGGTGTTCAATTCAATACTGTCAGCCCCTGCCCTTTTGGATGCCATAACCTGCCCTTCATCTGGATCAATAAACAGGCTGAACAGAATTCCATTTTGCTTTATCTGGTTGCCAACACTACTTAGAAGGCCTTCTTGCTCAAACACATTTAATCCGCCCTCAGTTGTGATCTCCTGCCGTTTCTCCGGAACCAACGAGACTTGGTGAGGCCTGGTTTTGAGCGCAATTTGCACCATCTCCTCGACTGCCGCCATTTCCAGGTTCAGAGGCGTACTAATACCTTCCTTCAATCGCTTGATATCATCATCCTGAATATGTCTACGATCCTCCCGCAAATGGGCTGTAATGCCATAAGCGCCTGCCTTTTCAGCTAGCAATGCCGCTTGCAAAGGGTCAGGTTCAAATGTTTTCCTTGCCTCGCGAACGGTTGCGACATGGTCTATATTCACAAAAAGTCTGATCATTTTCTAATTATTAACCTTTCTGATAGCTTGGGCGACTCGAACAGCTCGCACCGTTGCCGCCACATCATGGACTCTCAAGATGTCGGCTCCATTCATAACGCCAGCGATACCAGCGGCTAGGGAACCCTCAAGTCGGTCTTCGACCTCAAGATCCAGAATCTTACCGATAAATGATTTTCTAGACACTCCAAGCAGGATTTTCTTCTTCAACTCTTTTAGCTGACCTAATCTGGCGATCAACGCTAGGTTATGGTTGAGAGTTTTGCCAAACCCTATGCCTGGGTCAACCGCGATACTTTCAGGGATGATTCCGGTTGACTCAGCTGTTTTGACACTTTCGCGGAGAAAGCTCAATACCTCAGCCCCGACATCATTGTACTCGGGGTTGTTCTGCATTGATTCCGGTGTGCCTTGCATATGCATTATCACTATTCCTGCTCCATGCCGTGATACAGTTTCGGACATTTGCTTACCCTTCCGAAGACCTGTCACATCGTTGATTAGAGTAGCTCCTTCCTGCAAAACTACGTCTGCAACTTCAAACTTACTCGTATCCACTGAAATTTGAACGTTAAACCGACTGGCCAATTTCGATATTACTGGAAGCAACCGCTTCAATTCCAGTTCAACAGAAATTTCTTTAGTTCCAGGCCGTGTGCTTTCTGCCCCGACATCCAGAATGTGCGCTCCATCCTCAACCATTTGCTCAGCAAAGCGAAGCACATCATCCGGGTTGGAGGAACGGTTTCCAGAATAAAATGAATCGGGGGATAAATTGAGAATCCCCATTACAGCAACGCAGCCGGATTCGGTCAGTCTGTCGAATGAAAATGCCATATCGTTTCCTTCGAGTGAAACTCAGTAAATCTAACAAATCAAACAAAAAAAGCCCCAGGTCGGATTCATAATCTTCCGAACCTGAAGCCATTTAAATAATTTTTTATCGCCAGCCACAACCCATCAAGTTTGTCGATTAGGCAGGATGCGGATCTGGCAAGCCACCGCCCATAATTCCTTCCGAATCATCGTTCGACTTGGGTTTAGCCTTTTCCTCTTGGGCTATGACATTATCCACAGGAGGTTTTTCATCCGAAGCGTCAGCGGGAGGCTCTTTGCCATTAACAATATCTTTGATTTCGGTTGCATTGAGAGTTTCCTGGTCCAACAAAGCCAATGCAAGTTTTTCGAGGATTTCCCTATTGTCTGTCAAAATCTCATGAGCATTGCTATATCCCCCCATGACCAGAGCTTTCACTTCCTGATCGATGAGCTTGGCCGTTTGGTCACTGAAATTTTTCTGTTGAGAAAAATCCTTACCAAGAAAAACCTGTTCCTCTTTGGCACCGTAGGTAAGTGGTCCCATTTTTTCACTCATTCCCCATTCACAAACCATCTTGCGTGCCATTTCGGTGGCTCGCTCAATATCATTCCCCGCACCGGTTGTCACCTGCCCCAGACATATTTCCTCCGCTACCCTTCCCCCCATGAAAATTGCGAGGTTGTTGTACAGATAGCTTTTAGGATATGTATGCCTCTCATCCTCCGGCAACTGCTGGGTAACACCTAATGCCCTTCCCCTTGGAATAATGGTGACCTTATGAATTGGATCTGTCCCCGGAATCTTCATAGCAACCAAGGCGTGTCCCGCCTCATGATAGGCAGTGGTGTGTTTTTCTTTTTCCGTAATAACCAGACTTCGCCGCTCAACACCCATTAAGACTTTGTCTTTTGCGTTCTCAAAATCATCATTCCCAACACATTTTTTGTCATTCCTCGCGGCCAGCAAGGCGGCTTCATTAACAAGATTGGCCAGATCAGCCCCGGTGAATCCTGGAGTTCCTCTGGCGATGGTTTTAAGATCGACATCTTCGGTCAATGGCACCGTTGCTGTATGTACCTTAAGGACTCCTTCACGACCTTTAACGTCGGGGCGGTTGACCACGACCTGCCTGTCAAATCTTCCTGGTCTGAGTAATGCGGGATCCAGCACGTCGGGCCTATTGGTCGCAGCTATCAGGATTACGCCTTCATTATTTTCGAACCCGTCCATCTCAACAAGAAGCTGATTGAGGGTCTGTTCCCTTTCATCGTGTCCGCCACCTAATCCGGCGCCACGGTGACGTCCCACCGCATCGATTTCATCTATGAAGATTATGCAGGGACTATTCTTTTTCCCCTGTTCAAACAGGTCACGTACACGGGAAGCACCCACACCTACAAACATTTCAACAAAATCAGATCCACTAATGCTGAAAAAAGGAACGTTGGCTTCACCTGCAATGGCTTTTGCCAGCAAGGTTTTTCCTGTACCGGGAGGACCCACCAAAAGAACACCTTTAGGGATTTTGCCACCCAGTTTACTAAATTTTTGCGGTTCTTTTAAAAACTCTATGATCTCATGCAGTTCTTCCTTGGCCTCGTCCACGCCCGCGACGTCTTTAAATGTCGTTTTATTCTTGGCTTCGTTCATAAGCCTGGCTTTGGATTTGCCGAAGGACAAAGCTTTGCCGCCACCCGATTGCATTTGCCTCATGAAGAAAATCCAGATCCCCAGTAAAAGGATCATTGGAAACCACGAAATCAAGATATTCATGTACCAACTTGTCTGCTCTGGTGGAACCACGACAATGCGTACCCCTTTTTCTCTAAGAATACGAACAAGGTCAGGATCCTTTGGAGGGGTCATCGTCTGGAAAGAACGACCATCTACGTTTTTACCACTTATGCTGTCCCCTTGAATCATCACCTCTGTGATCTGACCATTTTCTACCTGATTCATGAATTCGCTGAAAATGACTTCAGATTGCGTATTCAGAGGCTGATTAAAAATATTAAACAGGGCGATCAAGATCATTCCTATGACCAGCCAAAGTGCTAGGTTTTTATAAAACTGATTCAACGCGGTTCTCCTTTAAAATAAATAAACTCCACCATTTGAAAATTCAAGCACGCAGCCTACAATCATAGCATAATTAATGTTATGCAAGTGCCAAATAATCCTGTCCCAGGCATCAGCTCGATTCCCCTTCAACTAACAGGACCCTACGAGTCTTATCGGTCACACGATAGTTTTCTGCTATTCTTTTCTCATAAACCCATATAATATCGTCATCCTGAGAAGTCAAGATGGGGACCAATTTTCTTTCATTCTGAGGCACTTTCTCATCGATAAAGAAAGATTTGAGTTTTTTGCTACCTTTCATGCCAAGAGGCACAAATCGGTCACCCGGACGAAAAAACCTGACTCTAATCTGTGCTCCTGTTTTGTCATAGTCAAGGTAGGCCCGGTTTGGCCGGTTCGAATATTGTGATTTAAAATGATTGGTGGCCAATTTTGCGGTTATCCTCAGACCAATATTCTCCAAATTGATGCAACCGGGAATATCAATATTAGTGGGAAGAGCTTCACCCTCTTCATTTGATAAGATGCCATCTTTTGGTAGAAATTTTTTGCAAAAAGACAATATACCACCTGCATAAAACGCTGTCAGACCTCCAGGAAGGTGTAATTCCTTGCTACCTTTGGAATAGCTGATCAATTGAAGAATGTCTGATACATGACGAGCTGAAATCGACCTGAGGTCGCCTTTTACACCTGAAATTGCGTGCCTGACCAGTCGTTTCTGCATAGCTGGGTGCTGTGATCTAATAATATCAACTTTGAGTGCGAATTGCTCCAACTCACCTAAATCAATTCTGGCCAGTGCAAAAATTTGTTCGACCTGGCCCTCCAGATAATTTTCATCATCTCTCAACAATCGAGATGTTTCGTTTAGGGAAGACTTAATTTTCGGGTTATACCTTTCCAGTATCGGAAGGAGTTCTAGGCGAACCCTATTCCTAAGGTAATTCTTTTCATGATTAGTTCCATCCGTACAAAATTCTAAATTATGGTGTTTTGAATATTCTTCAATTTCATTGCGAAAACACTCATGAAGCGGACGAATCAAACGCCCTCTCTTCGATGGAATTCCAGTCAAACCTAGCAAGCCACTACCCCGTAATAAATTAATGAGCATTGTTTCTGCCTGATCGTCAGCGTTGTGTCCGAGGGAAATTATATTGCCATTCCATTTATCTAAAGTACGATTCAAAAAATCATACCTGACATTTCTAGCCGCTGCCTGAAATGATGAATCACCCTTACGACATAGCGCACCCACATCTATTTCTTCAATGAATGTTTCAAGACCAAGCTGCTCTCCCAGTTTTCTTACAAAGCCAGCATCATTATGAGAATCTTCTCCTCTGGCGAGATGATTGAGATGAGCGATTGCAATGGTAAAGTCCTCTACTTCTAATTTTAACTGGTTGAGCAGATGAAGCATGACCACTGAATCTTGCCCACCTGATACAGCCACAAGAATACGGTCGCCAGAAGAAATCATCTGACCCATTGCTCGCCGGAATTTAGTTTCAACGGAATGCATGCTTACATTATGAATGATTTTTTACAGGTTAGGGAGTTTTACTGTTCTGGCTGGGGAATTAGCCGCTTGAGGAAGGACTGCCTGATGGCGGTTGAAATTATAATTTTTTGAGCAATTCCCTTTTCTTTCTCTGGTATTGCTGTTCAGAAATTTTGTTATTATCGCGCAGTTTTTTATAGTACTTTAGTTTCTTCACCAGGACCTTATATTCACGCGAATTCCTATCTATATTCGACCCTAACTTATTAGAGTCAGATGCTCTGACCTTTCTAGAGCGCGTAGGTTTAGCAATATTCTTAGATTTATTATCATCGAAGAAATCATCCGCCTGCAAACTGGCGGTTTGTGGTTCTTCAGTGGTGTCAATATCTGTGAAGTTATCCCGTTGATCTTCAAATAAAGATATCTCGATAAACGCTGTTTTTTTGAGCTCCTGAATCCATTTTCGATAAACTTTTTTCTCTTTATTGAAACTCAATAGCCTTAAGATTTGATCTTTAACTTGTGCAAATGGTCTGGAATGCCCGGAGATAACTTCATCACATTTAACTATATGTAGTCCATACCTGGTTTTGACAATGCCGCTGACTTCACCCGGCTGAAGCCTGAAAACAACATCCTC
Source organism: Nitrospinota bacterium (assembly GCA_002731985.1). Classification (GTDB taxonomy): domain Bacteria; phylum Nitrospinota; class Nitrospinia; order Nitrospinales; family VA-1; genus Nitromaritima. The sequence goes on from PCCT01000071.1 coordinate 5,752, forward strand.
AAACTCTGGCACAAGCATTCCATGCTCAATCATTCCAATCTCACCGCCAGTGTGTGCGGAAGCATCTTCTGAATATTTTTTTGCCAACTCAGCAAAGTCTTTGCCAGCACGAACCCGGCGAAGAATTTCCCGTGCCCTGATTTTTTTCAATCGGATATCTTTTTCTGGGGCATCCTCATCAATAATAAAAAGAATATGGCGAGCCTTTACTTTGGGTGGCTCCCAAAAATCTTTTTGGTGTCCGGCATAATATTTTTTAATTTCTTTTTCAGGCACAGTGACCTTGTTCGCCATTTGCATGCGACTAACCCTGGAAACAAGAATTTGATCACGAAGCACCTCTTTATAGGCTTCAATACTACGCCCTTCCCTCTCCAGCATGGCCTTAAACTGTTCGTCTGTAATATTGTTATTCATCTTAATCTCATCAAAAGCTTTAAGGATACTTTCATTGCCTACTTCATATCCCATTTTTTTAGCTTCCTGAACCTGTAACCTTTCCTCAATAATACTATTCAGCGCGGTTTTCATTATCTCCTCTTCCGATGGCATTTCCACATCATTACCGGAAGCTTGCATCTGTTGCGAAATGACAATAAAACGGTCCTGAATTGCGCTCAATGTCACGATTTCACTGTTAACCTTGGCCACAACCCGGTCTACTGTGCCGGCGGACACAGGAGCAATTAACACGGCGGAACAAAGCAACACCGCAAAACGAATCGCTATTTTGTTAATTAATTTGGGCCAATACATCATGTTTAATTTCTATATCTGATTTGTCTTTTAGTTTAACCAGCCAGTTCTCAAATGCTCGGGATTGCTCTTCCCGCAACAACTGATCATAAATTGCTTTTTTTGATTCTTCAAAGTTCATCTGGCGAGCCGGTTTTTTATCGACAACTTTGAAAAGGTGGTACCCGTATGGAGTTTGAATTGTCTCGCTGATCTTGTTAATTTTTAGTTTAAAAACACTATCGAATTCCTCTGGCATTTGACCGACCTCAAAATACCCGAGGTCACCTCCCTGAGGACCTTCAGGGCCCAAAGAATACTCCTGAGCGAGCACAGAAAAATCTATTTTGCCTGACTTCAATTGTTTCTGGATCGCCCTGGCCTCGTCCTCAGACGCCACTATAATCTGAAGAGAACGAACTTGTTCGCCCATCTGAAATTCCTGTTGATGATGATCATAGTATTTTTTCACCTGATCATCACTTACAGATACTTTACTATTGACGGTGACCTTAATCAATTTTTTTATTAACATATTGTTTTTAAACTTCTTTTCCCATTCTTCGAACAGAATCCCCTCTACCTTCAAAAACTTGGCAAATGAATCCTCCTGATACCCACTTTTAACTTCATTGAAAGCTTCATCATACTCATCCTTGGATAAGTAAACTTTAGCTAAGGCCGCCTCCTTACCTAAAATAATACTCTGTATGATCCGGTTCAGCCCTTTAGTCTTTAAAATGAGCTTTTCCTCAAGGGTCATATCGCTTTCATCTTTAACACGAAATTGCCTTAACAAAACCTCCA
>PCCT01000072.1 GCA_002731985.1 Nitrospinota bacterium
TGAATCCACCACCTGCCGCCGACTGATCGACAAACATCATACAAAGGTAGATCGAGCCGAGCAATAATCCCAGATTAATAAAATGTCGTCCTGGTATCAGTAGCGGGTTCCCGCTCATCTTGCCGCTGAGCTTTCCAAACGCTATGATAGAACCTGAAAACGTAATCGCACCAATAAGAATTCCCAGATAGGTTTCAACATCGTGGATCGTCAGTTCAACACCAGCATAATGCTCCAGACGTCCAGGGTCCATGAAGTTGGCAAAACCAACCAGAACTGCGGCCATACCGACAAGGCTGTGCAGAATTGCGACTAACTCCGGCATTTCCGTCATTTGCACGCGCTTTGCCAAAATCAATCCGATAGTGCCACCTATCACCAGTCCGCCAATGAGAATTCCCATATTGGCAGTGACACCGGCAATCGTCACTATAAGGGCAATAGCCATTCCGGCCATGCCATACATAATCCCGCGACGGGATGACTCCTGATTGCTCAAACCACCCAGCGCTAAAATAAAGAGAACTGTGGCCCCTATATAAGAGGCGGTTACGATACCTTGACTCATCTCATCGCCTCCTATCTGCGAAACATTTCAAGCATGCGGCGCGTTACCGCGAATCCGCCTGCTATATTAATCGCTGTAATCGTCACAGCAAATGCGGCCACCCACATGAGCAAACTCTCTCCCGAGCTTATCTGCAAAATGGCTCCAATAATAATGATACTGCTGATCGCGTTGGTCACACTCATCAACGGAGTGTGCAAAGCCGCTGTTACATTCCATATCACCATGTAACCAACAAAACAGGCCAGGACAAATACCGTGAAATGCGCCATGAACGAGGCCGGCGCAACTGAACCCAGACCCAGCAAGCCGAGCCCGCCAACAATAAACGTAATGATCGGCCCCAAAGCTGAGGACTTCTCTTCAACTTTCTCCACCGGTTTCTCCTCGACTTTTTCCGCCGGTTTAGGGGGTGCCGCTGATAACTTGGGTGCTGGCGGTGGCCAGGTGATCTCTCCCTCCTTAACAACGGTAGCGCCACGCACCACTTCGTCATCAAAGTCCACAATAAGGTTGCCGTCCTTTGTCTTACACATATCTGTCATCAGATGACGCAGGTTGGTTCCATAGAGTTGACTGGACTGCGTCGCCATACGACTGGGCAAATCTGTATAACCAATAATGGAAACGCCGTGAACCTTTTTAACGGTATCGGCTTCTGACAGCTTACAGTTGCCGCCCCTCTCCGCCGCGAGGTCAACGATCACGCTACCGTCTTTCATGGCTTCAACCATATAATCTTTGATCAGTTCCGGCGCGGGCTTACCTGGAATCAAGGCGGTGGTGATGATGATGTCCACCTCTTTTGCCTGTTCCATAAAGAGTGCCATTTCCGCTTCTATAAATTCCTTACTCATGACCTTGGCGTAACCACCGGTGCCCGAACCTTCTTCTTCAAAATCGACTTCCAAAAATTCGGCGTCCATACTCTCGACCTGTTCTTTAACTTCGGGTCGGGTATCGAATGCCCGCACAATGGCTCCCATACTTTTCGCCGCACCGATCGCCGCAAGACCGGCAACGCCCGCTCCTATAACCATCACTTTCGCCGGTGGAACTTTGCCCGCCGCTGTGATCTGACCGGTGAAAAACCGACCAAAGTGTTGTGCCGCTTCTACCACTGCACGATAACCGGCAATGTTCGCCATTGAACTGAGCGCGTCCATTTTCTGCGCGCGGGAAATACGCGGTATACTGTCCATCGCAAGGGCAGTGACTTTTTTCTCAGACAACTTCTTGAGTAATTCAGGATTCTGCGCCGGCCAGAGGAAGGTAATGAGGACCTGCTTCTCATGGAGCAAGTCGACTTCTTCAACATTGAGTTCAGAATTGAATTCTGGTGCCCGGACTTTAAAAATAATATCGCTTATGTCCCAAAGCGATTTTGTGCCTTCCACAATTGTCGCACCTGCCTCGGTGTAGGCGGAGTCCGAATAATGAGCTTCGGCACCGGCACCGGATTCTACTGCGACTTCAAAACCAAGTTTGATAAGTTGCTTCGTGACATCGGGTGTCGTAGCCACCCTCTTTTCGCCATCATGAATTTCTTTGGGGATACCTATCTTCATAGCTGTGCGCTTCCCTGAAGGTTAGTTCCTAAATTGATAAAGGCCAATAATAAACAAACCATACCGAATATCAATGAAAAACATCGAATCTAGTCAAAAAACTAGTCCCTAGTTCATGGTTCTTAGTTCCTAGCCCAAAACCTTAAACCAAGAACCAATAAACCGAAGTACGGAACATAACCTCTATTGGCCCTGCGCCAAGTAGCGCCCCAAACCAGGTATCCTGATTGGGGTCAGTCCCAGTAGAGGATCTTCGATCCTAACAGGGACTAGACTAGCAGTCCATGTCGTCGAATACGCCGCTGGCGAGGCTTTTACGAGCCGTCCGTGCTTCCTGTTCGGCACGGGAAATCCCCTCATTATAATCGTTGTAATCAACGAATTTCACCAACGCTTCCATTTCAGGATGTCTTTGCAGATATAGCTTCGTCATCATCTGTACTGTGCGTCGGTATTTAGGATGCCCGGCTTTTTGCGAACGCAATTCTACAAGGTGCCCTAACTCGCGTGCGTTCATCCCCATGTTCCAGCGAATATAATGATTGAACAGGGTTGCGTATTGGGCCTCGCGGATGAGTCCCGCCTTAACCAATTCACCATGAAGTGACTCGGCGCGTTCAAAACATTCCTGCACCACCTCGCTTTTTCCAATTTCCCCAATTTCTTCCGGAACCGAGTACCCAAGCGAAACGTTCATATCCTGTCTTTGTTGAGTCAACATGCGGTGCCGTTGCAGGTCCCGGTACTCGGCAAACCCGGTAATCACATCGAAATTAATCGGGTATCCATACTCAAATGCGCGAGGCGGACGATCTCTTTTACTTTCCCGCTCGCCCATGGCTGTGGATAAAACTTCGCTCCGCTTTTCTTCCGTCAAGGTGCGGACAATATTTCTGATTTGCGTGGTCGAGTGTTGCACGTGGGGAAAAATAATATTCGCCAGAAGATTGATCGTGTAACCCTCGACCCGGTCCTCAATCAGTGCAACTTCCGGAACCGTTTCAATCGGAACATCCTTGAATAAAGATGTAGATAGGTCGCGTATCTTTTTCTGGTTCTCGGCAAGATAGTCATTTTTCCCTGCCCGCTTGATGAATGTGGGAATCTGCGTTTCAAGCGCCTTGCGAATGTTTTCCGCGAGCAACCATCCTTCGTCAAGTTCCTGCGATAACAGTTTGGTGATGAGACTGCTATAGAACCTGCCGTTGCCAACCAGTCCCATATTGGCTTTGGTCGAAGCAGGAAGGATACAGCGAATAACATCGCAGGCCGCGCTTCGCATGGTGAAGCTATAAGCCAGGCGATGCGCCCTTCGCTCGCCATCATCCACAAGATCATCGGCTCCTGCCTTGATAACCTGACCATCGCGTTCCACTTCGATCTGAAACTTTTCTGCGGAAAGTTTTTTTCGGAAAAGTTCCTGCATCGGCTCTACCAGTCCTGCGTAGGTTTCAAACAAAAAATCCATCGTCTGAACATACCGCTCTGCCAACTCTGACTTCATGATGGATTCGGGCCGAACGTACCGCCATTGATCGTTGCGTTTCACATCGTATAAAACGTAGCGGGTGGACTCCTCAATCGGCGAGCCGCCAATCCTGCAGTCTTCGATAATTTTTGTCATCAAGTTGGAAACATTTTCAATGCAAAGAGGCGCTACTGCAAGTTCCGCCACAGAGTCGTCACCAAACTTGTTGACCACCCGGTCGATAAGCTCTGTTCCTTTGACCTCGTTGGGGGTCCCGTCCGGATTAAGAAATTCACGCACGACCGTTTCTTTGAGTCCTGTTGGTGCACGGCTGTAACGCGCGAGGGCCGCGCCGACTACTTCCGGGTTGAGGTTGCTGATAACAAACACATCAGCATCCACATCAGAAATGTAGGATGAGAGGTTTTCTTTTTCCTGCTCGGTGAGATCGTCAGTTCTTTTTGGTTTCATCGTTGTCATCTCTAGCACAGCGGAATCCGGTATCGTTGTACCGCACTTCAGGTTTGCTCCAGCGTCGTAAGGCACTACGCAGGGTATCCGGGTAGTTGACCCAGGAACCACCCCGTACTATTTTAAACTCCCCTTCTGCCGGACCTCTGGGGTTTTTCTTGCGTCTCCAGTTGTAGTACTTCAAGTCGTACCAGTCGTCAACCCACTCCCAGACGTTTCCCGCCATATCAAACAAACCATACAGGGAGGCTCCATGGGCATAACTTCCCACATCTGTCATGGTGTAAACACCTCGCCATTTTCTGCCATAGGTGGCTCTTTGTTTAGGTGACCCTGGCCCCCAGGGATACATGCTACCACTGGGGCCTCGTGCCCCCTTCTCCCATTCAGCCTCAGAAGGAAGCCGCTTGCCCCGCCACTTGCAATAGGAATCGGCATCGTCCCAACTCACCTGTGTTACCGGCTGGTGTTTGATTCTGGGAGGAAATGAATTTCTCTCCCATAGATTACCCTCCCGGCATTTATCTGATTCGCAGGTTTCGTCCAAAGCTGACCGGTGTCCCGTAGCCAAAACAAACTCCAGGTACTTTTCGTTGGTCACTTCGTACACATCAATCAAGTAGCTATCAAGAAAAACCAGTTTGTCGGGGTACTCGTCATTGAACCACCATAGCTCGCAGGAGTTGTCATGTTTCCGGCACATTTCCGTATGCTTTTTATTTTCTACAAAAGTGGACCCACTCTTGAAGGTTCCGGCAGGAACACGAGCCATAAAGGAGGTGTCTGACTTCGAGGGAGACGCTTCAACCAACTGCTCATCCTGTTTGCGAACCAATTCTTCTTCCTCGTGCTCCTCCCCAGCGTGCATTGCAAACACTACAGAGGTTACCGGAAAAAAACAAGCCAAACAAATTAAGAAAATTGCTAAGCGGAATGACAGACGACCGGGCATGGATTCGGATCAAGAAGTTAACGGAAGGTAAATGATGGCAAGCAACTCACCTACTCGGTTTCAATCGGATTTTCCCGAAACCGAGTCATCTCTTTGCCATGAATATAGAGAAGTGACAGCCCAAGGATCATGTTAATAGAATAGATATTGACGAAGGTCGAATGAAAACGGTCAAAACGGATTTGAAGTTGCTGGTTTGCAGGATTAGCCTTTTTCAACTTGTCCACTTCGTGCATTTCAGGCCGCAGAAAACTTCCCATATAAATCGCCAGCGCAATCATAATACCAAGGACCACTTCTCTGGAATATCGACGCTTGGTGGCCTTTGGTGGATCAATTTCAAATTTACTGAATTTTTGCACCAGCAACTTGACGATTTCCGCCGCGACCATGAGCCCGATACAAGTGTAGATAACTTGCACATTGAATGCGTCCATAATCACATTCATTATCTTGCTGGCCACCAGCGGTTGCTCCTTAAGTTGAACACGCACTATGATCTCGACCAGAATTCCGAGCAAAAACATGCCCCCCAGCCATAAGGTCAGCCCCAGGAAGTAGAACATATTAAATGTGTGTACAAGACGTTTCATTTTTCAGTTTTCTCGTGGTCGTATGCCCGGCACAAGGTATAAATCTAGTAAAACGGTAAGGCAAGATTCTCCACTACGTTCAGAATGACAGGAAAAAGATAGTTTGTCATTCTGAGGAGCGCGAGCGACGAAGAATCTGGGGTTATGCCCAGCACCACCTACCGTCCTCCAGAAACCTGTTTGCGAATCAGTTTGTTAAAACTATTTTCCAGGCCTTCCTTCTCCCGCGTGAGCGCCCTGACGATCTCAGGTCGGTCACCGCCGTACCAGCTTTTGACAGCATCCATCCCTTTGCCCCGATGAACAGTATTGAGAATCGAAAGATAGAGCACGAAATAAATAAACGCAGCCGTATACAGGGCGAGTGGAATAAAAGACTTGAGACGCTTCTGCTCTGTCTCCTCCTTACTACCCCACCAAAAAGACAGCCGTTTCCACCAGGATTGCTTTTTCTGATCCTTATTAGACTCATCACTCACAGGTAGAAACCGGAAAACCCTTAAAAACAAAGGGGCTGAAAGACAGCAAACAATATTATGGTGCGAACTCATGATAGCAAAATCCAACTGGGGAAACAAGCAGGCCCTGTTAAACCCTGCACTAGCTAATGTTCAATTTCAGAAAGCCTGTAGATTTATAGATTATGCTATAGTTCCTTTTTTATTCAGATTTTGGAGATTGCGTTTTGATCGAAATTAAACCAGCGGGAAAAATTATTGCTACCGTGGAGTGTCCGGGCTCAAAAAGCTACACCAACCGGGCACTTTTGATAGCCGCACTTGCCGATGGCGTTTCGACTCTGCGTAATCCGCTTTTCAGTGACGACACAAAATACATGAGCCTAGCTCTTGAGCAATTTGGTATCCCGGTGAAACAAGAGGATCGCGCTTTCATCGTTTCGGGGACAGGCGGAAAACTGAAAACTCCACATAGCGAAATCTCTATCGGCCTCGCAGGAACCACGATGCGTTTTCTCACCACCTTTGCGGCCTTATCTACGGGCGTGACCCAACTCACGGGTGAAAGACGAATGCTGGAGCGGCCCATCTCTGACCTGCTTGATGCGCTCAATCAGATGGGAGTCAACGTCCGCTCGATAAAAAACAACGGTTGTCCTCCGCTAGAAATTCCGGGTGGCGGCATTCCAGGAGGCGAGATCAATCTTGCCGGAGACAAAAGCAGTCAGTATCTGACTTCTATCCTTCTTTCCGCACCATATTTTGATAACGATACGACCATTAATATTATTGGCGACCTTACTTCCAAATCCTATGCTGATATCACTCTGGACACCATGCGGGCCTTCGGGGTCGCTGTGGAAAACGAGAGCTACACCCGGTTCCGCATTCCGGCGAATCAAACTTACCATGCTGGCGACTACGTTGTTGAGGCGGACTGGTCCAGTGCGTCCTATTTCCTTGCCACAGCAGCTATCACAGAAGGCGAAGTGACTTTAACCGGACTCAACCCGGACAGCGTTCAGGGGGATGCCGGATTCCTCAATGTTCTGGAGCAGATGGGTTGTGTTATCGAACGGTCACCTGAAAAAATATTCATAAAAGGAAATCCTTTACGGGGAATTAACATCAATATGAACAGTATGCCCGATGTGGTCCAGACTCTCGCTGTGATGGCATTGTTCGCCGAAGGCGAAACATCAATCTCAGGAATCGCTAATTTGCGGATTAAGGAGACGGACCGAATCGGAGCGCTTAAGCAGGAACTCTCCCGGTTAGGAGCTCATGTTGAGGCAGGTGACGATTTTTTAAAGATTCGCCCCGGAGCTTATGGTCCGGCTGACATTGAAACTTACGACGACCATCGTATGGCTATGAGCCTCGCGCTGGCTGGACTCAAGATTCCCGGGGTCCGTATTAAAAATCCGACCTGTGTCGAAAAATCGTTTCCTGATTTCTTTGACCGGTTCAAAGCAATGTATGAATAAACACCTACTCCGACCAACTGATCCACGAAAAAAGCCCCTACCTTCTTCAGCACGCGCACAACCCTGTCAACTGGGCCCCCTGGGGAGAAGAACCATTCAAACTAGCCAAAGAAAAGAACCTTCCACTGCTAGTGAGTATCGGTTACGCGACCTGTCACTGGTGCCATGTCATGGAAAGGGAATCGTTTGAAGACCCCGATCTGGCAAAACTTCTCAATTACGAAGAAAACTAAAACAAACTGTGATAAGATTCCTATCTTCTTAATAAACAAATCTGAAAAATTTTCCTATGCGAAAAGAACTGATTGAACTGATGATTGATTCCGCCCTTGAGGGGAAGGGGATCACACGCGAACAAGCGCTGAAACTGGAATCCTTTTCCCACGAGGAACTGGACCTTCTGTTCGAGGGGACCAACCGTTTGCGTGACCGGTTCAAGGGAAACGATGTCAAGGTATGTTCCATCGTCAACGCGAAAGCAGGACGGTGTGAGGAAGATTGCAGTTTCTGCGCTCAGTCCAGCCAATTCAAGACGGACAGTCCTGAATATGCCTTGCTGGATGTGGAGCAAATTGTCACCGCCGCGAAGGAAGCGGAGGCGTTCGGATCTAGTGAATTCTCCATCGTCACTTCTGGAACCTCTCTGGATGACCGTGAGGAACTGGACCGGGTGCTTTCAGCAATTAAACGAATTAAAAAAGAGACCCAACTGGAAGTCTGCTGTTCGCTTGGTCTGATGAGCCTGGAAAATATGAAGGAATTGAAAGCCGCCGGACTCGACCGTTGTCACCACAACCTGGAAACCGCCGCGAGCCATTTTGAAAAAATCGTCACCACCCACAGCTATGAAGATGAAAAACAAGCGGTAAACAACGCGAAAGAAGTGGGACTGGAAGTTTGTGTCGGCGGTGTCTTCGGGATGGGAGAATCTTTTGCTCAGCGAGTGGAACTCGCCATGGATATCCGCGATTTGGAAACGCAATCATTTCCGATCAACTTCCTGAAACCGCTTGAGGGAACGGGACTGGAAAATATGGCACTGATGGAACGCTATGAAGCGCTCCGAAGCATCGCCATGCTCCGACTGGTCCTTCCCACCATCGACTTGTTTGTCTGCGGTGGACGAGAAGAAGTATTCACCGACCACCAGGAAGAACTGTTCGCCGCCGGTGCCAATGGCATCTTGGGAGGAAACTACCTCACAACCAAAGGCCAGAACCCAAAAAGAGACATAGAAATGATCGAAAGCCTCGGCCTGAATCCTGTTTACCAATCCGCCTGACCTGATTAATAGCCACCCTTCCCTTAAGTTTTATGATTTAATTCCGCTCATATAGGTATGGCTATGAGTCTATCCTTTTCATTGCGGTTGAGGGCAGACCCACGTTTTTCTCCTCTTAATGGGCGGTCCTTCGGGACTGCCCATATTTTTTTTGATCCTCAAAATGCAAGACGGACTTCTGACTCGGCAACTGGGCACCTATATTATTTGGAGTTATTGAAGTTAAACGCGGGAAAAGATCCGAATATTTTCCCCGGGCGTAGCCCGTCAGCCCAGATCTTCGTCTATGACCTTTTTGATCTCGGCTTTGGATTTGACTCCCACCATTTGCTGGACCACCTGACCGCCTTTGAAAAACAGCAGTGTGGGGATACCA
>PCCT01000073.1 GCA_002731985.1 Nitrospinota bacterium
AGTTCAGCGGCTTTCCGGAAAAGAATTTGATGCCCCACATGCACACCATCAAAATTACCGATGGCGACGACGGGATAAGGAATCGGGCCTGTAATATTTTTCGTACCGCGAATTATATTCATTTTTAATTTCAGCCTTAAATAACTACGCGGAAGTACTCACGGTGTCCCGGATCTGGTAGCAGTGGAAATCCGTAGGATAGTCTGATAGAATGCATCTGTTCCAAAAATACCTTAAATTATTTGGAGTTGCCTCATGTTTGATATTGGCTTTTTTGAAATGCTAGTCATTATGGCCATTGCAGTGGTCGTTATCGGACCACAAAATCTACCCCGTCTGGCCAAATCTATCGGCAAGGGCTGGGGCGAATTTCAGAGAACCTTCGACGACCTTAAAAAGGACGTCATGGACGAAGCAGAAGGCTTGAAGCAGTCGGTCAACATCGACAAACTGGAACAGGATGTTGGGTCGGCGACTAAAATTGATGTCGACGTCAATCTTGGTATGGACGACATCAACTCCGATTCCAAACCATTGGATTAGGAAAGTCCCTGAACTTCCATTTTAAAAGAATCCCGGAAGGTTCGCACGCTTGATAAGCTCTATCTCATTTCATCCCTTCATATCACATTTCCCCACAGCTTTACTGTTCGCGGGTCTGTTGCTTTTGTTCCTTGCGTACAAAAAAGGAAAACGCGACGACACCGGAGCGGCTTCTTTTAATCTAAGCATGGGTTTTATCGCCGCCCTGATGGCCGATTTTTCAGGAATGATTTCCGTTGACATGACCTCTCGAACTGCGGGGGAGGTTCAGGGCCACCAGGGATACTCCTTTCTCCTTACAGTGTTGTTCGCACTCGCTCTAGTCTGGTCCTATATCAAACCATTCACCCGGACAGCCCTGTTCATATACCTGGCCTGCGCTTTGGCGATGCTGGCAAGCATCGTTACAGGATACCAACTGGTGTTTTTATAACGGTATCTAAAAAGGCAAGCGCTTTGAATTTGTAGTTGCCCAATTCATTGGGCGCCTTTAAAACCGCCCAATGAATTGGGCAACTACAAAAACATATATACCTCTTAAGCCTGCATGGAAACCCGCTTTGCTTAGTTTATGGAACCTCCAGGAAGATCAAACCTATGAACCAACTCGCCTCCATAGTATCCCGCGCCCAGCACTGCACACAATCCTGCCACTAGAAAGAAATGATAGGCTACTTTGCCCCAGGTCCTGTTACGAAATCGAGACAGCAACATCACTCCCAAAAATAAAAAAACCGTTGAGAACGCGAAAAGTATATGGCTGGACAGAAAGGGCTTAAATTCACCTTTTACTTCAATGCTCATGACGCCAAGAAACCCTACGACCACAACCGGAAGCGAACTCCAGAATCCGAATCGCACATTAAACGCACCTGCTTTGGCGACAGACTTTTCTCCTTGAAAGTTTCCGTACAGCTCAAACAAAACTCCGCTTACCAGCAGACCGACTGGAAAATGAACCAACAAAGGATGTAGTTTGGCAAAAAACATGCGACAGCTATTATCTTTTAAAATCGCGGCGGCGGCTCAATTCCGAAAGGACTATTCCTGCCGCAACAGAAACGTTGAGCGATTGAACCTTTTCCGCGCCAGATATCCGTACCACCTGATTACAGCGCTTTTTTACACCTTCAGAGAGACCCTCTTGCTCGTTTCCCAAAACCACGACACAAGGAAACCGTACCTCAACCTCATAAAGCGATTGTTTCGCGTCAAGATCTGCGCCCAATACAAATACATTACGGGACATAAAATCGCGCAGTGCCGAAGCCAGATTAGTCGATTGGAAAATGGGTGTCACCTCCATCGCTCCCTCGGCAGTGCGTGCGGCGGACGATGTTAGCCGGGCTTGACCTTCTTCATTTGACACAACCAGTCCCTCCGCGCCAAAAAAAGCGCAAGTCCGTAAAATCGCTCCCAGATTGTGAGTGTTTCCTACGCGATCCAGTGCAACAGCAATTCCTTGTTTCCCGAGTCCTCCTTTAATAAAGGGGTGAACCGGCGATGGCTCCAGCGGTCGGACCACCATGACCACACCTTCATGATGGGTGGCAGATGCTACTTTATTCAAAGATTCCGCATCCAACTCTCTGTAAGGGAGTTTGTGGTCAGCGCACCATTTCTTTATAGTCCCTAATTTTGCAGAACGCTGTTTGGAAAAAAACAGACGGCAAAGATCCTGCGGGCGTTTTTCAAAAAATCGCAGGCATGTGTTCCAACCGTATAATGTAAATTCCACATCTTTGCGGCGGGGCTTTGATGGGGCTGATTGGTTTGTCATATAGTTTATAGTTGGACTCGAAAATTATTTTCTGGAAAGGCGTGCCAAGCGACTATTTCCTCTCGGCCTTGCCGAGTCAGCCGTGACCGCCTGCCATAAAGGTTTCGGTCGCTTCGAATCTGGGTTGAGGCAAGTGCGCAACCTTGTCAAAAAACTCGCGGGCGCTTTGCACTATCGCGTCAACGGTCAGTATATGATACATCGCCCCTCGAAACGCCGCCGCTCCCGGATAACCATAAACCAGCCAGGCGGCAAACTTACGTAAATAGATAAGGGTATTACGCAAATCGTATTCTTCTCTTAATAACTCAAGGTACCGGTCCAGAACAACACAGGGGTCTTCAGAGTCGCCTCTATCAAGGCCAACACATTCTTTAAATATCCATGGGTTCCTCAATGCGCCACGGCCAATCATTACCGCATCGACACCTGATTCTTTTAACAATTGTTGCGCTTGCTCAGCGGTGCGTATATCACCGTTGCCGATGATGGGAAGTTTAGCCTTTTGCTTGACCTCCGCGATCAAATCCCAATCGGCCCTGCCGTCGTATCCCTGGGCACGTGTTCGCCCATGAATTGCCGCCCACTCACAACCGGAGTTGTAGGCCGCAGTGACACATTCGTGAATGGTCAGTTCTTCAGGGCTCCACCCGGTACGCATTTTAACGGTGAGTGGAATATCAATTCCACTCCTGATTTTTGTTAAAAATGTTTCAAGATAAGCCGGGTCGCGCATTAACGCCGCTCCGCAACCTTTCTTCACCACTTTTTTTACCGGACACCCCAGATTGATATCCACGAAAGCGGCACCGGCTTCTTTGACAAAATGCGCCGCGTTGGTAATGTCTTCCGCCGACTCGCCAAAAAGCTGTATTCCCACCATAGCTTCCGCGTCGCGATGGACTGCGATCATCTTATGGGTTTTCCCGGAGCTATACAGAAGGCCTTTCGCGGAAACCAATTCCGAAACCAAAATCCCCGATCCCAATTCATCCATCAACTGGCGATAACAAATGTCAGTAATCCCTGCCATGGGCGCCAGCCAAAACGGATTACGCGCTCTGGCGATCAATCCATCCCGCAATAACTCTGCTGGATGCGTGTCTGTGCGATGGACAATGTGCGAATTTGGCCGGTTCATTTTTCTTCGCTTGCCTTCTCTATATATGGTTGAAAATGTTCGGGGCTGGTTGCGGTCAATTCTATTTTTGTATCGAAACATTGGAACTGCATGCGCCTATGGTGCAAGCCAAACTCCTGAGTGCCATCTTTTTTGCCCTGACCATAAACAGAATCGTTGAAAATGGGAAACCCCACACTCGCCAGATGAACCCGGATCTGGTTGGTGCGCCCGGAGCGCGGAGTCACTTTAAGTAGAGAACGTTCACCGATTGACGCCAGCCATTCCACATCCGTCCGCGCCGATTGGGAACGAAGAATATCCTTACCGACGAATCGCTTCGACCCTTTCAGCCTGCCAATGGGTTTATCAATGGTGAAATGCTTTGACTGAGGTATACCTTCCACCAGCGCAAAATATTCTTTCTCCACCCGGTTTTCTTTAAACTCTCGCATGATAAAAGCCGCCGCTTCCCGGGTGCGGGCGAATACGATGAGTCCGGTTGTCGTAACATCCAGTCTTTGAACCGGACGCGGTACTTCATCAGGATAAACCTGTTTTAAAATTTCGGTCATGGAATTTTGAAAATACCGACCGCACGGGTGAACGGGAATTGGCGCGTTTTTATTAAAAGCGCGAATCTCCTTGTCCTGAAAAATTATGTTTAGCGAACGGTTCGCCGCCGGTTCCGTTCGCAAACCCGCCCGAGTCACAGTGAGATCGCTGGCGCTCAATATCTGACCGATCAAGGCTGTCTTGCCATTGACCTCTATTTTGCCAGCAAGTATCTGGCGTGACCATTCTTCAACATCCTGATAGGAGAATCGCGTAGTAAAATACTTTTCGATGGGAAAACCGTCGTATTGAGGGGGAACATGTGACCGATAAACCTGCTCGGTGGGGGGCATCGTGTGCAATCGGGTCATATCTGGGTCAAATCGGGTAGCAGATTATTAATAAACCGATAACATTATTTCTTCAGCGGTCAGTTCCATTGCGGATTCACCGGGGCCTTGATGAGATACTGATATTTTTCTCCCAGAGAATTGACAACTTCGGGCCAGACCAGTTTTTCCTGATCGAGAAAAACAAATCGTTCCTCAGCGTTCTGTATGAGCCAACTTTTTTGTTCCATTTCTCCGGCTAACTGGCCGCCGGACCATCCGGAGTAGCCCAGATAAAAACGAATATTCTGCTCCGGATTTTCAATCGCTGGATAAACTGTTTCAAGAGTTTCCAGATTGCTTCCAAGGTATACCCCCGCGCAGATTTCATCCACTTCCTTAACCTTGCGGGAAGAACGACATAGAAAAAATACTGTTGATTGAGAAACAGGTCCGCCAATATAAACTTTTTCGTTATAAGCTTTAAGAATATCAATGTGGGAAAACATTTCCGACGCGTTCAACTTGGCAGTGCGATTGATGACCAGACCAAACGATCCCTGTTCATCGTGGTTGCATAACAAAACCACGGTCCTTGAAAAATTTGGATCGGGTAAAACCGGATTGGCGACAAGCAAAGAGCCTTTGCCATATTTTTTATTTGTGAAATCGTCAGGGAATTCCATACTGGATTAATTTATAGATTCAGTGACTGAAGCTTGTTAAAGTTGGGTCCTGCCTTGGCGTCTTCCCTGGCTTCCACCGAAGTGAAGTTATTATCCATATACAGCGCGACCAGGTTTGGGAATACTTTGGATACGGCCAGTGCCATCATGCCTCCATCACCTATTTCATTCTGAGCCAGATCCAGCTCCTCCAGCTGGCTCAAAGAGTTTTCTTTGGCCAGAATTTTTGCGCCCTCGTCCTTGATCAAATTCCGATACAGGTTAAGTGTCTTGAGTTTCGTCAAAATGGTTGATCGGCAAATCGCGCGAACGCCTTCAGGACTCAGGTCATTGCCCCCCAACTCCAGCCATTGCAGTTTGGCGAATATAGGGGACGCGGCCAGCAGTTTCGCGCCTTCATCGCCAATACGGTTTCCTCCCAGGTTCAGGCGCTTTACCTTGGACAGGCGTTCATCCTTTGTAAAAAGAGCCATTCCGTTGACTCCGACACAGTAACCCTTGAGGTCAAACTCTCTTCCGTTTTGGGAAAGGTGTTCTTCGACGATTTTATCCATCGATTGCTTTAGTTTTTCCCCAACTAGACCGCAAGGCTCAGCTGGTTTATATATGTCAAAATGAGTAATAGATGGCATAATAACCTCTTTGATCAGCGATTGGCACCGCACCCCGTCATGGGCACATCAGGAAAGTCCTGTCAGGAAAGACCTAAAGAACCAGAAATATTGATGTTAAGGACAGATAATGCGACAGTATTTTTGTAGTACAGGCTATTATAAGGTTGACAGAAAATCAATTATATTTTAAATTTTCGAGTTTCACCAAGGGGGTATGTGATGGAGTTGGATTTTGAAAAGATGGGTGGGCTTATTCCCGCCATTATGCAGGATGCCGAAACTGGCAAAGTTCTGATGCTGGCGTATATGAATGAAGTCGCCTGGAATAAGACGTTGGAAACCGGAAAGGCGTGGTTCTATAGTCGATCCAGAAATAAACAATGGATGAAGGGCGAAGAAAGCGGTAACGTCCAGATCGTAAAAGAAGTCTTTGTCGACTGCGACAACGACACGGTCCTTCTTAAAATAGAACAAGTGGGTAAAGCGGCCTGCCATAAAGGCTATGAGAGTTGCTTTTTCCGCAAACTCAACGGCGAAGTGAAAATAGTCGACGAAAAAGTTTTCGATCCCGAGAAAGTATATAAAAAATCTTAAGAGTGTGCTCTTAAGATTTTTATAAGCAGATCAATAAAGTTTGTCTTACTTGTTATTAAACCCTATCAATAAAGAAAGTAAACCATGAGCGGCAACGTATTAAAACTCGGTATTCCCAAAGGAAGTCTTGAAGAAGCTACATGCAACCTGTTTGCCAAGGCTGGCTACACGATCAAAATTAAGAGTCGGTCCTATTTCCCGACTATTGATGATGATGAAATTGAATGCATGTTGATTCGGGCGCAGGAGATCGCACGCTATGTTGAAAACGGTGTCCTCGATGCAGGGCTGACAGGAAAAGACTGGGTGCAGGAAAACAGAGCCGATGTTGTTGAAATTGCCGACCTGGTTTATTCCAAGACCTCATCACGGCCTGTTCGCTGGGTGCTTGCGGTGCCAAACGATTCATCCATCCAGTCGGTGAAAGATCTGCAAGGCAAACGTATCGCGACTGAAGCTGTCAATATGACCGTCGATTATCTGAAAAAACACGGCGTGACAGCGGAGGTAGAATTTTCTTGGGGAGCCACCGAAGTTAAGCCGCCGAAACTGGTCGATGCCATCGTTGAGATCACAGAAACAGGAAGCTCGCTCAGGGCCAATAACCTGCGAATCGTTGAAACTCTCATGGAGTCGAACACCAAATTTGTCATGAACAAAGATGCTTTCGCCAATCCCTGGAAAAAACAGAAAGTCGAACGGCTCGTTCTCATGCTCCGCAGTGCAATGGCGGCTAACGGGCAGGTGGGACTCATGATGAACGTGCCTAAAGACAAACTGGACGAAGTTATGGAGGTTCTTCCGGAAGGCAAAAAACCCACCATTGCTGAGTTGACCGATCCTAACTGGATGGACCTCACGGTGATTCTGGAAGAAAAATTGGTCCGTGAAATAGCCCCCGACCTGAAAGCAATTGGTGTTGAGGATATCGTAGAGTACTCCATCAACAAGATCATCCACTGAGGATATTCCTCGGCGGATGTCACGCCGCCGCCGGTTATGAATAAAGATCAGGAAAATCCAGATTCTCAAGAGGATTCACAAGAGCCATTAGAAAGTTCTTTGCCTGAAGATGGCGAATCCGTCAACGAAGAAGATCCTCAAGAGATGTTAGAAAATTCTTCGTCTTCTGAAGGTGATTCACAAGAACTATTAGAAAACTCTTCGTCGGAAGGCGATTCACAAGAGCTCTTAGAAAACTCTGTTGCAGAGGAAAAATCTGGAGGAAAGGGATGGCTTTTTCTTCTGTTTTTGCTCATTGCAGGAGGAGCTGGCGGCTATTTCTATGCTCAGGAAAAAGGAATTGAACTTCCTGTAAAATTACCCTGGGGATTAAACAAATATTTTCCGGTGACTGCTAAAACACCGGAACCTCATACAGCCCCACTAAAACCGGTGCCAGTCGTACCTGCTCCGAAAATTACCGACCCAGTCGAAGAATCGCCTGCGGTTGAAGAAACAAACTCCAGGGAATCTGGCATAAAAGAAAAACCCGTTCCAGAAGTTGAAGCAACTGC
>PCCT01000074.1 GCA_002731985.1 Nitrospinota bacterium
TCTGGCAGCCCTTGGGCCACTCTTGCTCAGCGGGCGGTGCTCTGGGGGGTGGTGAGGGGCACCACTCCCCGATCTGATCCAGGATCCGCTCGATCACCGATTTTTGTAAATGGCGATGTTGTTCTAACATTCTTATAGGAACTTAGGACGTTAAATTTTCCGCCCATCACGGAGGACGAAGATGGTCGGTAGGGACGCAATACTTCAGAAGCCCGATCTATTGGTCAAGGAACCTGCGGGTCAGCCCGATTTATATGCACTGACAATTGACGGTTCTACACACCCGTTAGTCTTCTTTGGATCTAAACGAAAGGCCCCGCTTAGACAGGGTCTTTCGGACTACGGCTTTGCACGATCCTTTAATCCAGTGGCACACCGCACACACGTTCAGCAAGCCGGCTGCCCACTGCAATCGTACGTAATACCGGCGAAAGCGGCAGGTGGGTATCTTTTTGGCGTCGACTCAATTCCTGACCAAAGCGATGGCATTTGCATCAATTGGATAACGAATAAAGTTTCCTCAATTCTATTTTGTTCGGCTTTACGTATGTTGTCAAAAATAACGTGAGGATTTCCTTTGTTACCCAGCGCTTCACTGCTTTCAAGCGCCAAGCGGATTATTTCGACCACCAGCGTGTTGTACATCCCAAGAGCTTCCCTGATACATGATTCTGGAAAAGGTGGGTTAGGCAATCCAATATGTCTCCAGATGATGTTACGCAACGGCAGATCGAGAAATTTCCAGAAATAATTCTTAAATCCTTTGTAGACATGAAATACCGTTGCAATTGTTTGATTTTCAAATTTATATATCGGTGCCCGCCAGGTACCGAGTAATTGGCCCTTACTATTTAGATCTTCATAAAGTGGAGTCGCAAAAAATACTTTAAGAAGGTCAAAATTAAACTGAATATCGCTCTTACACTGTGAGATGAACGCAAGGTTATTTCGCAATTCAGTCACTGTTGTCGTCCGATCAAACAAGATCATCCCTCCTACTAATTCTATGCCAAGGTTTCGGGAGGAGGAAATATACTTGTGGCCTTTTATACGCACACCCTTGTTTATCCGTAATAACACATCATCATTGATGTTTTCGATTCCCACAAAAAGTCGCTTAAGCCCCACAGAATGCAAACGTTGTAATAGATCGGGATACCTATTGATGGTATCGGACCGACACATCAAGGAGAAAATCATCTCAATATCTCGATCTTCAAGCAGCCCGATGAGTTGATCTATCCACAGTCTCTCTCGTTTCGAGGTGCCCAATAAATCATCGTCCATAAACCAAAAGCGATTATTCCCATAGCAGTCAATCAATTTCTCTATCTGATCCACAACGTAGCCTGGACTGTGATAGCGTTTCACCAGTGATGGGCTAGCACGGTAAAACCGATGGACTCCACAAAATGTACACCTGAAGTAACAGCCTTTGCTTGCAATTAGATTGAAAGGCTGTCTCTGATAATGTGAGTTCGGCAAGTAGCGAATTGGAAAAGGAAGATCATCTAAATTCTCAAAGGATGCTGTTGGCGCTGTTTCTGTGATGCCAGCACCTAAGCGGTAGGTTAGTCCTGAAACGCTGGATAAATCCTGGTCACTAGTGAGCGACCTTGCAAGCTGTACTAAGGGTTTTTCGCCTTCAAAGCGGACTACAGAATCAATTGCAGAGCATTCTTTAAGAATCAAGCGATGGGCGAAGGTGGCAAGGTGCCCTCCAGTCGTGATATGTACAGATGATCTTTTTCTGCGCAGTATTGAGCTGACCTGGTAGACGCCTTCAACATTGTCCAGTATGGAAAAACCTACCAGTTCGGCGTCAGAGCGCCCTATATACTCCGCTATGCCTTTGTAATCTAATTTGGCCAACCTTGGCTCGAAACATTCGACAGTGTGGCCTTGATGCCGCGCATAGGCAGCTAGATAACCCAATCCAGGGCTTTCTGTGACTGGACTCTCACTGCCTTCAGAATCAATTGGCGGCAACAGGAGAATATTCATTGTGCTGTTCCAAGCTATAGGCCAGCCGGATTACATTGGTAAGAAAAATAATTTCCCTGGAAAAATTATCAACGTCCGGTAGTAAGGGTTTGAGATCAAAAGTGTCAGTCAATTGTGGATCATCGCTTGGCCACTCGCAGATTACTTCCATGATCTTTTCAGAAGTATCCAATACAAAGGTTTTGTAAAAGGCTGCCAGTTCACAGATCAAGTGTGAATGAGTCCTCGAAACAGGGCTCCCTGGAAAGGCCCCACTCTTTCGCCATTCATTCCCAATGATCCATTTTAGTGTGAAAAATAATGTGCCGTTGCGTGCCATAAATAACCATTTCAAGGCCTTGGCAATACATTTCACCCGCTGATCATTGTAGTCGTATTCCAGATGCTCTCCGTCAGTCATAAGCAATCCAGCAGCAACGACTTGATCAAAAATAGGCGCTTCTTTAATTAACTGAAGGGCGCTGTTGAATACAGGTGGGAAAAAAATCCTCCGGTGTACCAGTTTGCGTAGGAAGCAAATTTCTTCCTTGAGGGTTTCCATACTCTTAAATGGATCGAAGAGAATAAAGCCAGTGCTGACCTCAACACCGATCTGCTGAAGGAAATCGATAGCTTCTAGGTGCTGCTCAGGCGTGCTGCCTTTCTTGTAGCGGGTTAGAGTTTTCATGTCTCCTGACTCTAGGCCGAGGAAAACGCGCCGCAAACCCGCTCTTTTTAGTTCACGAAACAGCTCCTTATTATTGATCACCGAGTCGGAGCGTTCTTCGAAAGAGAAGCCTAGTTTAAGATTTCTTCGGTGAATTTCATTGCATAGCTCGTGGATCCTCTTTTTACCACGCGGCATGGGTCCGAGAAATAGATCATCAACAAACCAGATTTCCGCAATCTTAAATTTTCGAATAAGATATTCCAGTTCATTTGCAATGCTTTCAGCAGAGCGGCCGCGCCACCGCGGCTTACCCCATAGGCTTTTTGATTCAGCTGACACCACACAGAACTCGCACGAATAAATACAACCACGACTCGCTGAGACGGTAGTTGGGGCATTCCGATCAAGGAACAATGGCAGGAAACGACGATCTACCAGTGGCAACCGGTCCAGGTCAGATTGAATGTATTGAAAATCGAGCGGATTATGCCGACTGCCATTCCCCTGGGCCTTGCTTAGGTTAGGTACGCTACTCCAGTCCCCTCCTTTAAGAACTCGCTGAACAAGTTCCAAAAGAGGCCGCTCACCGTCGTGCCGGATAACTGAGTCGAACGGCGACCCAGCGAACAGCAAAGTATCAGGATTAGATGTTGGAAACTTGCCGCCAGATACGAGATGTATTTCCGGATTTTTCAATCTAATGCTCTGTGCGACTGCCATTGCTGCTTTTACGCAACTTCTCGCCATAATAGTGATACCGGCAACTTGATAATCGCCTAATTTCACGTGACTCGGCAGGGTGCCGATGGGTAGCTTGTCTATCGCACAATCTGCCAGGTCGACACTAATACCATGATGTTCCAGGTAAGCTGCCAGCGAGCCAATGGCCAAGTTTTCCATCAGGGGCTCCCCCATGGCATCTGGAACATGGGGGTTTATTAGCAGAACAACTGGCCTATCCATTGTTTGCTCAATCGCCATTACTAACGTCATGTCGCTGTAATAGATTCTCTATTTGCGCCAGGATATGTATATCGGAGACTTCTTCCACCAAGGGATGGC
The DNA here is from genome assembly GCA_002731985.1 of Nitrospinota bacterium. Lineage (GTDB taxonomy): Bacteria > Nitrospinota > Nitrospinia > Nitrospinales > VA-1 > Nitromaritima. The sequence continues at coordinate 3,716 of PCCT01000074.1, forward strand.
GTGCGTGCTTGATAAAGGTACTTTGATCCATCTTCGAGTGTCGATGGAACACTGCCAGGTTACCCAGGCTTGAATCCAGAGCTAGGCCATCCAATGCTCTCTGGTAAGCCATACGCCGGGTGTGAGGAATTCGCATGTTTGCAATCTCAATGGCGGCTGCCTCGATCATCTCAAGCAGGGGATTGTTCACCTGCCGAAACATCACCACTTTGGAGCATTCTGCGTAACGGAACATATTCCGGGTATTGGCGTCTCGTTGCATCCGCACACCTTTCTGACTGAGGGTTCGGTATTCCGGCGAGCCCTCATAAACCCACAATTGTCCGCGCAATTGCTGTGAAAGGCCTGGAGAAAGCCTGGCACCGCGGACGTGGTCATCGAGGAATCTGAATTCTGCATCAAGTGAGTCAAGGGTCGTTCCAGGGCGATAGGGCATGAAGCCAAGGGAGAGGGAAATCCCGGCGTCGCGAACCATCTTAATAGCTGCCATATTGGTATTAACGGTTGCGCCCTTTTTTATCGACCTGAGAAAACTACTAGATCCTGATTCAATCCCAAGGAGTATGTTGATAAGACCAGCGTCACGAAGATGGGCCAGTAGATCGCTATCGATGTCATTGGCGCGACAACTTAACCTGAATTTTATTTCTAGATTATTCTTGATTAGCAAATCCGCAAACCGATGCGCCCGCCAACGAGCGTCTTTTTGTCGGCCACCCAGAAAATTTTCGTCTACGATATTGTATTTACGGATGCCTCGGTCTTTAGCCAAACGTGTCATTTCATCGACGATTGATTCTGCTGAGCGATACCGCCAGGTAGGCATTCCTTCTTGATTGGAGAACATAATATTCAGGCAGAAAGTACACTTCCCATAACAACCACGGCTTGTCTGTATATAGGCTTCATTTGTATCTGGCCGTTCAAAGGAGCGGTCAGCTAATGGCAGTTCATCCAGATTGTGGGGATAGGTGAGGCCAGCAGAGACGATTACCTTGCCATCCTGGCGGTATGCAATTCCTGGCAATACCTTCCAGTCATGTCCTTCTGCAACTGCTGAGACTAAGTGGGGGAAGACCTGGTCAACCTCAAAACGTATTACCGAATTCACCTTTCCAAGCCTTTGCAGGAGAAAATCCTGATTGAAGGTGGCGAAATATCCCCCTAGGGTAACGTGCCGAATATCACAGGCATTAAAATCAAGAAGTGTGAGAACTGATTCGATGCGGGATACCACGTGTGACGACATAACTGCAAATCCCAGTAACTTCGGACCTTTTATAGCCGATATTCTTTTTGCGGTTTCCTCAATCGTTAGGTTGTTGCTATATGCATCGACAATGACCGACTGAAAGCCTGAGCGCCGGCTATAGGCACTAAGCATTTGTAGCGCAAGTGAGGCAGTTGCTGAACGGCGAGTGGGCAACCCGGGTGGGGTAGATAACAGATCAACGAGGATACACTTCACCGGTGACCCTGGGTTACCCGAAATTCCTCCCTGAGCGCTATATACTCGTTCGTGTCCAGGAGTTCTCGAACGTTCCTCAGGATAAGGTCGTTGACGAAAATTCTCCTTTCTTTCAGCGCTCTGGCCGGACTCAGGCGAAACTCGTCCTCAAATGCCTGACACGACAACAGTTTCTCGATTAACTCCTCGATGGTAGGACTTTCAAACTTGGAATCTTCGCGGATTTTGTCGAGTTTCTCTATCAGTTCTGAATCTAGGTCAATACCGTGGCTCTTCAATGTTTGACCCACATTTTCCAACAACGAGCGCCGAAAATCTCGGTTAGATAGAGCCTTAGCAACTATGCTCCTCAGCGTGTCAATATTATCCTTATCCACACATTTTTAGGAAGAATGTCAGAGGCAACCTGTCTGCATTGATAGCGCGCCAATCCGAATATTGTCGTCTTTACGTTCACTCTCTGACATACTTTCTCTCATCGGGGGTGTTGCATATTGGAAAAGCGCACATCCCTTATTATCTGAATAATCCGGGGTTGTTTTCTAGATTAGGGGCCTTCATCACTATAATGATCCGAGTACGCTTGAGTATCGCCACTGATTGTCCCCGGACTAAAGTGATCTGAGTATGCCTGAGTATCACCACTGACTGCAGCCCCTAGGTCTAGCTCCTTTCTCTTATTTCGGACGAGAGTCTTGATCTTCTGTCGCATCATGCTTTTCCTGATCCTGCCGGCGCCACCGGCAACCTGTTCAAGATCGTCATCACTAAGTTCGTCGTCTGCGAGAGATGGCAGTAGACTATCGACCTCATCTACTGAGAAATCCAACCCATGTTCAGCTCCTATGGCCACCAGAGAATCAGCATCTGTATTGTCATCTATCTTTGCCTGAAGTTCTCTATCGCCAACCACTAGTTTTACAAAACCAATTAATGATTCCTTGCTCATGTTTCCTCCTTGTATAATAAGTGAGGTTCCTCCCTTCAAAACCGGTTTCGGGTTTCTCAAGCATAATAATGGTTCACTTGGATGAACGAGTCAAGTTCTTGCGCCATTTGCCACCCCCGGCCTTTCAAACTCGATTTCTCGCACTAATTCCCGGTATTGCCCAGCAATTTGTCAGGAAGATGTTTAGTTTTTATCTATCCACCATTTCGCAAAGACGGTCAAGGGATAGGAATTTGCTTTTAGCAGAGGTGATGGATTGCACAATCAGTTGGCTCTCGAAACTTTGCAGTTCCCTGTTTCACATCACCCCAGCGCAACATAACAATATTTCTCATACACTCATCCCTTTTGTATCTCTCCACAACTCACAACTTGCACTAAATGGCGAATATTTTCACGCACAGTTACCACCCAACAGCTACAGGAGACCCCGCCTGGGATCAAACAACGGCTCAGGCGATATCAGGGACGGGGCTATTATTTTGTCATACACAAAACTGTAATCCCCCTCATACTAGACCAGGAAGAATTAGAGTTCTCCGGTTACACTTGGTTCTATTATTACTCACTCATGATGATACTAAAACAGGGTGATTTAAATGACCAACCTCACAATCGGATCTGGGGATGACTTTCTTTCTTACTGGGAAGGCCCACCGGAGATTTCGAAGCTGTACGGGACCACTAAACTCTGGCCATAGCGTCACACTAAAAAATTACTCCGACTACTCAGGCCACTCTGGGAGGTAAAAGGAGCTACAAGAAACGCTGGGATGGCGGTGTACCCCCCCCCGGGGGGGAGGGAGGCGGGAGACCAAACCACTCGTTGATCTTCCCTCAACGACCCGAGTTTGCAAAAAAGTATCTCTGCAAGTATCGTTGTTTCAGCCTGTGTTGGAGTGCCTGTTGACTGAGGCTGGATAAGACACTGATATTTAAGGAGTTTTTTGGTGGGCCGTGCAGGGATCGAACCTGCGACCACCTGATTAAAAGTCAGATGCTCTACCGACTGAGCTAACGGCCCAAAAGCAGCGGTGGATTATGGGAATCTGGAACTCTGGTGTCAATTTGAATTTTATCCGGGAGTAACTACA
>PCCT01000075.1 GCA_002731985.1 Nitrospinota bacterium
TGGGTGAGCTACATCTGAAAGAAATTTAATTAATGTTATTACTTCCAGCGGAATTTAAGCCACTCGCCCCGACCGGCAACGACCAGACCAAGTATTTGGATCCAGAACGGGCGAAGAACATGCTCCGGCTTGACGAAGTAGAGGATAAACATCATCCCGACACCCACCATGGTGATGGTTAGCCCGTTATAGGTCCACCTCATCCCCTGGACGTACTTGTCTGGATCTTTAAGTTCTTTTTTGATTTCTGGTCTGAGTTCGATTTGCCACATCAGCTAACAACCTCTTTTCCATTTTTAATCGTGTTCAAATCCAGCACGTCGTTCAAACTTCCTGAGCGGTAACCTTCCAGATCAACTGTGACGTACTGAAAACCTATTTCCCGCAATCGAAGGTTAATTTTTTCTGTCAGCCCGTTTTTCAGCAGACCAGGAATATCTTCCTGCGGTAGTTCGATGCGTGCCATATCACCATGGTGACGCACCCGGACTTGCCTGAATCCTTCCGCGAGTAATGCCCCCTCGGCTTGTTCGATCATCGACAACTTTTCAGTGGTGACAGGTTGACCATAAGGTATGCGCGAAGAAAGACAGGCCAACGCTGGTTTTTCCCAGTTGGGCAGGTCCATTTCACGCGCAAGATCGCGAACGGCCTGCTTGTTGAATCCGAGTTCCGCTAGCGGACTGATAATGCCGGCCTCATTTGCAGCGGTGATTCCCGGTCGGTGGTCACCCAGGTCGTCCAGGTTTATTCCGTTAAGGATGCTGGTCAATTTATGTTCGGCGGCGACTTTGGAAAGTTTGCCATATAATTCCGATTTGCAGTAATAGCATCGGTTCGCCGGGTTTTTCAGATAGTCGGGTGAAGACATTTCTTCAGTATGAATGATCCGGTGTTTGACACCCAGTGTTTCAGCCAGATGTTGGGCGGTTTGCAATTCTCTCTCAGGAACGCTGTCCGATTCTGCAGTAACAGCCAGAACCTTGTCGCCGAGAACCTTTTTCGCGACTGCCAGCACAAGGGTGCTATCTACTCCCCCGGAAAATGCAACCAAGGCGCTTCCCAACTCAGCTATTCTCGACTCCAGATCAAGACGTTTCTTTTCCAGTAACATAATTACAAAATTATTTTAAGGAATTTAATATTGTTTTGCAGGTTAGCATAAGCAAAAGAGGAAAGAAAGAATCCGGGAACAGGTCGGGGTGTTCTCGGATTCCGGAGGAGGTGTAAATGAAGGAGATAAAAATCTATCCCTCATATTTTTATGATCGCAGTGTTTTGGTAGATCAGCAATCCGAATCGCAAAACATTATGAGTGGAACCCGAGCCTTCACCAGATAATAGAATTTGAAATTTGAGTTTGTGTTTAACGCTTAATATATTAACGAGTTACAGATGGAGTGAGGAAGTTTGTTTTCGGGGTTTAAACAGAATATACACAAAGAGAGGCAGGAATAGGGTGGTTTGCGATCACGCGAAAAAGAAACTAGCCGCCGATGGCATGCATGGCGCGTTGCGGGCGTTCGAAATCATCCAGGTTGATCTTGTGACCGGGTTCTTTAATGAGTACCGCGTCTTGGATGGCTTTCACGATGTCTTCATCGGACGCGCCGCCACGGATCAGAGCCTTGAGGTCTGTTTCATCGGTGGAGAACAGGCAGGTACGCAGTTTACCGTTAGCTGTCATACGGATGCGGTTGCAATGGTCGCAGAACGGATTGCTCACGGCTGTAATGATGCCAATGCGTCCTTTGCCATCGGCGAAATCGTATTCGCTGGCGGGACCAATTTCCAGGGAATTTTCGACAGGCACCAATTCGTGTTTTTTCTTGATGAGATCAATAATTTCATGACCAAACAATACCTTGTCGCGTTCCCAGGTTTGGTCAGAGTCCAAAGGCATGAACTCGATAAAACGGACTTCAAATCCGTCAGACCGTCCCATTTCAATAAGCCCTATGATTTCCGATTCCGAGAAATTCCGCATCGCAACGGCGTTGATCTTGATTGATTTGAATCCTTCTTCCGCTGAGGTTTTGATTCCTTCCAAAACTTCTTTAAGGCAGTCCCGACGGTTAACATGCAGAAACTTTTCAGGATCCAGTGCGTCGAGACTAATGTTGAGTCGTTTGAGTCCGGCTTCCTTCAGAGCTTTTGCGTGGTCTTTGAGGAAAAAAGCGTTGGTAGTCATAGCGACATCTTCAATTCCCTCGACCTGAGTCAGCATGCGGATGAGAACCGGCAGGTCCTTGCGCATGAGAGGCTCGCCTCCCGTGAGCCGCAATCGTTTGATTCCCTGGCTCGCCCCGACTTGAGCAACACGGGTAATTTCCTCGAAGGTGAGTAAATTGTCGCGGGGCATGAATTCCACGTTGTCTGCGGGCATGCAATAGGTACAACGAAAATTACAGCGATCGGTGACAGAAATCCGCAAATTCACGATGGTTCGACCCATTCCATCGACCAGTTTCTGCTCGTTATTTTCCGTTGAAGTCGTCACATCGCTCTCCTTAAATAATCTTCTATAAGCCTGCCAACAGTAGCTTTCAGGGACACGGCCCCATTCGTTGTGAGGAACAGCAATCCTCCCATAAAATCCGTGCTTTGAGTGAAATAATTATATCCTTTTTGTTTGGATTATGCACACGATTAGTTTAAATTGTTGCTTACCCCGGCTTCAAATAATGCGCTGTCCGGTAACGGATACGGCACCTCAGCGTCAGCTGCGGGATATGTCAGGATTTGTTAATTATAAAGAACTTTAAGGACTTGCAAGCATCTAATCAGAGACCGGTTCAGGGCAGGATCATTTGAGTTTCTCTTGGCGATAACCTATAATAAACAAAGGTTTTTCCAAATGTTAAAGGCTAAAGGGAATTGTTTGACGAGTTCCCAAGTCGGGTGTAATACCCAAATAGCATGACGTAGAGGATGTCTGGAATGACTGTTGTAGAAGAAAAATTTTCCAAAAAATTTGATGAGGCCGCTACTCAGCCGAAGTATCGAGGTGCGTACGATATGGACGATGCCGGGGATAAGGGCATGGCATTTGTTGAAGCCAAATTCAAGGACACCAAGGCATACTGGCTGGTCGATGGGATTGAAGACCGTGTTTACAGCGCGAAATTTTTTGCCTACGGTGGGAAAGTTTCGGTCGCTATTGGCGAAACACTTTGTTCTATGGTCAAGGGACTCACAGTGGACGAGGCCTGTTCGTTGAAAGGGGAAGATGTTGAGGCTTTTCTCAGGGACGAGCCGGAGGTTCCCGCTGTTCCGGAATCGAAGCAGAAGGCGTTTGCCAATGTCGAAGAGCTATTGAAAATTGTCCAGCAGGAATATCCTGCCGCTAAAGCTGTGGCGGAAGCGAGCGCGTCAATAAATAAGGATGATGTGAAGGCCGCGTCTTTTGCCGAACTGTCCATGGCCGAACAGGCCTGGCTGGGGTTGAGCAAGGAAGACCAGATTACGCAAATCAACATGGTGCTTGATGAAAAAGTACGCCCGGCATTGATGGCCGATGGCGGCAACGTTCAGGTTCTCGATGTTGTTGAAGGTGAAAAAATTATGATCCAGTATCAGGGTGCGTGCGGCAGTTGTGGATCTTCTTTAGGATCCACACTTTCGTTTATGGAGCAAGCCCTGCGTAAAGATATTTATAATGAACTGATAGTTGTTCCCAATATGTAGGTTTCCCGAGAGTTTTACTGGGTGTCGTGCTGAGCTTGTCGCTTGTGCCGCGCTAAGCGGTAAAGCATGCACCCTTCGACGGGGCTCAGGGCGACAGTGCTTTTTCAGTAACCAGTGATCAATCTTAACAACACTACAAATCCCCTTTATCAGAAGAGAGAAAACATATACATGGAATCCAAAGACAACTCTGTTTCTGAAGCTCTGGATAATGAATACAAGTACGGATTCGTTACCGATGTCGAGTCCGATACTTTTGCCAAGGGTCTCAATGAAGAAGTGGTTCGAGCGATCTCTAAGAAGAAGAAAGAACCAGAGTTCATGCTTAACTTCAGACTCAAGGCCTACGAGAAATGGCTGACAATGAAGGAGCCTGTCTGGCCGAATGTTCAGTATCCACCGATTGATTTTCAGAACATATCGTATTATTCAGAGCCAAAACAAAAAAAGAAACTGGACAGTCTGGACGAGGTGGACCCGGAAATCCTCAACACTTTCGAAAAACTGGGAATCCCTCTGGAAGAACAGAAAAAGCTGGCCAACGTTGCCGTCGATGCGGTGTTCGATAGTGTCAGCGTTGCGACCACGCACAAAAAGAAACTGATGGAAGTGGGCATTATTTTCTGCCCCATCTCCGAGGCACTGAATGACTATCCTGAACTGATCGAAGAGTATCTGGGAACCGTCGTGCCGGTAGGTGATAATTTTTATGCGGCGTTGAACAGCGCGGTGTTTACAGACGGATCGTTTGTTTACATACCGCCTGATACCATTTCCCCGATGGAAATATCGACTTATTTCAGAATTAATACCGAGGAAACTGGGCAGTTCGAGCGCACGTTGATCATTTGTGCAGAGAACAGTTACGTCTCTTACCTTGAAGGTTGCACCGCACCGCAGTTCGATACCAATCAGTTGCATGCCGCTGTGGTCGAACTGGTAACTCTGGACAACGCCGAAATCAAATATAGTACGGTGCAGAACTGGTACGCGGGCGATCCTGAAACAGGTAAGGGTGGAATCTATAATTTTGTGACCAAGCGCGGAAAATGCCAGGGCGAAAAATCAAAGATTTCATGGACGCAAGTGGAAACAGGATCGGCCATCACATGGAAATATCCAAGTTGTATCCTGCAAGGGGACGGTTCAGTGGGCGAATTTTATTCTGTCGCTCTGACCAATGGACATATGCAGGCGGATACAGGAACCAAAATGATGCATATCGGCAAAAACACGCGGTCCAGTATCATTTCAAAAGGTATTTCAGCCGACCATTCGAGCAACAGCTATCGTGGTCTGGTCAGGGTGGGTAAAAGCGCGACCAACGCAAGAAACTATACACAGTGTGACAGTATGCTGGTCGGGGATCAATCCAGCGCCCACACATTTCCATACATAGAAACGGGAAACAGTTCTCTACAGATAGAACACGAAGCATCCACTTCCAAGATCAGCGAAGAGCAGTTGTTCTATTTTGAACAACGAGGCATCTCGCGGGAAAATGCAATCGCCACTATCATTAATGGATTCTGTAAGGATGTCTTTAAACAGCTTCCTATGGAATTCGCAGTGGAAGCGCAAAAACTCCTCACTCTGAAACTGGAAAACAGCGTCGGTTGATTGAGACCCAATACCGAGACCCTTCGCTTTGCTCAGGATGACCGGATAGTTGGCTCTGTCATTCTGAACGGAGTGCTTGTGCCGCGATAAGCGGTAAAGAATCTGTTTTTTTTGTGCCCCTGATGGGTATATCGAAGCACACTTTATAAATTAGGAATTTATTTAATGTTAGAAATAAAAGATTTGCATGCTGGATTCGAAGGAACTGAAATCCTGAAGGGAATTTCCCTTTCTATAAACAAGGGGGAGACCCATGCCATTATGGGACCCAACGGTTCGGGGAAAAGCACTCTGGCTAAAATTCTGTCGGGTCATCCTTCATATGAAGTGTTTTCCGGCGAAGTTATATATGAAGGTAAAAATCTTCTCGACTTGAGTGCCGAAGACCGTTCTCTGGCCGGTGTGTTCATGGGGTTTCAGTATCCGGTCGAAATTCCTGGTGTGAACAACGCAGAGTTCCTGCGCATGGCTTACAATGCCCGGTTGGTTAATGAGGGAAAAGATGAATTGGATCCACTGGACTTCGATGACATTCTTCAAGAGAAGATGGACCTGCTCGGAATGGAAAATAAATATAAAGAACGAAACTGTAACGACGGATTCTCTGGTGGTGAAAAGAAGAAAAATGAAATTCTTCAAATGGCCATCTTAAAACCTGCGTTGTCTGTTCTTGATGAAACCGATTCCGGGTTGGATATCGATGCCTTGCGCGTGGTCGCTAATGGAGTCAATAAACTTAATAATGAGAACAATGCTCTGATTCTGATCACTCACTATCAGCGACTGCTCGATTACATTAAGCCCGATTTTGTTCACGTGCTCAGTCATGGCAAAATCATTAAATCCGGTGGCAAGGAGCTCGCGCATGAGTTGGAAGCGCAGGGTTACGACTGGTTGACCACGACGAATTGAGGAGATTTCATGTCGAGCACAATTGCGGAATCCAGTAACGGCGCCGAATCAGCCGTCCTTGATCTCCATAAAAAATTTATTGAAACGAACCAACCCAGCCCGGACTTCCTGGCACTTAATAGGAAGGCCCTTGGCCAGTTTGCAAAGTTGAAATTTCCTCACCGTAAGCATGAGATGTATACCTTCGTCAACACGAAGGGTCTTGCGAGTGCACCGTTTTCCCTGAAAAAAGAAAGTTCTATTCAGCGGGAGTTTGTTGAGCAACATGTCTATGCTGGTTGCGAGCGAAGCCACTTGACGCTTGTGGATGGAGTTTTGCGCCCTGAATTATCCGATGCCACTGCACTGGGCACGGCTGTCATGGTAGGGTCGCTGGCGGAAGCGATAAAAGATAAGTCGGTCAAAAGCTTATTGCAGGAAAGCATTGAGTCGGAAAACGATGTGTTTGCCTCGATCAACAGTGCCTTCATGACACAGGGTATTATGATCCGAGTCGGCAGAGATAACCAGATTGAAGCTCCATTGCAGATCCTTAATGTTTCGACCGGCGGAGAAAGCGGTCCTGTGATGACGGTTCCCAGAGTCTATGTTCACCTGGAGCCTCTATCGGAATTAAAGTTAATTGTGAAATATGTTGGCGAGGGGGATAACTATTTCGTCAACTCGGTTCAGGATATGGTTGTGGAAGAGAACGCCACCTTAACCCATATTCAGGTTCAGGCAGATTCGATAGATGCCTGGCATTTTTCAAAAAACAGGGTTCGTTTAAAACGCGACAGCCGGTATCTGGGTTATCAGGCAACCAACGGAGCGCGGCTGGTTCGCCATCATAATGAAGGATGGTTGAGTGAGCCGGGGGCAGAGTTGGTGCTCAACGGGGTGAGTGTGTTGGTTGATGATGAACAATCGCACCAATTCATTCGTGTTCACCACGAAGTGGAAAATTGTACCAGCCACCAGTGTTTTAAAAATATTATAAACCACCGCGCGCGTGCGAGTTTTGACGGGACTGTAGTGGTCAATAAAGGGGCGCAGTTGACAAGCTCTGACCAGCTTATCAACAACCTCATGCTTTCCGATGAAGGCCATGCGGATTGCAAGCCCAACTTGATGATTTTTGCGGATGATGTGAAATGCGCGCATGGCGCAACTGTTGGGCAACTGGATGAAGGCCAGCTTTTCTACCTGAGGACAAGAGGATTGTCAGAGGATGTGGCGAAGGAAATCCTCACTCAGAGTTTTGCCAGAAGCATTATCCAGGAAATTCCATTCGCGCCTGTTGTGGAAGAGCTCAATCAAACTTTACTTAAAAAACTGGAAGCGAACTAATGGGTGATGCCAATACGGTTTCTACAGAAAACCCTTGCATAGATGTTGATAAAATCCGCGCCGACTTTCCTGTCCTGTCAAAAGAGATAGGCGGGAAACCGCTCATTTATCTGGACAATGGGGCGACGACTCAGAAGCCTTGGCAGGTGATCAACCGGGTGAGTCAATTTGACTCCGAAGAATATGGAACGGTGCGCCGCGGCTCCTACCGCTTGTGTGAGAATTCGACCCGGCTTTATGAAGAAGCCCGACAGAAAGTCGCAGACTTTCTAGGCGCTCCGACATGTCATGAAATTGTTTTTACCAGCGGCACCACTCAGGCGATCAATCTCGTGGCCCACAGTTTCGGACGCAAGTTTGTCAATACAGGGGACGAGGTCATCATCTCCAATATTGAGCATCATGCCAACACCGTGCCCTGGCAGGTTCTTTGTGAAGAGAAGGGAGCGACACTCAAAGTCATTCCTGTTGCAGATAACGGCGAACTCATCATGGAAGAGTATGACAAGTTATTGACCGACAAGACACGCATCGTAGCGGTGAATCATGTTTCCAACGCGTTGGGTACTATCAATCCGATAAAAGAAATCACGCGCAAGGCTCATGCGGCAGGAGCGAAAGTTCTCATTGATGGAGCGCAAAGCACTCCGCACATGAAAGTCGACGTTAAGAATATAGACTGCGACTTCTATACATTTTCAGGACACAAGATGTACGCACCCAGCGGGATCGGCGGGATGTTCGGCAAAATGGAAGTGATGGAAGCGATGCCGCCTTATGTCACCGGTGGCGATATGATCATGCAAGTCACATTGGAAAAAACAACCTATGCCAAACCTCCTGCACGGTTCGAAGCGGGCACTCCGCCTATCAGTCAGGTGATTGGGCTTGGCGCGGCCATCGACTACATCAACGGGATTGGGATGGATAAGATTTTTGAGTATGAGAAGAGTTTGCTAGATTATGGAACCCGTTTGCTCAGTGATATAGATGGACTCCGCATCATCGGCAACGCTAAGGAAAAGGCGGCTCTACTGTCAATTTACCTGGAGTCCGCACACCCTCACGATATCATCACCATGCTGGATCAGGATGGAATTGCCCTCAGGGGCGGACACCACTGCGCCCAGCCCACAATGATTCGTTTCGGCGTGCCAGCCACGGCGCGGGCATCGATGGCGTTCTACAATAAATACGAAGAACTCGACGCACTGGCCGAAAGCCTGAAAAAAATCATCAAGTTTTTTTCATAACCACTCGCCGTGGGGGCAGATTGCTATAGTCAAAAAGCAGACTCTCACCATTGAGCGCGTGATAGAGGCCGCTTACAACCCATTTTTATGATATTGTGAATGATCGAAACTTGATTCTGGAATATTAGTAAGTAGCTCTGGCTTAATGAAAGGATTTTACAGGTATGTCTTACGACAATGAGTTGTATCAGCAGGTGATTCTGGATCATAATCGCAAACCGCGTAATTTTCATGAAATGGAAAACGCTACGCACAGTTGCCATGGGATCAATCCGTTGTGTGGCGATGACATCACAGTTTATCTCAAAGTAGATGAAGATGAAGGGGTAGTTGAGGATGTCAGTTTCACCGGTTCTGGGTGTGCCATATCGAAAGCCAGTACTTCCCTCATGACTCATCATCTTAAAGGGAAGAAAATTGACGAATGCCGTGTGGTTTTCAATGAATTTCATAAAATGGTTCTGGGCGAATTCGACCCGGAAAAACAAGATCACCACCTAGGCAAGCTCACTTTGTTTCAAGGGATAAGAGAGTATCCATCGCGCACGAAATGTGCCAGCCTCGCGTGGCATACGCTGGTAGGTGCTCTCGACAAAAAGACAGAAGGTATTAGTACCGAGTGACAGGGTGAATTCTTATGAGCACCACCCCTCTCAAACATCTGATTGACGATCACACTCAGCCAGGCGAACTGGTCAGGACGCTTGAAGGCGAATCTCTTATCTGCACCGCATGCGGTCACTTATGTAAACTAAAACCCGGCCAACGGGGAGTTTGCAAAGTTCGCTATAACAGCGAAGGCACCCTCCGGGTCCCGCTTAATTACGTTGCTGGCATTCACAACGATCCCATCGAAAAAAAACCATTTTTCCACGCCTTACCAGGAAGCCTCGCTATGAGTTTTGGCATGTTGGGGTGTGATTTTCATTGTGCCTACTGCCAGAACTGGTTCACTTCGCAGGCTCTGAGGGATGGTCGGGCGACTGTAGAGTCGACCCACATGACCGCCTCTGAGGTTTGTGATGTCGCGAAGAGGAATGGGTCGAAAACAGTTGTCTCGACGTATAATGAACCTCTAATAACGAGCGAGTGGGCAGTAGAAGTTTTCAAAGAAGCACGTCAAAGAGGGTTGCGCACGGCTTTTGTATCTAATGGTCACGGTACGCCCGAGGTGATTGAATATCTCTCGCCGTGGGTAGATTTTTACAAGATCGACCTGAAAACTTTTTCCGAAAAAAACTATCGAAGGCTGGGAGGAAATTTGTCTGCGGTACTGGACACTATCCGCCGTGTTTATTTAGCGGGTATGTGGACGGAAATAGTAACTCTTGTGGTTCCCGGCTATAACGATTCTGATTTAGAGTTTGCTGAAATCGCCCAATTCATCGCATCCATTTCAACAGACATCCCCTGGCATGTGACGGCGTTTCATCCTGATTATAAAATGCAGGGCAGGGGACGGACACCTGTGCCGACTTTGCTGAAAGCTCGTGAGAAAGGTAAACAAGCCGGGCTTAAATTTGTTTACTCAGGAAATATACCTGGACAGGCTGAGAATGCGGAGAATACTTATTGCCCGGAATGTAATGAGGTTTTAATTGAGCGTGTCGGATTCCGCGTGCTGAAAAATTATCTTCAAGCAGGTGCTTGCCCCAAATGCCGTGGACCTATAGCGGGTTGCTGGAAATGAGCCAATTGCAATACTTATGTAAAAGTGATATTCCCCCCCGACCTTTAAATGGTGTACACTGCCTCCGGTCAGATCGGAGTTTACTGTGTGGCTCCTTCCTCAGTCATAAACCATCTCATTAATACTTTTATATAAGACGCCCATGTTGGATCAGAATTTGTTCATTAACGATTACGAAGAAACCAAACGACGTTTGACTCGAAAAAGAGTTCCCGTTGAGCAGATTGAGGAAATCCGCCAAGCGGTCCTTGATCGTAAAACTTTAGTGGGTGAAGTAGACGGACTTCGCGCTGAGGTCAATGAAAAGTCAAAGCAAGTCGGTGTCCTTTACCAGCAAGGGAGAAAAGATGAAGCCGAAGAACTGAAAGCATCTGTTCCCGAACTGAAAAAGAAGCTGGAGGCTAAAGAAAAAGAATATAAGGAAGTCGATGACAAAAGATTGCAATTGTTGTTACGAGTCCCGAATTTACCCGATGATGATTGCCCTGACGGATTCACTGAAGATTGTAATGTTGTAGTTCGGATGGAAGGGTATAACGAATCGGATTACGAGGGGAAGGAGTATAAGCCTCACTGGGAGATCGGGGAGGAGTTGGGGGTTTTAGACGCCGAGCGTGCGGCTAAATTGAGCGGTTCTATGTTTGCCCTTTTGCGCGGCGATGGAGCACGTCTTCACCGCGCTCTCATTCAGTTTGCCCTTTCTATAAACGGTGACCGCAATGAAGAAATTATTCCGCCCCATTTTGTTCGGCCTGAAATGATGATGGGTACCGGTACGCTTCCGAAATTTGCAGACGATGCTTATCGATTTCGCGATGACGATCTATGGGCTATTCCAACAGGTGAAGTTCCTCTGACTAATTTGCACGCGGGTGAAATCCTTTCTATTGAAGAGCTTCCAAAACGTTACATGGCCTACACCGTTTGTTTTCGCCGCGAGGCAGGTTCGGCGGGTAAGGAAACACGGGGGATGCAGAGGCTCCACGAGTTCCACAAGGTGGAACTTGTTCGCTTATGTACTCCGGAAACGGTGAAGGATGAATATGAATTGCTGATTAGCGATGCCGAGCGTCCTCTAAAGTTGTTGGGACTTCCTTATCGGGTATTGGACCTTTGTGGCGGCGATGTCACTTTTTCTTCAACCCGGGTCCATGATCTGGAGGTGTATTCTCCCGGAACAAAATCCTGGCTGGAAGTTTCTTCGATTGGAATTTTTTCCGATTTTCAAACGAGACGAGGGAACAGCAGGTTTCGCCGCAGTGAAAAGGATAAACCTGAATTACTGCATTCGCTCAATGGCTCGGGATTGGCCGCGCCAAGGGTATGGGCCGCAGTTGTTGAGCATGGCTATCAACCGGATGGTTCGATCCGAATTCCTGAGGTACTTGTGCCTTTCATGGGCGGACAAACTGAAATTCGCCGCTCCTGATCAACTTGGTTTTTGGTATATTAAAATTGCAGGCCTGTAAAAATGTTTGGTGCTGATATAAAAAAAAATGCTTCATTAGTTGTGGTTGTGTGCATTGATGTTTCTGGTCATGTTTCAAAAAGAGGCTCAGGCCAGGACCCCTTCTTCTGAATCTAAAGGGAGTAACGAGGCTGTGGTTGACAGGTTCAGGTCTGCGCGGTTTGGAATGACAGAGAAGGCAGCTTTGAAGCCGATCTTTAATGATTTTAAAATTCCCAAGAGCAAAATACAGCGTCGCCTTCATCCCACTGAGAAAACGGTAAGTTTTAATATCCTAGTGAATGATTTGTTGCCTAATAGCGGCAAGGTAAACCTGTTTTATTTTTTTTGATTTAATTCCAAGCGGCTTATTCAGGTCAATGTGCTTTGGGGAAAGGTGGCGGAAAATCAACCCAATCCCCAAAGAGTGATTGATACTGCTAACCAACTACGCAAACATTTTTTGAGTTAGGGGTTTCAGAAGGATGGCTTGGCAGTTAACTCAAAGTTGCCCGGTGGATCTGTTCCTGTATTTCGTGGGATAGATGGTAGCGGTAGAATGGTAGTCCTGTTACTCGTTAACCCGCCAGCTAAAGAAGGAGAGCCTGCCAATCAAAATATTAACCTTCGGTTGTCATGCATTGAAAACCCGGATTCCCCGGATATTTATAAAATAAAAAAAGATGACTTTTAAGCTTTCCCATTGGAGTTCAAAATGAAAAATAAAAAAGAAGTCGGTAAAGCTCTGGGGCGTATTCCGAGCGGACTTTTCATCGTAACCGCAAAATATGAGGATCAGGAAGATGCAGTTCTTGCCAGTTGGGTAAATCAGAGTTCGTTTGAACCTCCTGAGGTAACTATTGCTTTGGCACAAATGAGAAGTGCCCGTTTGTTGATAGAAGCTTCTCAGTCATTTATTGTCAATGTTCTTGGGAAAGAAACGAATGAACTTATGAAACACTTTTTTAAGTTTCATGAGGGATCGGTTTTTGACGGACTCAAAACCCGCAAAGGGATTGAAGGAATACGCATTTTGTCCGATGCGGTGGCTTATCTCGAATGCAGGTTGGCTGACGCGGTTGTTTCAGGGGACCACGTTGTCTATTTTGGCGAAGTTGTCGGAGGGAAAATGCTTAAAGGTGGCGAGCCCAGTATTCACGTGCGTGAGAATGGATTCAATTACTGAGTGAGGCCGATTATTTTTGCTATGTCATAATTGGTGACCACCCAGTAGATGGATGTGCCGATGAATGTGAGGACGCTTAGTAAAAGAGCAAGTAGTTTAAAAAGGCGTTTGGGGTCTTCGTGATAATACTCTTTAACGTCTTCGGCAAAACTTTCAGCGACTCCTTCATTCGGGTTTTTCTTCCAGGTGCGGTCAATGGCATCGCGACCATAAATGACTCCGAATATTACAGCGATGATCAGTATTTCAATAGCGCCTATCATTTTAAAACTCTTCTTCTAAAATTTTATTATTTACCAACGGTTTGGTAGCTTGCCTGCATATGATGCGGCATTTCCAGGTGTGGCCGTTTGGTTAATTGTTTTGTTTCGCCCTTGGCTCCGATAGTTTTCGCGCAACGGAAACCATAGTCATCCAATCGTGATCCAGGGTAGTTGCTGTTGCGGAACGAGGAATATATAAATCCCTTGAGGTCCCGCCACGATCCACCCTTCAACACCTTAAATTCTCCCCCGATCTGACCTTTGGGATTTATGTGATTGGCTGGATCATCATAATACTCTCGATCGAACCAGTCGTCCACCCATTCTTTGACGTTTCCCGCCATGTTGTATACCCCGTATGGACTTGCGCCTTCCTGAAAAATGTTAACGGGAACCATCACATGGTGCGCGATTTCTTTGGTCCATTCCTGATGGTACCGGGCGATGTCGTGTGCGGGTGGTTTGTTACCCCATGGATATATGCGCCCATCCGTACCGCGTGCGGCTTTTTCCCATTCCGCTTCAGTGGGCAGGCGTTTTCCTTTCCATTTGCAATACTCAGCGGCACCCTTCCACTTGACGTTGTTGATGGGATGATTTTCGAATCCTTTTCTGGGATTGAATTTGCCATCGTAGAATAGAGTTCCGTATTTGTTGTCGAGGTAGTATCCATTCACATTCTTCACCTCGTTTAAAAAAGTAGCGAAATTGCTGGCGGAAACTTCATAACGGTCGATGAAGTAGGAATCCATATATGTTTTATGCTCTGGGGTTTCGTCTTGACCATGATCGTTGGAGCCCATGACGAAGAATCCGCTGGGAACAAGGGCCATATCTTCAGGAGTATCCAGGTCTTTGGAAAAACCGCTGTTAGGATCAGCAGGTTTTTCGGCTGTCTCAGGTGAGGATTCCCCGCCTATCAAGTCCCTGGCCTCATCTGCCAACGCTCCATCGGGAACAAGAGCCAGGAAGCGTTTTAAGTAGGGGAGGGCTTTCCCCCTTTTCCCGGACTCCATATAGGCCCATCCGGAATAAAAATCTGATTCTGTATGTTTTGGAAAGAGCAGGGTAGATTCCTTCAGGTCATCCAAAATTCCCTGTAGAATGATGTTCGACTCTTCTTTTAATGCAGTTCGATACCACTTTTTTGCCGATGAGTGGTCGCCGTTCATC
The DNA here is from genome assembly GCA_002731985.1 of Nitrospinota bacterium. Classification (GTDB taxonomy): domain Bacteria; phylum Nitrospinota; class Nitrospinia; order Nitrospinales; family VA-1; genus Nitromaritima. The sequence continues at coordinate 14,561 of PCCT01000075.1, forward strand.
CAGGCGTACAATCCCAGATTCATATTGGCAAGGGTGGTCAGTTGGGACGATTTGATTCCCAGTTTCAGGCCACGCCGCGTCCAGGCAGTAGCCATACGAAACTCTCCCTTATGATAGTAAACCCATCCCAGTTGAATATAAGCGGGAAGGTATTTCGGGTTCTGTTCCAAAAGGCGCCGGTATTCTGTTATTGAACGGTCAAGAAATTCCATCCTGTAATACGCCTCGGCTAACGCTTCGCGGGCTTCGATATTGCCTGGCTGGCGCGATTTTATACGACGGAGGATTTCCACGGCCTGTTTAAAGTTTTTAAGTTTGGTATAAACTTTTCCCATAGCAGTTAGGGTACCTGTGTCATCGGGGTTGATCTTGATCATTTGTTTTAAATGCAAAAGAGCGCCAATGAATTTTTTGTTAGTGAGGTAAAGCTCAATCAACTGGCGGTGGGCTTGAGCAAAGGAAGGTTCGATCTGTGTTACCTGTAGAAACGCTTCAATGGCTTTGTCCCGATTCCCAAGGTCGACATAGGTCAGGCCGAGGTTAAATAAAGTGGGTAGGCTATTCGGATCGGCCACCAATGCTTTTTGATATTGATCAATCGCAAGCTCTTTTTGTCCCGTTTCGGCATAGATGTTGGCCAGGTTGTTGTGCGCTTCGATCGATAATGGATTTATTTTGGTGGCGGGCTGTAAATAAAAAATGGCTTTTTGTGGGCGCGAGTTTTTGTAATAAACCATACCTACATTTGAAAGATAGGCACCTAGAGTTTGTTTTTTGTTCAAGTTGTGAGTGAAAAATGGGGTCTTGGCATCAAACTTTAATCCGAACTTGTTTTCGTAAAATGAATCGGGAAGTGAGGTTCCCAATTCTGTGGATTCGATATTAATGTGATCGCTTCCCGAGTCGTAGCGGACAAAAAAATGATTGGGTAGACCGACACCGTAAAGTGGAAGGTTTAATCGATCTCCAACAATAAGGTACAGGAGCGAAAGGTTCATGCAATACCCGCGTTTGGATTCCAGCATCCCATGTAGGAACAGCTCATCTGGATTGACAGGCATCCCCTGGCTATCGACCTGGTCTGTGTAGCGGTATCCTTTTTCGTGGTGTATCACTTGGCGCAATATATCGACGGTTTCCTGTGCAGTACTTTCTGGTCTCAATTGTTTTTTCACGCCTGCTACTAATTGGTCGATTTCACTTCTCAGAGCCGCCTCATTTAAGGTCGGACCCCAGTCTTTGGATATTAAAAGTAATGCTTCTGTCAGGTCAATCGATTCTGAACTTTTTGAGAAAATTGTTCTCAGGCGGTTCTCAAATGAACCTAGTGAAGTGACTTCGGCTGAGGCTGTGCTGGCTTGGGTCGTTACATACAGGAGTAGGCAGCAGAGGAACGCGTAAAAGAATGATCTCAATATTTTCATAAAATAAATTGACTCCCAACACAATAGGGTGGGGAAATATTAAGTGGATCGGATGGAACTAGTATACCAAATGATCTGAGTCTATTCCTCAAATATTAAGAGGCCTTTTAGGTGTGCAGAAGTTGACCTACAGGAGAAACCCCGGACTAAACTCAGAAATTTTGCCCACTGTGCGTTAATTCGCCCTCCGTGTAGGAGTTATTCTTTTCGAACTAACCATCCTTCAAAAAGGAGCATTGACCCCACCAATAACATGAAAAGTGTGGACATGGGCGAGCCTTCTTCAGACCCATTCAGGTCACGTTTCTGGTATCCCTTGGAATACGTGACGTTCATGCCGGGAAGAAGATTTTCAATTTCCTCATTTGATATCTTGATAGAGGAAGATTCTGTCGTGTCAATGTTTACCGTAAAAGATCCAGCAGGTTCTGTGCCGGAAGGTAATTGAAGAAGTGTGGCAGTCTCGCCAGCGGGACTGGTTTTTGAA
>PCCT01000076.1 GCA_002731985.1 Nitrospinota bacterium
AGTGGTTACTCTCCACTAACTAAGGGATAACCAAGGCCTCGAGGCATACAAACTTCTGAATAGTCACTCAAAAAGTGGGACTATATTCTCACAAATAAAACAAGGGGCTGACCAATGAAGGCCAACCCCTTGCTATGAATGGCGGGGCCGACGAGACTCGAACTCGCGACCTCCGGCGTGACAGGCCGGCATTCTAACCAACTGAACTACGACCCCGCATTTGGGTTTAAAGCTTAGGTGTACCAACGCGCCCAAAAAACTTTATTCTCTTCGTATCTCATAACAAACAACGTTAAAACCGTTGGATTGCCGAATCGAACCGATGGTAGGCGGAACAGGGCTCGAACCTGTGACCCCCGGCTTGTAAGGCCGGTGCTCTCCCAGCTGAGCTACCCGCCCGTTATCGATTCCTCTAATAAATCGGACCCGGACACGAAGGAAGGTTGGAGTATATAAACGGGCTATATGCATGTCAAGATTATTCATGCCTTTTGTCCTCAAACTGACCTAAAAGGTTTGTTTTTATATGATTGACACTAAAATGGACTGGCGATAAGATGATCCTTCAAGGGGTTGACTGTGTACCCCCCCCCTCTTCAAAACCTTCGCCTGAAACCAAAGTGACCTCATGATAAAACAATTTTTTGATGATTTGATGGGCTATTTTTCCGCCGATCTGGCTATGGACCTCGGAACAGCCAACACCTTGATTTACATCAAGGAAAAAGGCCTTGTTCTAAACGAACCCTCAGTCGTGGCCGTTAATTCCAATGGACAAGGCGTTGAAGCCGTTGGGATAGAAGCAAAACGCATGTTTGGCCGAACCCACGCAAAACTGGAAACTATCCGGCCTATGAAAGATGGGGTCATCGCGGACTTTGATATCACCAGTCGCATGATCACCCATTTCATCAAAAAAACTCTCAAGCAACACCGGTTCATAAAACCCCGCATCGTGCTTAGCGTCCCCACTTGTATCACCCAGGTAGAAAAAAAGGCGGTGATCGACTCTGCACTTATGGCAGGCGTACGCGAGGTGCATCTGGTTGAAGAACCGATGGCCGCCGCTATTGGCGTCGGTATCCCTGTGCACAAGGCGGAAGGCAATATGGTGATTGATATTGGCGGCGGAACATCGGATGTAGCCGTTATCTCACTTTCGGCCATCGCCTATGGTGAGTCAGTCCGGCTTGGCGGGGATGAAATTGACGAAGCGATAGTCCGTTATATGCGGCTGAACCACCATCTCAATATCGGTGTATTCGAAGGCGAGCGGATCAAAGTAGAAGTAGGAAGCGCCTACCCCATTGTAGAAAAATTAACAACCGAAGTAAAAGGTTTGAACGTTCAAACAGGAGTCCCCACTTCCACTTTGGTCAACGATGAAGAAATTCGTGAAGCCATGAAAGAGCCTCTTTTAACGATCATCACAGTCATCATGCGCGCGTTGGAAAAAACCCCGCCCGAACTCTCGGCAGATATTCATTCCAATGGAATTTATCTTACCGGCGGCGGTGCCCTCATTCGCGGGTTGGATAAATTGATTGAAGAGCGGACCACCCTCAAAGTATACATTCCCAACGACCCGCTCCTGAGCATCGTCAACGGAGCCGGGGCGGTTCTCGACAATTACGAAGAAATGAAAAAGGTTTGTATCGGCTGATTTCCTCCGGTACAATGGCCTCCGGAATCCACCCAAACTTTTAGATTTACAGCGATCAGGCAATTGACTTATGAGCCATCGTATATCGGATTCATCATGTGCGGAGTGTGGATCAGAGGTCAAGTCTCTTCCAACAACTATAGAATTCCGCGGACAGGAAATTCATTTGTTTCACCCAGCACTTTGCGTGCATTGTCTGGAGAATATTTGTGAACGATATTCGACCCTTTGCGCAAATTGTGGTGAAGCGATTCCGCCCTATTCCCAAGTGGGAGTATTAAAGGGAAATGGTGGAGAAAATCAGTTTGTTCACATGACAACTTCCTGTCTCACCGTGGGAAGCGCGTTTCACGGCTACTGGGGCAAGGGTAAATTACACAATTTTATGGAAATAGAAGCATGCTAGAAATCCAATTCGTTAAGCAAAAAAGAACAGTCAAAGTAGAGGCAGGAGAAACAATACGAGAAGCTGCCATCCGGAATAAACTGAGTGTTTATCCCCACATCTTCAAAATTCTCAATTGCAGAGGGCGTGGACTCTGTCATTCCTGTGCCGTGGAGGTCGTCTCAGGAAATACCGAACCAAGAAATGAAGTTGAAGGCCAACAATTGGCCGGGAAACTGACCAAAAACCCAAAACTCAGGCTGGCCTGCCAGGTAAAGGTTTCGGACAATCTGGTTGTAAAAACCCACGTTTAAAAGGATCAACTGCAAGGATAGGTCTCAATTATGTCTTTAATCGAAGGACATATCCTGCAATCGGAACAAACGGGAAATAATCAGCGCAAATTCCACCTTTTACCTCCACTGCGAATGAGAGGTAAAATTATTGACAATTTATATTCAAAGCTAGAAAATATTGATGATTCCACTTTCGCAAGACCACTTGGGAGAAATACGATCGCACGCTTTGGATGAATATCCTGATGAGTGTTGCGGAATTGTTATCGGTTTTGCAGAGTCGCCAGAAGGTGATATTCTGTTCCAGTGTACCAACATTCAAAACAAGCTCCATAAATTGGACCCTGAGACTTACCCTAGAGATGCCAAGACAGCGTACAATATGGAGTCTATGGAAGTAGTCAAAATTTTTAGCCAGGCTGAATCTAAAGGAATGGTAATAAAGACCTTTTACCACTCGCACCCGGAGCACGATGCGTATTTTTCGGATGAGGATAAAAGAATGGCTTTATTGGATGGAGAACCAACGTACCCTGAAGCCAGTTACCTTGTAGTTTCGGTCTATAGTAAGGAAATAAAGGATGAAGCTTGGTTTGCTTGGGATTCTCAAACCAGATCGTTTGAAAAACAAAATCATTAATCATCAATAAGACCTTTTCACAAAGGTTTGAAAATTTGAAGGAGAGTTATCATGGCGCTGCTGATCAACGAAGATTGTGTTAACTGTGGCGTGTGCGAACCCGAATGCCCGAACGAAGCCATCACCGAGGGTGATGATATATACATAATTGACTGGGAAAAATGTACCGAATGTATCGGGTGGTATGAAGAAGCCCAATGCGTAGAGGTATGCCCAGTGGACTGCATTCCAAAAGATCCCGAACATGTAGAAACCAAGGAAGAACTTCTGGTAAAGAAAGAAGCTCTTGTTGATGGGAATGGATAACACGGTCGCATTAATCAACACAAAAACTCAAAGAGGCATGCCATGAGAGATGAAGTCGAGACAGTTCTGGAATCAATCCGCCCAATGCTAATTAAGGATGGTGGCAATGTGGAACTTGTGGATATCGATGACGGCATAGTAAAGGTGCGCCTTGTAGGAGCTTGCGTATCATGCACCAGCTCAACAATTACGCTTAAAATGGGAATCGAAAAAGCATTGAAAAAAGCAATCCCCATGGTCCGCTGTGTTGAATCGGTCGAATAACAACCGCTGAGTCAATTTTCCCGTTTATACAAATAACACCTTTCTAATCCGATGCCTCAATTTCCATTATCTCGTTTCGTTATAGCCTTGGTCCTGATGTTGGCGATCACTGCTTCCTTTTCCCAGGTTGAGGCTGTCGAAAGATCACATCTTGCTCAAGATTTCACCCTTAAAAACCTTGACGGCGAAGAAGTCAACCTCAGTCAGTTCCGTGGCAAATATCTGTTGATCAACTTCTGGGCCACGTGGTGCGGTCCGTGCAAAATTGAAATGCCCTCGCTGGAAACATTGTACCGCCGGTTTAAATCAGACAAGTTTGATATGATTGGAATCTCCAACGATATGTTCGGCGACCGGGTCGTGCGCCCGTATGTTAAAGCCAGCAAACTCACCTTTCCCATGCTACTCGACCAACGAATGATTGTAAGCCATCAATATGGCGTTGTCAGCCTACCCACCACGTTTCTGATTGACCCGCAAGGAAAGATCATCGGAGTCCTTCAAGGAGCAGAAGATTGGTCTGACCCCGGGACACTGTTGTACTTCGAGAATCTTCTTAAGAAAAGCTGATCCATCGCTCTGAGTAATGCACCAATGAAAAGAATTTTTAAATTTAATTTTATATTCGTGTGCATGGCAGCGCTCACCTTTATTACGAATGCAAATGCACAAAATGCCAGGGACAATCCGTTGGAAGGAGATATGGTACAAATTCCCGCGGGATCATTTATCTATGGCACCAATAAAAAGGATGACTCTGCGGGGGCGCTGTCACTCGGAGTGCCCAAACCCTGGTATGTCGACGAAGGACCGGAACAAAATATCTTCCTGAAATCTTTTTACATCGACCGCTATGAAGTAACAAACCGACGCTACAAAGTATTCGTTGATGATGTGGGCTCTGTTTCTCCAACTGACTGGACAGGCAACGAGTACCCCGAGGGCAAGGGCGACTTTCCTACTGTGAATATTACATGGTACGACGCGGCCAACTTCTGCCAATGGGCAGAAAAAAAACTGCCCTCTGAAAAACAATGGGAAAAAGCCGCCCGGGGTGAAGCAGGTAATGTATATCCCTGGGGCAACGAGTTCCAAGTGGACTACGCAAATCTATCACCCAAATCCGGAAGCAGAAATTCTCTTGCCCCGGTAGGGTCTCACCCGAAAGGAGCCACATCGCTTGGCGTACACGATATGGTGGGAAATGCGTGGGAGTGGGTGGAAGATGATTACGCCCCCTACAAAGGGAGCACGTATCAAAGCAAGTTTTTCGGCGCGGACGTAAAAATACTGCGCGGACAATCCGCCAAGGACATCGGACATTTTCCAGGAGCCACCTATCTATCAGCCTTGGAAATGTTTTCCCGGAGTGGTTATCGGGAATTTGCCAATGCTGATCAACCTGGTCTGGATGTCGGCTTCCGTTGTGTCAGCAGTGAAATGCCAAAATCAATGAAACTTGCCAGAGCACCCACGGCAACTCAGTCGAGCGGACTAAACAATCGTTCTCTCGGAGGAACAAGTTCTACCACAGACTCCACTCCATTTTCCGCCAACTCCGAAAAGGCGTTGTCGAATCCATTCGAAGTGAAATCCAATCTACCGCAGTCGGGTATGTTGGTTTTAATATTTCTGGCATTCGCCGCCGGTGTATTCAGTTTTCTTTCACCGTGCACACTTCCTATTTTGCCTGCTTATTTTGCGATTACCGCACAGGCTGATCGTACGCGTATGGGTTTTATGTCGATCGCTTTTTTTCTTGGCCTAGCAACTTTATTTGTCGCTATGGGAGCCTCAGCAAGTTATTTTGGTGGGTTATTGCGTGAGTACATGTTCTCTCTGACACAAGCAGGAGGCATTATTGTTTTTATTTTTGGAATCATGACTCTGTTCGGGAAAGGATTTTCAGGGGCGGGTTTTCAAGGACGCCCCACATCTACTTTTTTTGGTTTCTTTCTTTTCGGTGCCACCTTCGCTTTGGGATGGACCCCATGCGTGGGACCGATCCTTTCTGGAATTCTCATTCTTGCCGCGTCTGATAAATCTGTCTTTCAAGGCATGACGCTTCTCTTCTTCTACGCCGTTGGTCTGGGCCTTCCATTGATTTTTATAGCCACGCTCTGCGGCAACTTACCTAAGAATGGATTATTCTGGAGAGTCTTACGAGGAAAGGGCTGGGATCTGAATTTAGCAGGACACACCATATCTCTGCATACCACCAATATTTTCAGCGGACTACTCTTGATCGTTCTGGGAATAGCTCTTGCTATGGGATACATCACCTACATCAACAGCCTTATTCCCATCGATATTCAAATCTGGTTCAGCGACATCGAGGAAAAGGTTCTTCATCTGTTCATGCCAAAATAGGTCTGCCTCTCGTGGTAGCGAGGCCCAACTAATAGCGAAATTATTCCCATCGCACAGGGTTGTAAATTGGTAAAAGAATTTGTTAGAATCGCGTCAGGATTGCAGGACCCTCCATATCTCAGGATAATCTAATGAAAAAATCTTCCTATCTTCTTATTTTAGTTTTCGTATTTATTTCTGCGTGCATAGGCGTAGAATCTCAAACAAAAAAGAGCTTTAAGAACACAGAGAACACCATCGCCTTAAAGGACATAACTTCCCATGATTACGATCTGATGGGCGCTGGCTCACAACTGGAATCCGCCTTGGAAGATTTGATTTCCCAATCGATGTTTGTCATCACCCAGGAAAATCCAAAATATATTCTTAAGTATAAAATCATGGGTTACAAGGAAGGTAATCGGGTAACACGATTCGCCACCTTTGGCATTTCAGAAGCGGCCCATGGCAGACTGGAAGTCAAAGCCGCGCTTTATGAACATGGCGATGTGGTGGGACAGTGGACCGTTGGCTCTTGGATAAAGGGAGGAGTTACTGGCGGCGATCCGGGATCACTGTTTCAGCAAGCCGCCACTGAAATCATGAATCACCTTCGCGGCGATTTCCACTAGCTCCTTCGACAAGCTCAGGACGGGAGTGTGGCGATAGCGAACCGCTGGCTTGCATCCTTCATCTACCCGCGATACCAACAGCTATTTGGCCCTGCGAGTCCTAGGGACCAAGTCTCTGTAAGGGCCTAAGGCCCTACAGATGCCATGCCGAGTAGACAACGAAAACCTATGAAGTTGAAATACGCAGTTGGTTCTACCTTGTTGCGATAATAAGTCGGGCTAAATTTAATCACAGTATGCGTTTGCGTGAGGCCTCCGCGAATAACTTTGAACCGGTTGCGGTCCGTTTCTGGAATCCCATCGTAGGCATACCAGTCTGAAGTCCACTCCCAAACGTTGTATCCCATCCCGTACACACCATACGGACTGACCCATTCCTCCCGCTGATCTACCGGCTCCGGAAGGAAGCCCGAGAATCCATTATTGGGGTGTTCATAATAGTTTCTCCACGGCCACTTTCTTCCATCCGTTCCCCGCGCGGCTTTTTCCCACTCCGCTTCAGTAGGAAGGCGCCTGCCCTTCCAGTGACAATATTCCTGAGCCTGCACAAAAGTCACCATTGAAACAGGGAGCCGAGCCTTCTTGGGATGAAAATTGTAATCCGATTTAAAAACTTTGAATTGTTCGCGAGTCACTTCGAATCGTTCAATTAAAAATGCTTCCGTAGATACCTTCTGTCCCCTTTTGGTTTTGGGTTCATCAGGATGCCCCATGATGAACTCTCCTGCTGGAATATAAACCATATCCTCTGGAACCTTCACACCTTGAGGAACACGAACTTCTATCTGTTCCACTTCTTCTTTTCCGCAGGAAATACCAGAAACAATCAGGATTAAAACGATGAACAGGAAACGCCTCATGAGGGTCGTTTGTCGAAAGGATGAAAGACTTCGCCACCGTTTATCGGCAAAGGTTTCTTGTTAAAATCCAAAGGATGGTCGATGCCAGGCTGGATCGTGCCGTCCACCGAATAAGGTCCGTTGTTGGCCCAGTAATTACGCTTTCTAGAATCGGTGAACTCAATACTGGTGATGTATTTGACATTCTTGTATCCATATTTGAATGGCGCGATGAGCCTTAAAGGAAAGCCATGGTCCTTGCTCAACGGCTGTCCATTCATACGCATCACCATCAACACTCGCGGCCGAAGCAACTCTTCCAACGCATAACTTTCGTAATAAGAGTCTGCCGATTGAAAGTATACGTACTTCGCTTGGGGATCGGGCTTCACACGGTCTACCAACTCTTGAAAATGAAACCCTTCCCATTTCGCGGTGGCCGACCAACACTCGACACATTTCAGCCGCGACACCTGGGAAACAACCTTAAACCCAAACAAATCTTCATAACCCAAGGCAACCGGATTTGCCACCATCCCGCGAATGGAAAGACCCCAGTCGTTGGCATCAACTCCCATAAAGGGATTGGCACTACGAATGAAGAATCCGGGGCGATCCCGATTCTGAATGTACTCTTTAGGAATATTTTTATCGCGCCGATAGTCGGATAGACCAAATACTTTGGAGGGAAGAATCGTAGCGGTAGCAGACAGGGATAATAGACTTAAAAAAAACCGCCGATTAAGTTTTTGACCCAGGAGTTTCATAATCAAAGCTTGCGTCCGGCATTGGTTGCATGGGCTCGCCTACCAAAAGTCATGCTTTCGGCACAGGCGACATACCCCTCCGGGGCATGAAGCGCTGGTCAAATATCACAAGTTCAGCACGACACCAATGTTGTCGCCCTGAGCCTCGTCTAAGACCCCTTTCAATGAAACCATGGGGTATTCGAAGGGCAACTTGTTTTATGCTTACCTGCAACCAAGCATTGATAGCTATTAACGGAGTCCCAGTACGTCCTGCATATCGTAAAGTCCGGGCGACTGGTTGACCAGCCATTGTGCCGCACGTATGGACCCTCTGGCAAATGTCTCACGACTTTGCGCGCGATGAAACAACTCCAGATTTTCTCCCATGCCTCCAAACAGCACTCGATGTTCGCCCACAATGTCTCCAGCGCGAACTGTATGCACGCCGATCTCTTTTGGCGTACGTTCGGTCATTCCTTTGCGTCCGTACACACCCACTTCATCTATATTGCGTTCGAGCGAATCAGCGATGATCTCTGAAAGACGAACCGCCGTACCGCTGGGAGCGTCTTTCTTAAACTTATGATGCGCCTCGACAATCTCGACATCATAAGCATCGCCTAGGATTTTTGCGACGTCCCCGGCGACCTTGAACAAAACATTAACGCCGATGCTCATGTTAGGCGCGAAAACGCACCGAATACTTTCGGCCGCATGACTGATCGATTTCTTTTGTTCAGCGGAAAAACCCGTCGTCCCTATCACCAAAGACTTTCCGTGTTTCACCGCCGCGTCCAAAGTATTAATAGTAGATTCTGGAGTTGTGAAATCGATGATCACGTCACAATCCGCTATTGCACCTTCAATACTTTCGACTATGGCAATCCCTTTTGTGCCTATGCCGGCAGTCTCGCCAACATCTTTCCCGATTGCAGGATGTCCCGCGTACTCAGACCCTCCCGCAATACTGACACCCTCGACGTCATCGATGCATGAAAGAATCGTTTTCCCCATGCGCCCTCCGGCGCCTATCACAACTATTTTAATCAATTCTTCACCCTCTGTCACTCGCCGCCACTGGCCGTGGGGGGCGATAACGAACCGTTAACTTGCATTTTTACTCTACCAGTGATACCGACCAGCTATTCTAACCCTGCTCCGAGCAGGCCTAGCAGAGACCATGTTTCTTCAGGACTTCTTTAACACTTTCGAGGTGTGAACTGGAAAGCGTGACCAGTGGCGTCCTGACTTCCTTTTCTATTTTACCCATAAGGTGAAGCGCGGCTTTGACTGGCACCGGGTTAGTGTCGATAAATAACACATCATTTATTTCCCTCATTTCATAATGAAGGGAACGCGCTTTTGCCATATCCCCATTGGCGGCGGCCTGACACATCGCGGCTACTTTTCCCGGCAGGATATTCGCGGACACGGAAATCACTCCTCTTCCACCAACTGAAAGGATGGGCCACAACAAAGGATCGTCTCCGGAAAGGACAGTAAAATCTTTTCCGCAAAGGTCGATGATCTCGCTGATCGCTTGGAGCGATCCTGATGCTTCCTTGACACCGACAATATTTTTTATTTTTGCCAAACGAACCACAGTTTCAGGGCACATATTGACCGAGGTCCGACTTGGAACATTGTAAAGGATAATTGGAAGGTCGGTATCAGCGGCAACGGTTGAAAAATGTTGGTACAGACCCTCCTGACTGGGCTTATTGTAATAAGGAGTTATCTGGAGCGACCCATCAGCTCCCGCCGCCTGAGCATGCTGGGTGAGCTTAATAGCTTCTTGAGTTGAGTTGGACCCCGTCCCCGCAAGCACGGGCACTTTACCTTTACAAGCTTCAACCGCAATACGTATAACCTGATCGTGTTCTTCATGGCTCAACGTAGCCGACTCGCCCGTGGTACCACAGGGAACAATCCCATTGGCCCCGCCTGAAATCTGGTACTCGATCAAAGCCCGTAAGGCCGTTTCGTCCACCTTTCCGTTTTTAAACGGTGTGACAATCGCAACAAAGGCTCCTTCAAACATCTCTAATTCTCCAGTATTTACCCTGTTCAATCAGCATAATAAAAATGTGGCGCGTAACGCGACATTTATAATTTTATTAAATCACTTACAACTCAACAACCGTTCCTTCAAAAACAATTTTAGCGGATCCTTCAAGAAAAATTTCCCCAAAGTCTCCGTCTCCATTGGTTTTCTCGAAACCAACCGTCAAGAATTCTCCCCCCTGAGTCTGAACACGAACAGGTGGTTTTACCAAGCCTGTCAGACTGGACAACAGTACCGACGCGACGACTCCCGTACCGCAAGCGAGAGTTTCATCTTCCACTCCGCGCTCGTAAGTACGTACCCGAAGGTCGTTTTCCCCCTGCTTTTGCACGAAGCAAACATTCGTTCCCGCTGGTGAAAACTGCGAATGTATTCTAATGCCTCGCCCGATTCCGCGAATATCTTCGTTCGCTATATCGTCTGAATATACGATGGCATGCGGGACTCCAGTATTAAGGCTATCTACCTTGAATGCTTTTCCATTCACATCTATTTCCAGATTCCTCTGCAAATCTTCCGGAGAAGTCATTTTAATACGCACATGACTTCCTTTCACCTCTGCCGTGATAATTCCGGCTGTGGTTTCAAAAGACATTTTTTTGGGAGCAATTTTTCTCTCATAGGCATATCGGGCAACACAACGTCCGCCATTTCCACACATCTCGGCGGAACTGCCATCTGCATTATAAAAATCCCATTTGAAATCCGCATTATCCGAATTTTCGATAAAAATCACGCCATCAGCGCCCACGGAAAGCTTGGGAACACAAATTTTACTTACAAAGTCGCGTTTCGCAGAATTTTCCATCACCGGTTCGCGATTATCTATGATGACAAAATCGTTGCCACTACCGCTCATTTTTGTGAAGGCAATGCTCATTATTATTTTTCCTGCTAATTATGACTATTTATTATAAGATGCCTTTGAAACCCCTTTGGCTTCAAACACCATCCTGTTTTACCGGCTGGAACGCTTTAAGGGTTGAGGCAAAACTCTGAGGACCAGCAAATTTTAGCACACCCCTTTATCTCTATCAAGGAAACCTCTAATCACATGAATCAAAAGCAGAAAAGGTCTTTAGGTAGAGATCGGTGGGGGAATAGAAAGTACTTGTGAGATATGACTACTAATGATTATGAACATAAGGAAATAATATTCTTTACACTACACGGACTCCGTAACGTTCTCTTACTACACTTATCGTTCTTTATTGATAACTATCGCTACTCCGACAAAGGCAAAGCTCACTCCGATCATCCATCGTTTGTTCATAATTTCCTCCAAGGTAAAAAAAGTTGCACTCTGTGTATTGCGGACATATATTAGTCAGTGTTGTACATAAGGGGCCGCCGAAGGTTAAGCATGGCCCGCTTCCGTAGGCTTGGAAGTCGGTTTAACGTGACCGTTACCTCAGGGTGGCGGCGGATAGCAGGGGTTTACTGTTAGTTCTCCATTCACCTAGCAGGAGTGTTTATGGAAGCTCAATACAGCCTAGAAGTGAGTAAAACGATTCCCTAAATCCGCATCTAATTGCGGAAGCCCGCTGGAGGTAATGGCAGGCTCCTCAGAAAACGCGTTTGGACAATTCTCCTCCGTCCCCGGCGCGTTTTTTTTGTTTGTCAGATTGACCATCTTTGTTAAGAAATATCCACTGCACCTGAAAGCTCAAGCTTCAACCTGTCACCATATCCCAATTCTGCAAAGGCATTCTTGGCACTAAACATTGGTGAAAACGCGTTCAGCAGTACTCCAATTGCAAGAACGGCAAGGATAATTTTCAGGGATTTTCCCAGCTTTACTTCATGTTGAATGACTCGTTTGTTCATAATCGCCTCCTTTAGGTTATAGATGACCCGACCCCCGAATAGTAGTCCAAATGTTAAACTTATAAGAACTATTTGGTAAAGGGGGAGCTATGGGTAGGAAGCGATTTAGCTCGGAGCAAATCATTGTAAAGCTTAAAGAAGCAGAGATTTTTGAATCTAAAGGTCTGACCCAGGTTGAGGCAGCAAAAAAGCTGGGGATAGCAGAACAGGCATTGATCCGCTGGCGTAAAGAATATGGTGAATTGCGAGTAGCTAACTGATTTACCCAAGCAGGACATCTAGTATTCCCGGATAATTTACGTGCAATACGAAGCTAATAATATGGCGGGGGCCTTGTTCCCGGGGTGTACCCCTTCGGGATCTTCGTTTTCTTTGCAAAAAGTAGAGGTGAGAAAGCTTGAAAACAGGGTTTAAAACGCATCACTCTGGTGGCTTATTGGTGACTCTTGAAAAACAAAGGGGCTACAGCAAATGCCGTAACCCCTTATAAAATAAAGTGGAG
>PCCT01000077.1 GCA_002731985.1 Nitrospinota bacterium
GCGTTTTATTAAATCGCGTCAAGTGACCTCAATATTGGGAGCCGTAAGACGAATAGGTCATCCCGCACACCATAAAAACTGAGCAGAGTCAAATATACTACGACCGTGTGACTGCCTTATTTGGATTTTATTTTTTGGATGAAGATAAAGAGGGGCACGAGGAGCAATTCCTGGTGGATTTGCTCCCCGCATAACAGGGGTGATATTTTGGTTTCCAACTCACAACCTTGGTGGAGGATTAGGTAGCCAGAAAAATCAGAAAATCTCCCCTGAATCTATATTTGGTTGGTAAGAAAGTTCTTTCAGTGTCACAAGTCATCAGAAATATAAAGATTTTTGTGCCCGGCCTTGCTTTTACTATTCGGTTCAAATCCCTTTTTGATCTTGGACTTCTTAAGCGTATCTGTCGCGCCCGGTCCTTCAAAAAATGAATTCCAGTACCGCTTGCTCAGAGACTTGCTCGACAACACCTTCTTGATCTTTCCTTTATCGTCTAGTACGCGGACTTCATAAAACATAAGGCCTCTTTCCAATAATTGGAATCGTATAACATTACCGTAGTTTCAAATCAGGAGTTCTCTTTTGAGGTGAGCCGGATTTGTTGTATCATGTTTACCGGTTTTGCAAGAAGGTTGTTCCGCAACCTCTGAGAAAGCTCAAAGTGTCCAGAAACGGTTTGGTGTCCATGGGAATCTTAAATATAAAGATGTTATCCGGACTCCATAGGTTTCTTTTGTCGCTTCAATAATTTCCTATCGGAGAAACTTTTTGAAACAATTAGCGATTTTTTCACTTTTTTGTGGTCTTTTTGCACTTGTTGCCTGTGACAAGGAGCTTAAGGAACACCCTATTTCACCACAAGTTCAGCAGGAAATGGCCGCCAGGGAAAAGGCCAGCGACCCGACTCGGTCAATTTCAGGAACCATTGAATTCGAGGAGTCCATCGCCTCCAAAATCCCTGAAAACGGGACACTTTTTCTCATTGCCAGACCCGAGGGTGTTACTGGCGGTCCTCCCATGGCCGCTAGAAAGCATAGCCTGATCCAGTTTCCATTTGAATTCAAGATCGGTCAGGAAAACGTCATGATGGAGGGAAATAGCTTCGAAGGAAAAATAAAAATCACCGCCCGCTGGGATTTGGACGGACAGCCCAAAGCTTCGCCGGATGATGTGGAAGGATCCGTAATAGTCCCCGCCGGGTCAACCGAGGTGAAAATCGTTCTGGATCATGTGATTGAGGTAGAAAAAGCATCTGCCGAAGCCAAAACCGTTACCGGAACCATCCGCATAGATCCTGCTTTGGCAGATCAAATGCCTCAAGGGGCCAGCCTGTTTCTGATCGCCCGATCCGAGGGAGTGCAAAGGGGAATGCCATTAGCGGTTAAAAAGCTGGCAGGGATCACCTTTCCCTATGCTTTTTCTCTGGGTCAGGCTGATGTCATGTTGCCCGGCGCCGTGTTCGACGGACCCGTCACCATTTTCGCGAGGCTGGATAAAGACGGCGACGCCGCCCCCGCCCCCGGCGATATCGACGGAAAAATCACCACCAACGCCGGCGACCAGAACGCAGAAATCGTCCTCAACCGTTTAATTGGGGGGTGAAATTTTTAATCTCTGGGCAGTCCACGGTAGGCCAGCAGACTGATGGCTATTGTCAGTATCAAGCACAGGTATGAAAACACATCTCCATATTGAGAGTAGAACGTGCGTGGTCCTTTGTTGGGGGCGATCTCGCTGACGACAAATTCGCGGGTGAAGAGTTCGGTCGTGTTTCTGATTTCGCCCGTCGCGTCTATGATTCCGCTGATGCCGGTGTTGGCGGCCCTTACGATAGGGGTCCGGTTTTCGACCGCGCGCAGGGATGCCATGGAAATGTGCTGATACGATGCCGCGCTTTTGCCGAACCAGGCGTCGTTGGTGATGTTGACTAAATATTCCGCGCCGTTTTTAACCGGCAAGCGCACCAGGTCGGGGAAAATAATTTCATAACAGATCGATACCCCAAGCCGACTGCCGTTTAAGTCGAATACAGTCGCCCGCTGGCCCAATCCAAAATCCCCGATGATCTCCACCAACTTTTCGATGAAGAACAGAGCTTTGCGGAATGGAACGAATTCTCCAAAGGGAACCAGATGCATCTTGTCATACACGTCGATGGTGTCGCCTTGTGGCGATATTAAAAATGCCCGGTTAAAATCCAGCAGTGTTCCGTTAACATTTTCCTTATAAGGGCTACCGAACAGGAGAGGCACGCCGGAAGCGCGGGCAATGTCTTGAACATATTTTGTACCGAGAGGATCCAAACTGTAATAGAAAGGCACCGCCGCTTCGGGCCAGACGATGAGTTCTGGTTTTTCCTGTGCCGCTTGCAAAGTGAGTTCTTTGTAAAACTCCATTGTTGCCTGCCGATAGAGCCGGTTCCATTTGAGATGTTGTTCGATATTTCCCTGGGCGAGTCCCACGCGGATTTTAGCGGATGAATCTATTTGGGATTGAGTACGGCCCAGAGCCCAGCCACCCCATCCAAGCCATAGTCCCATCACCAGAGCCGTAACACCGATAACCCCTTTGGACATTTTCCATTCATCGGGTGACTCCAAGCGGGACACCCAGGCATTCAGCGAAAAATGGAGAGCGGCGTTGCCTAATACGATCAACGCGGAGATGCCATAGACTCCTGTAATTTCTGCCGGTTGTATAATAGTGAGAGTTTGAAACTGCGAGTAGCCCAGGCCCAGCCATGAAAATCCGAAAGTCGCATGAGTGGAGCGAAGGTATTCCAAGGAAGTCCATACAAGGGGGGCCAGCAGGAAGAAATAAACAGGTTTTCCCTGACTCCACTTGACCGTTAGCACGCAGGACAGGGCAACATAAAAACTGAGATAGGCGGCAAGCAGGCCAAGGATAAGGAAACTCAGACCTTTGGAGATGTTGCCATAATTGACCAGCGTGTTGGTGACCCAGTTAAGACCGAAAAAATAGAAGATCATTCCCGCGAAAAAACCACGTCCTGCAACCGTTCCCAAAGTCTGATTCTGGATGGCGAAGAACAAGGGGATCAGGGCAAACCACGCTAGAAACTCCAGATTGAACTGGGGGAAAATGAGAATCAGAAATAATCCGGACAAAGCCGATAATATCCATGAGGGAGTTCGCGTCAAGGTTAGCACTGGGTTTTTGATCTTGTATGGTTTATATTAGTGAAGGAAAGCGAAATCAACTAAAACAACGAGGACTATTTTGACCTCTGACAAGAAAATAATCAATAGTTTCAAGAAGGTGTGTATTTGCCGTAGTATCAAAGGTGGGACGATTTTGACGGCAATAGGCGGCGGTGCTTTATCGTTCGAGGCCCTGCGAAGAAAGATACGCGTTGGTACTGGCAACTGCAAGGCCAAACGTTGTCGCGAAAAAGTCGAGGCAATGGTCCGGGAGTATAAAGAGAATCAAAAAGTTTCGACCGAGACACACGCATCGAATTGACAAAGACGGACCCAACACTGGGCATAAGTTTGTTGTAGCTGCCCGATTTATCGGGCGGTTTTTTTTATTTGTGGAAATTCAATTTACTCAAGCAGTGCCAGTGTTTTTATTATTCGGTCCACGCCCTGCTTGATTGTGTCCATGGAAGAAGCGAAGGCCATCCTCAAGTTTTTGTCGGCGCCGAAAGCGATTCCAGGAACCATCGCCACCTTTCCTTCTGCTAACAGAAACTCAGCCAGTTGGATGGACCCTTCCATCTTTTTGCCTTTGAATGTTTTACCGTAGAAAGCTGAAAAATCCGGGAAGGTGTAAAAAGAGCCAACAGGTTTGTAACACTCGACACCGGGAATACTTAGCAAGCTATCGACAAGAGTATTTCTTCTTTTCTGAAATTCTATAACCATCCGTTGCACATCAGCTTCCCCTTTATTGAGCGCCGCAATACTTGCCACCTGAGAAACAGAGGTCGGATTAGAAGTAGATTGTCCCTGAAGTTTTACAGTTTGCTTGATGATTTCCGCGTTTGCGGCCAGATAACCGATACGCCATCCGGTCATAGCATAGCTTTTAGAAACTCCATTGATCAAAACACAGTTATCCTGCACTTCCTTTCCCAGAGAGCAGATGCTGGACTGCTCGAATCCGTCAAAAACAATTTTCTCATAAATTTCATCCGACACGACCAATAGTCCGTTACGCAAAGCGCATTCCGCAATGGCTTCCAATTCTTTCTTGGTGTATGCCGAGCCAGTTGGGTTAGACGGGCTGTTAAGTATAATCGCGCGAGTGTTTGGAGTGACCGCCGATTGAATTTGATCGGGTGTGATTTTAAATTGGTTTTCTCCCAGAGTATCGATGATTACCGGGAGCGCACCTGCGTATCGGATTATGTCGGGATAGGAAACCCAGTAGGGAGCAGGAACAATAATTTCATCACCCTCTTCCCATAACACCTGAGCCAGATTGAAAAACGAATGCTTGGCCCCGCACGAAACCAATATTTGATTTTTTTCATAATCGAGATCATTGTCACGTTTTAACTTGTCAATGATCGCTTGCTTGAGTGCAACAGTTCCTCCAGCGGGGGTGTAATGTGTTTCGTTTTGCTCGATAGCCTCAACGCCTGCTCGTTTAATTATGTCAGGAGTATTAAAGTCAGGTTCTCCCGCTCCAAATCCAATAACATCGACGCCATTGGCTTTTAACTCCCTTGCCTTGGCATCGACCGCCAGGGTCATGGAAGGCCGAATACTTTGAATACGTTTAGAAAATTTCATATACCCATCTTAGATAATTTTTTAGCCACGCTCTTTGGAACAAGCTTGTGAATGTCGCCGCCGTGCTTTGCGATTTCTTTGACGAAACTGGAGCTAAGAAAAGCATACTCCTGACTGGGGATCATAAACAAAGTTTCCATAGATTCATCAAGGTTCCTGTTCATCAATCCCATCTGAAGCTCATACTCAAAATCGCTCACCGCTCTGAGCCCTTTAATGATGACGGAAGCGTTATTGGCCTGAGCAAAATCTATCAGCAAATTGTCAAAAGGAAGGATCTCAACATTTTTAAGACCATTAAGTCCTTCTCGGATGAAATCAACCCGTTGCTCGGTAGAAAATAACGGATTCTTCCTTGTATTCAAGGCTACCGCAACGATTACTTTGTCAAAAATATTCAGTGCCCTGCGGATGATATCAATATGTCCCTTAGTTACCGGATCAAATGTTCCTGGATAAATGGCGATGCGCTTTTTTTTCATCAAATTATTACAGAAAACAGGGATGACTCAGCGTGCGATTACGAAGTTATGAGCACAACGTCCGAGCCGTGACCTGCAATGGGCCTCGAC
The DNA here is from genome assembly GCA_002731985.1 of Nitrospinota bacterium. Classification (GTDB taxonomy): domain Bacteria; phylum Nitrospinota; class Nitrospinia; order Nitrospinales; family VA-1; genus Nitromaritima. Next base: position 5,333 of record PCCT01000077.1, read on the forward strand.
CCGTACAGCGTTAAATATGCTTCAAATAGCCAATATTTCACGAATACTAGCAAACCCTGAGCTAGATTCCAACCCATGAAAAAGGAGAATTTTCAAAGAAGATAAAGACGGGTCCGGGAAGGAAGTGTTCAGTGGTTTTGCAGGGAGTATTCCTTGATTTTTCTCCACAACGTGGCCCGGGACATCTTGAGATCTTTCGCAGTGAGTGTTTTGTTCCAGCGGTTTTTCTCAAGAGAGGCGATAATTTTTGTTTTATAAGGATCGCTCGTTGTTTCCACGGCATTCAATGCTTGTGGCGAGATTTTCCTGTTTCCATTTTTGAGTATGGAAATTGGTAAATCGCAAGGTTGAAGAACATCGGTCTCGCAGAGAACAGTGCCGCGCTCAAGGATATTACGGAGTTCTCGTACATTACCGGGCCATGAATATTCTTTGAGTAACAACATAGCTTCATCAGAAATCTTGCGAATAATTTTATTCTGTTGTTGCGCAAATTCTTGCAGGAACTTGTCTGCGAGAAGGAGAATATCTTCATCGCGTTCTTTGAGCGTTGGCGTGTGAATAGCAAACACATGAATCCGGTAGAACAGATCTTCCCTGAACTTATTTTCTGTAACCAGAGTTTCTATGTCCCTGTGGGTCGCGGTTATTACCCGGACATTTACTTTTTTGCTCGTGGTGGATCCCAGTTTCCGGATCTCCCCGTCCTGTAAAACCCTAAGGAGCTTGACCTGAGTTCCCATGGACATTTCACCAATTTCATCAAGAAACAAAGTTCCGCCATCAGCGGCTTCGAAGAGTCCGGTAGATTCAGAGTCTGCTCCAGTGAACGCTCCTTTGATGTGGCCAAACAGTTCGGAATCTAACAGCGTTTCAGATAAAGCTCCGCAGTTGAGTGCAAGAAAGGGTTTGTCAGCCCGCAGGCTGAGCTTGTGAATGGCGCGGGAAACCAGTTCCTTGCCCGTTCCAGTATCTCCCTGGATATAAACTACAGTATCAAGTTTACTTATCTTTTGAACCGCCTTAAGGACTTTCTGAATGGCTTTTGAGCTACCGATAATGGTTTTAAGATCCATTTCATTTGCCCGGTCTTGTTTGATCCGCTCCAACTCCTGAGATTTCGCTTCCAATTTCAGGGTTCGGGAAATATCGCGGACAATGTTGATCCCGGCAAAAAAATCACCTTCTTCATTTTTGATTGGGAAAGTAGAAACCTCTAAATGCAATGCCTCGCCGCTGTTAGGGGTTATTTTTTTTACATGCCGGTTTGGCATAGATTTATCTATGTTTTTAAAGCACATAAACGCTTTCGGGTCGTCAAACCATTTAATGTGAAGCGGACTACGAAAGAGGATATTAAAATCCCGGTCAAAGACACATACCGCGTCACCAATGCCAGCCAGAATCGTCTCCAGCATTTTGTCTTCAAGGTTCAGAGATTTCTCCAGTTCCTTGACCGGAGTGACACCCACAAAAAATCCCTGCAAAAAATATTCTCCGTCCTGAAGCTGAGTGATACTTCCGGAAGCCCGGCAATGGCCTACTTCGGAAAATGAATTATTAAGCGCAACCTCGATTTCGCCAGTCGCGCCTTTTTCACTCAACTTCTCAAGAAAAATATCAAGGTCCCTCTCATATTTGAAAATAGATTTCAAAAACTCATAGACTGTGGACGGAGAGTCAGGCAGTTCACGATTGAGGCACCCGTTGGATGTCAACCCCTTATTAAAAAATTCAACTTTAGCTTCCCTGAATTTTGTCGGGTCGGAAAAAGATTGGGTGAAAAAGACAAAAGGGTAGGCCGACTCTAGAACTATTAAAGACTTTCTTCGGATCATAGCTGTTTTTCCTATACCGGGTAAGATATTAACTTATAGAGAGTTATTGGCGTTTCGAGC
>PCCT01000078.1 GCA_002731985.1 Nitrospinota bacterium
AAAAAGAACCTAATCATAAAAATAGACAAGAACGGTTTTTTGGAATTTGAGGATAAGGTTCTTACCTCTGATTTATTGCTAAAGGAGTTGACACAAAAACTGATCTCGAATAAAAGTACAATCGTAGAAATTCATGCCGATAAAAATATAGAATTCGGTTCATTCGGCAATATCATTGAACTGGCAAGACAGGCAGGAGCGGAAGAATTTATTTTCGCGACAGAAGATCCCCAATAGATAAAGAACCAGCGAGACCCCCAGCTTTTAAAAGTTTGCTTGTGGAGAATAAGATCAAGCCGCGGCTTTGCGGCCGGCGATGATTTTTATGAAGTTTACGAAGATGTGTTCGTCGAAGTGACCGGGCATTTGCGTTTTCATGGTGGTCAATGCTTCGAAGGGTGTGTGGCTCGCGGTTACACCTTTTGCTGGTCAGCGCAGAGAAGAAATCCATGACCGTGCAGAGTCTGCCGGATAAAGAAATACGCTCACCCGACAGATTGAGTGGATAACCCTCGCCGTTGAATTGTTCGTGATGCTCGCCCACCATTTTTAAAATATTCTATAAAAATCCGGGTCGCAATTTTGACGGTTTTCTGCAACAATTCAAACGAATCGGAATTTGTTTCCAGTTCAGATGAAAGTTCCTTAATAATGAGCGATAGAATCCACGGAGTCACCTTTTTATTGAAATTAGCCAAATAAGGCTACTGGTTTAAGAAATAATTTGGGCCTGCACAGAACCCGGATAACTTTAAGGATGTTAATCCTTCTAACCAATAAACCTTAAAAGCCAACGCTTTTTGAGTTTATTTTTGAAGAAATACTCCTTTTGTTAAAAAGCGTGCAAATTTGAGAATATTAGGCTATAAAATATATAAGCAATTAAAACAAATAGTTATCTTTAGCAAGCAACGCGCTCTCAAAAAGAGACTCATGTCCGGTAAAATAGCCACTACGGGCATTTCAAACGGAGAATAAAGCAATGCACAGGCTTGTCTTATTACGTCACGGTCAAAGTCAATGGAACCTTGAGAACAGATTTACCGGATGGAAGGATGTAGACCTCACCACACAGGGAGTGGAGGAGGCTGGAAACGCGGGAAAACTATTAAAAGAACAGGGTTACAGCTTTGATGTGGCCTACACATCAGTTCTCAAGCGGGCGATACGGACATTATGGATTGTTATGGATAATATGGATTTAATGTGGATTCCTGTACACCGGTCCTGGAAGCTCAACGAGCGGCATTACGGGGCTTTGCAGGGACTCAACAAGCAGGAGACAGCGGCTAAACACGGCTCCGGTCAGGTCAAGATCTGGCGGCGCAGTTACGACATCCCGCCCCCTGCTCTTGAGGAGGGGGACGAACGTCTGCCAGACAACGATCCGCGTTATGCGGATGTCCCGGTAAAGGATCTCCCGCGTTCAGAAGCCCTGAGCCATACGGTGGAAAGATTTTTACCTTACTGGAAAGAAACGATTGTTCCTGCCTTACAGGCAGGTAAAAAAGTTTTAATCTGTGCCCATGGCAACAGTCTCCGGGCTCTGGTCAAGCACCTCGACAATATGAGTGAAGAAGCTATTGTCGAGTTGAATATTCCAACCGGTATTCCTCTGGTGTACGAGCTCAACGATGATCTGACAGCAAAGAAACATTATTATTTGGGTGATGCCGAAGCGGCGAAGAAAGCCGCCGATGCCGTAGCGAATCAAGGCAAAACGAAGTAATTTTCCAAGTTTGCTTGAGAATATTTTTTAAGGCTGGATCATTTCGCGGGCGTATTGGAGAGTGGTTTCGGTAATTTTTTCGCCGCCGGACATTCTTGCGATTTCTTCGACCCTTTCCTGTTTTGAAAGTTCGCGGATGCTGGAAAATGTCCGTTTGCCCTTCACATCTTTATACACGACAAAATGAGCAGTAGCCTTGCCGGCGATTTGCGGGAGATGAGTGATACAGAACACCTGTTTTTCTGCGGCGATTTTTTTGAGTTTATTTCCTACCACCTCGGCGACTTTGCCGCCTATTCCAGTATCTACTTCATCGAAGACCATGACGGGTACAATGTCCTGCGCATTCAGGTTGGATTTCAATGCCAGCATTAGTCGTGACAGTTCACCTCCCGAAGCAATTTTAACCAGAGGCTTCAGGTTTTCACCCAGATTGGGTGAGAATAAAAATTCGATCGAGCCCAGACCCGTGGGATGAAGTTTGACCGTCTGCTTCCGAAAGGAGACAAATCCCGATTCATCCGCCTCATAATCGAACCGCACTTCCAGCCTCACATCTTTCATGCTGAGATCACGAAGTTCCTTCTCCACATTTTTTTTAAACACGCCTGCTGTCTTTTCTCTTTTATTAGCCAGAGCGGTAGAGAGTTTGGATAGAGTGGTCTGACGCTTTTCAATATCCTTCTGAATATTTCCGACATTTTCCTGGAGGGAAGAAAGAGTATCTAGTTCCTGGGAAATTTTTTCACGGTGATGCAAAATCGCCGCGATATCTCCGCCATATTTTCGTTTTAATCCATTGATCTCCGCAAGGCGGTCCTCCAATTCTTCAAGGCGGGAGGGACTGAACTGGATTTTACGGACATAGTCTCTTAACTCTTCAGCCAATTCTTCAATTTCGCAAAAGGCGGACTGGCCACGTTGAGCCTGTTTTTCCAGTTCAGGGTCTATTGAAGGAAGCGATTCAAGTTCTCTTTGCGCCGTGCCAAGCGCGTCGAGGACAGCTCCTTCCTTTTCGGCGATGAGCTCAAGAATCTGTTTGACCGAGACATCCAGTTTTTCAGCGTGCTGGAGTTTATTTTTTTCTGATTTGAGGAGGTCTTCTTCGTCAGGTAACAGGTTGGCGGTATCGATTTCATTGATTTGAAAACGGAGCAGGTCTTCCCTTTGCAGGCGGTCGCTTTCCTTAGAGCGCAAGTCAGCCAGTTTTTTCAAGTCGGCCAACCAGGCGGAATATTCTTTGGCAAACCGGTTGCGCTCGTCCATGGTATTTCCATATAGGTCGAGAATGTCAACATGGATTTCTGGGTTGAGCAATGCCTGATGATCGTGTTGGCCATGGATGTCAACCAGTCGGTTACCAAGTTTTGTCAGAGCGCCAACGGTGACCGTGCTGTCATTCAGCAGGCAACGGTTTTTGCCGGACCCGGAAATCGTTCGCCGTACCACAAGCTCTCCGCTATCCACATCAATGTCCAATTCACGTAGAGCTTCCAGTGTTTGTGGGTCGGAGATTTCAAATACACTTTCGACAGTCGCCGAAGTTTCCCCAGTACGGATAAAATCAGAGTCTGCCCTTCCACCAAGTATGAGGTTGAGCGCATCTATGATGATCGATTTCCCCGCCCCCGTTTCTCCCGTCAGAGCGGTGAGCCCAGGTTGAAATTCGACGCGCAGGTTATCTATTATGGCAAAATTGTTAATCCTTAATTCTTTGAGCATGGGATTCGGAATCTGATTGTTGAGAAATTTGTTTCAAGAGACTATGGGCTTCTGCATGCCACTCGCGAACCGACGTTTCATCCTGTGTACTCGAGTGAATTTCAAGAAGGTTTTTCAAGGTATCCCGTGCCAGACGGTAGTTTTCATCTTGTATATAGGCTTCTGCAAGGCCAAGGTAATTTTCTCCAAATTGAGGACCCAGTCGGACCGCTTCCTGAAAATGGGCTATAGACCGTTCCAGATTACCACCCAAAAGATAAGGAAGTTGCAAATAAAGATTCCCCAAGGCCCTGTGAGGTCCGCCTTCATTTACCGAAGGGTCGAGTTTAATGGCGATTTCCATATCATTTTTTAAGGGTTCAATTTTACCTAAACTGCTCCAGAGACCTTGTGCTTCTCCCAATTTACCATTGCAAAGGCCATTAAAAAAATATCCATTGGCCAGTTTTGAATTTCTTGTAATTGTTTTACTCGTCTGCTCCAGGCAAAGGGAGAAGTAGCGGATTTTTTCAGTTTCGGATTCGGATTTATCAGCCAGCTGGTAATAGTTTCGTCCCTGCCGCCACAAAAGATCTGCCGATTCCGGAAAAACCTGTATTGATTCCTCAACCAACGTCATTAATTTTTTTATGTCAGAGCTTGATTTGGCGACATGGTAAATACGGTCTATTTCTTTGATGATTTCCATTTCTCGATCCGCCGGGACTCCAAGAAAAACGCCGAGGGCAAGGAAGGTGGTTGTCAAAAATGTGGCCATGTCAGAATAAAAATATTTTTCAGGTTTGGATCAGTTGGGTTATACTCACCAAATACGAATTGCTGGAGATACCCCCGTCTTTTCTAACCCCTAATTTATCACAACTATGAGATCCCGCAAAAATCCGAATTATTTTTTAGTTTTATTCCTGCTTTTATTTAGCTATTCATCCGCGATGGCTGACGATATTTCTCCTCGTCAGACCGTGGAAAACCTGCTGAGTTCCATCAAAAATCTCAAGACTGGGGGCCAATTATCCCCGGAAGAGCTTAAAGCCAACCATAATTTATCCCATCGCGCGCTTGCCATGATGAATTTACAGGAAGTCAGCCGCAAAGCTCTGGGAAAATACTGGAAGAAGAGAACCTCCGAGGAACAGGAAGGCTTTATTGATTTATTAGGCCGGATGTTCATTAAAGAAGCCTTCCCGAATTCCGGAAAATTTTTCTCAACGCTTAAATTGGTTTATGGCGACACGGAGATAAAAAAATCAAAAGCGCATGTTCCGTTGACTGTGGTTCATAAAGAAGAAGGTGAAATTGGCATCGAATTTCATCTGCTGAAGAACCAGGGTCAGTGGCAAGTCGTGGATGTCGACCTGGATGAAGTTAGCATGCGTAACAATCTTCGATCCCAATTCTATAAGATAATTAACAAAAATGATTATCAGGATCTGGTCCGGCGCATGGAAGAAAAGCTCAAAGAAAGCAAAAGCTAATTCCCCTTAGTTTTACTCCGCAGTCTGAAAAGTCTTTTCCGCTATATATATTTCAAAGCTGGTCTGAGACCGAGACATCTAGTACACTGGTCGTACAAATTAAAATTACCCATCATTAGTTAGAAGGAAATGTGGTGATCAAATTGGTTTTAACAAAAACCTTTTTTGATTTCCCGAGGATATTATTATGAAAAAGCTGGGCATGGTGAGTCTGGGGTGTCCGAAGAACGCGGTTGATACTGAACTGGTTCTCGGAGACTTACTGGGTGATGGATACGAAATCACCTCCAGTCAGGAAGAAGCCAATGTAATCATAGTCAACACTTGCGGGTTCATTGAAGCTTCAAAAAAGGAATCTATTGATGCCATCCTTGAAATGGCCGCTCTTAAAACAGAAGGACGCTGTGAAAAGCTGGTAGTGACAGGGTGTCTTTCCGAGCGTTATAGCGATGAGCTTCTCAAAGAAATTCCGGAAATCGATCACATGTTGGGCGTGAACCAGTATCCGCAGTTGAAGCAGATTTTAAAAGATACTGATGCCCGGGAAAAAAATGGATCTGCGAATCATGTGCATGATTCAGCAGAGTATTTTGAGTCATACATGAACCGTGTGCTGACGACACCGTTTTACTCGGCTTATCTTAAAATCGGGGAAGGATGTTCCAACAAGTGTTCCTTCTGCATCATTCCAAAAATCCGCGGACGATTTCGCAGTCGTTCACCAGAATCGATCATCGCCGAAGCTGAACATTTCGCGCAACGTGGGGTGAAAGAGTTCAACCTGATTTCGCAGGACACCACCATGTACGGCGTTGACCTTAAAATGAAAGACGGTCTGGTCCAACTTCTGAAATCGCTATCTCGCATTGATGGATTGGAATGGTTGCGATTGTTTTATTGTTATCCTACTTTCATTAATAGCGAATTGATCGAATACATCGCCTCAGAGGAGAAGGTTTGCAAGTATGTAGACGTCCCACTTCAGCATACTCATGATTTTATGCTAAAGAGGATGAAGCGGCAGGAAACAGAGAAAGAAGTTCGGAAAATGATAGACGAGCTTCGCACTAAAGTTCCGGGTATCGCTTTGCGTACAACATTCATTACCGGCTTTCCCGGCGAGACTGATGAACATTTTAAGCACCTCATCGAATTTGTCCGTGAAATAGAGTTCGATCATATGGGCGTGTTTGCTTATTCCCATGAAGAAGGCACCACAGCTTATGACTATGAAGACCTCGTTCCCAGTGAAATCGCAGTTGCGCGTAGAGAAGAGTTAATGAGCCTGCAACAGGAAATCTGTAGAAATAAAAACGGAGCGAGAGTGGGCGAAGTCCTGCCTGTATTGATTGAAGGGTCCGATCCGGGAGAAGAATATCTGGTGACAGGGCGTCTCGCTACACAGGCTCCTGAAATTGACGGACAGGTTATCATTGAAGAAAGTGATGTAGAAAGCGGACAGATCGTGCCCATGCTTATCACGGGTGCAACCGACTACGACCTGGTTGCCCGCCGGGCTGAAGAAACGGTTGAAAAGGTATCCACATAATTTTTAGGAATATAAAATATGGCTCTTAAACGTGTGGGCATCTTAACAGGTGGCGGTGATTGTTCAGGACTGAACGCTGTAATCAGAGCCGTTACCCGTTCCGCCATTATTCAACATAACGCAACAGTGATCGGTATCGAAGATGGTTTTGACGGGCTTATATTTAATAAGCATCTAGAACTCACCGTTCGGAACACCAGAGACATTCTGCCGCTTGGCGGGACTATCATAGGGACCACCAATAAAGGACATCCTTTTGAATACCGTGAACGGGACGAGCATGGGAATATCCAGGTTCATGATTATTCAAAAAAAGCGGCCGAAAACTTTAAGCGGATGATGCTTGACTGTCTGTTCGTTGTTGGCGGTGACGGAACGTTACAGATTGCGAACCGGTTTTATGAAATGGGATTGCCCGTGATAGGTATTCCCAAGACCATCGACAACGACCTTGAGGGAACCGATTATAGTTTCGGATTTCACACTGCGGTTCAGATAGCTTGCGATGCACTTGACCGACTTCAAACAACCGGGCGGAGTCATGACCGGGTGATGATTCTTGAATTGATGGGGCGCGATTCAGGCTGGATTGCTTTGGAATCTGGAATTTCCGGCGGGGCACATATCATACTCATTCCTGAAGTCCCCTACCGACTTGATAAAGTGATCGAGAAGATCCGGTTAAGAGAAGCGGGAGGGAGCCCATACACAATCATCGTTGTGGCCGAAGCGGCTTGCGAAGCAGGAGGAAAAGAAATCACCAGTGAGAAGGCCTCCGAAAGATTGCAGGGAGTGAAGCAATACGGGGGTGTCGGCAATTATTTAACAGAAAAAATTAAAAACGAGATTCATCAGGAAGTGCGCTGTACCGTATTAGGGCATACTCAAAGAGGCGGTACGCCTGTCTCATTTGACCGGATACTGGGAACACGGTTTGGGGCATTTGCCATTAAAGCCGCCGCTGAAGGAAAATTTGGCAACATGGTGGCACTTGATACACCGAACATCGTCCTGACCCCCCTCAGCACACTGGCAGGCTTGGTTCGAAAAATACCTCCATCAGACCAGCTCATAGAAAGCGCCGAGGCAGTTGGCATCAGCCTCGGTCGTGGAGCGAAAGAAGGATAACCCCTTTAAAATCAATATCATTTTTTGGTCAAAGCGCAGGTTTTGATCGATTTTGAGTGACCCGCCAAGTCGTTGTAATCTGAACTTGTCACCTTAAAAACAATGTGTTACTCTGTGCCACATTCCGAATATCTCGGGAAAATTTTTTCCGAAAAATAGTCGTTTAATCACGCACGTAACCAGATCGGACCTGTGGTGGCCGCGAGGTTTCAGGTTCGAGTTGAGGGTTGCGGTGGACTAACCATTTTTTGTTAATTTAAGGAGTTGTAATGTCAGAAATCACAATGAAGCAGTTGTTGGAAGCAGGGGTTCATTTTGGTCATCAGACCACACGCTGGAACCCTAAGATGAAAAAGTACATTTATGGACAGCGAAACGGAATTTATATCGTTGACCTTCAGAAAACCCTGAAGATGTTTCGCGAGGCCGAGAAGTTTGTAAGAGAATCCGCTCAAGCGGGGAAGAAAATTCTTTTTGTTGCTACAAAGAAGCAGGCACAGGAACTCATCGCGACAGAAGCCGAACGATGTAACATGTACTATGTGAACCAACGTTGGTTGGGCGGGACGATGACCAACTTTACCACTATTCGCAAGAGTATTGATCGCTTGCTTAAGTTGGAAAAAATGGAAGAAGAAGGCGAGTTTGAACGTCTCCACAAAAAAGAGACTCTCAAAAAACACAAAGAGATAGAAAAGCTCAACAAGTTTCTTCGCGGAATAAAAAATATGCGCGACCTTCCTCATGCTATTTTCATCATTGATACGCAAAAGGAAAGGATTGCATTGGCGGAAGCAAGAAATCTGGGCATTAAAGTCATCGCTCTGGTCGATACCAATTGTGATCCCGATGGAATCGATTACCCATTTCCAGGTAACGACGATGCGATCAGGTCCATCAAGTTGTTTACATCGCGGCTTGCGGATGTGGCGTTAGAAGGCCAGGAAGTTTTTCAGGCCGGTCGTAAAGACAAAAATGGCGCTGGGGATCAGAAACCGGAACCCGCCGCAAAAGCTTCTGATAAAGAAAAGCAAAGTGAAGGCGAAGGCGCTAAGTCAGATAAGGGTTCAGAAAACGCAGAAGAAAAGGTTCCTGCCTGATTTTACCTGCTCTCAAGGTTTGCTCGCCCTGGCGCGAGTGCCTCTTTGTCTAAATATAGTTGAAAATTAGCGGGAAAGAAAATATTCTTTCCCGCTGTTGTCAAATACTCCCAAGTGTTATTGCTCTGCTGAGGGTGATTGGTCCCCAGCCGCAAAAGGCTCCAGAAAAAACGTATAAACCCTGTTATAAAAGGATAGGAAGAATGGAAATCACAGCACAGATGGTCAAAGGTCTGCGCCAGCAGTCAGGCGCAGGTATTATGGAATGTAAAAATGCGCTCAAGGAAACAAACGGCGATATCGAAGAAGCAGTCACCTACCTCCGTAAAAAAGGTCTTGCCAAAGCAGACAAGAAAGCAGATCGGGAAACAGGAGACGGTACGGTCTGTACCTACATACACCCTGGAAGCAAGATTGGGGTTTTGGCACAGGTACTCTGTGAAACAGATTTTGTCGCCAGCACTCCTGAATTTCAAGAATTGGGTAAAGACATTTGCATGCACATAGCCGCGGCAAAACCCAGGTTTGTTTCTCGCGATGAAGTCACCGAGGATGTGCTGTCAAAAGAAAAGGAAATTTTTGCGGCCCAGGCCAGAGATTCTGGTAAGCCGGAGAAAATAATTGATAAAATAGTTACAGGAAAGATAGACAAGTTTTACGAAGAGAACTGTCTATTAGAACAAAAATTTATTAAAGACAGCGATAGCACGATTCAGGAAGTGATCAAACAGAAGATAGCAGTCCTGGGTGAAAATATACTGATAGGTAACTTTTCCAGATTTGAAATTGGTAACTAATATGAGCAAGTCGGTATACAAGAGAGTTCTCCTAAAACTGGGCGGAGAAAGTCTGGCCGCACAGGAAGGCGGATTCGGTATTGATGTCGGGGCCATAAAAAGTCTGGCTCAGGAAGTGCTCGCGGGAAAAAATCTGGGTGTTCAGATGGGCATTGTCATCGGCGGCGGCAACATCTTTCGTGGAGCCACTGCCAGCACGCTGGGGATGGAGCGGGTCACCGGCGACTACATGGGAATGCTATCAACGATCATCAATGCGTTGGCTTTGCAACATGCACTGGAGGATGTCGGCATCCAGACACGTGTGCAAACAGCCATCGAGATACCCCAGGTTGCCGAAACATATATCAGGCGAAGGGCAATTCGTCATCTTGAAAAAGGGCGAGCCGTGATCTTTGCTGCAGGAACAGGTAATCCCTACTTTACCACCGACACTGCCGCATCACTGAGAGCGATGGAAATAGGGGCCGAGGTTATTTTCAAGGCGACCAAGGTCGATGGCGTTTATTCTGCCGATCCCATGAAAAACGAAAATGCAGTGAAGTTCAGCCAGTTGAGTTATCTGGAAGTGTTGAAAAAGGGACTCAAGGTTATGGACTCCACATCAGTATCGTTATGTATGGATAACAAACTGCCGATGATTATTTTCAACGTGCGCGAGAAAAATAGTATTAAAAGAGTTTTGCTGGGTGAAAAAATTGGAACTTTGGTAGGGGTGGAATCATGATCGAAGAATTGTTTAAAGATTGTCAAAGAAAGATGGAAAATTCGCTGGACCATCTGCGTCAGAATTTGAGCAAGCTGAGAACGGGAAGTGCCAATGCCGCTATTCTGGAAGGAATCAAGGTAGACTTTTATGGCACTCCGACACCACTGAATCAGACGGCGACCCTGGGAGTTCCAGACAGCCAGACCATCACAGTCCAACCATGGGATATTTCAGTCCTCAAGGATATTGAAAAAGCTATTTTGGCATCCGACCTGGGCATCACCCCGAACAATGACGGTAAAGTCATCCGGCTTAACATTCCGCCGCTCACAGGGGAGAGGCGTCAGGAACTAGTTAAGGTGGTTAAGAAGTACGCGGAGGAGGGCAAAATTGCCATTCGCAACGTGCGGCGCGACTTTAACGAGCAGATCAAGGCTACGGAAAAGAAACACGAAATTTCTGAAGATGATAGAAAGAAAGGTTTGGAGAAGTTGCAGAAGATTACTGATGAATGTATCAAAGAGGCCGAAGAGTTGTCTGCGGCCAAAGAAAAAGATATCCTCAATGTTTGACGACTGTCCTATAATAGAGCTCCAAACCCTGTGCCACTTGGTTGGCGGGGAATAAACGGTCCGGATTTTTATTCTGAAGTGCTCCAAAGCCTGATTGGAAAACCTGGTCCGATCTATAGATTCTCACACCCGTATTTATTCCGATGGATCTTTCCTCAATAGATTCACCATTACTTGAAAAAATAGACCTCACCCGAATGCCGCGGCATATTGCTGTCATCATGGACGGTAATGGACGCTGGGCGAAAAAGAATTTTCTTCCCAGAGTGCAAGGCCATTGGGAAGGAGTCAAGACCGTTGATCGCGTCGTGACCCTGTGCCGCAAACTCGATATTGAAGCGCTTACCTTGTATTCTTTTTCAGATGAGAATTGGAATCGTCCACCAGCGGAAATCGATACTCTGATGAAGGTTCTTGAAAAATATTTGAACAAGGAAATGGAACGAATGAAAAATGAGAACATTCGTTTTAATACCATCGGTCACATTGAGGAACTGCCGGCAGAGATTCAAAAACTTATAGTGCGCACAAAAGACTGTACGAAGCAATGTGATGGTATGACGCTTAGTCTTGCGTTGAGTTATGGAGGACGTCAGGAAATCTTAGACGCCGTTCGACGGGTTGCGGAGAAAGTTCATGTCGGGGAACTGCGGGTTGAGGATATAGATTATTCCGTTTTTGAAGATTTTCTGCACACCAACTCACTTCCCGATCTGGATCTGTTGATCAGGACCAGTGGTGAATTGAGGATAAGTAATTTTCTGTTGTATCAGATCGCTTACACTGAATTGCATTACACTAAAGTTTTGTGGCCGGAATTTAAAGAGGAAGATTTGCTCAGTGCGATCGTAGATTTTCAAGGGCGCGAAAGACGATTTGGCATGACCCAGGAACAAATTGTAAAAGGGTGAATCGTTTCGTTATTTCTGAAAGAATATAGAACTGGCAGATAACTAATTTTTAGAGTGATCCAAATTTCCGGGAATCCCCGGTTTAATTCATATTGATTTAGATAGAGGGTAGCCGTTGAAGCGAGTTTTGACAGGTCTTATAGCCGTTCCCATTGTTGTAGGAATTGTGTATTACGGGTCCCCTTTGCTGTTTCTGGTTTTTGTGGCGGCTGTCGCCCTGACGGCGGTCTATGAGTATTTCACAATGATTGCCCGGATTGGGATTAATGGATTTCCCATTCCGGGCATGGTCCTCAGTTTTCTTTTGCTCCTTAGTTTTTATTTCGATGGACGGTTTATGGCGGAATGGGGCCTGATCGCGGGTCTGACTTTATTTGGGACGTGGTTTATTCAGGAAGATAACGTCAAGGTCGCTATCGACCAGATTGCATACACCCTGTTCGGTATTCTTTATATAGCGGGACTTGGCGGATACTATTTATTGATCCGCCATTTAGAAAACGGCAATGCCCTGATCTTTTTCCTGTTTCTTATTGTCTGGCTGGGTGATATTGCCGCGTACTACTGGGGGAAGAACTTTGGTAAGAAACCCCTCGCGCCTCTGGTGAGTCCAAAAAAGACTGTGGAAGGTTCTATTGCCGGGTTGGGTGGAAGTCTGCTGGCAGGAGCTATTGCAGGGCTCTGGTTCCTTGACCATATAATGATGGTCCATTGTTTACTTGCGGCCCTGATATGCGGTATCATCGGTCAATTCGGCGACCTCGCAGAGTCGCTGTTGAAGCGTCATGTTGATGTTAAGGATTCCAGCGATATCCTTCCTGGCCACGGGGGGGTTCTGGACCGTATCGACAGCCTGTTATTTGCCGGGCCTGTGTTTTACTGTTATTTTAAGTTCGTGCTTTAAACCGATTACTTTTCCAATGAGAGCTTCAGTGAATTAGAATTGGGAAAGCGATTCATAAATTTGGTACCCGCTTATGAAAATGATCTCCCTTTTGGGGTCCACCGGGTCCATTGGTGTCAATGCTCTGGATGTTGTTCGGCGCAATCCCGACCGATTTGCGGTCGCCGCGATGACCGCCGGAAGCAATGTCGAGCTCTTTGCACAACAGGTTAAAGAGTTCAAACCCTCTCTCATTTCTGTTTTCAATTCGTCTAAACTTGAAGAGCTTAAAGAATTACTCAAGGGCGAAGATGTGGAAATTCTTACCGGCGAGGAAGGAACCGTTAACGTCGCCACCCATTCCGACATATCACTAGTCGTTTCCGCTATCGTTGGCAGTGCGGGACTGGCCCCTTCCATGGCCGCGATTAAATCGGGCAAAGACCTAGCCATCGCTAATAAAGAAACTTTGGTTGTCGCGGGAGAACTTGTACTCCGGGAGGCAAAGAGAAAAGTCAATATCATTCCTATCGATAGCGAGCACAGCGCGATCCTGCAAGCGCTCAACGGAGAAAAAGAGGAGCGCATAAAAAAGATCATACTCACAGGATCAGGCGGACCGTTCCGCACCTTCACAAAAGAGAAGATGGAAAATGTCACCGTCAAGGAAGCGCTCAATCATCCTAATTGGTCAATGGGAGCTAAAATTACCATCGACTCCGCGACGATGATGAACAAGGGCCTGGAGTGGATCGAAGCAAAATGGTTATTCGGACTGGACACTTGTATCGAGATCATCGTGCATCCGCAAAGCATTATTCATTCGATGATCGAGTTTGTCGATACCTCGATTATGGCGCAGTTGGGAATGCCCGACATGCGGGTGCCCATTGCGTACGCCCTGACCTATCCCGACCGAATAGAATGTGACTTCCCGTCACTCGACCTTGCGGAAATGAAACAGTTGACCTTTGAAGAACCCGACTACGAAAAATTTCCCTGTATAAAACTGGCACAGGAAGCTCTGGAAACAGGCCAGACTATGCCCGCGGTACTCAACGCCGCAAATGAAGTTGCAGTGCAGGCGTTTCTGGATGAAGCAATCCCGTTCAAAGATATTGCCGAAACAATACGCACGACCATGCACAATCATAAATGCCATGCCATAGATTCATTGGAAGACGTGCAAATTGCCGACCAATGGGCGCGCGAAGAAGCAAAGAAACGCATCACCGTAGCGCACTAATATAAATTGTAGTTGCCTGATTTATCAGGCAGTTTGTTTCAACAATTATTATATGTTCAGAATAGGAAACGGATACGATGTTCATCGTCTGGTCGAAGGACGCAAACTAATCCTTGGCGGCGTAGACATCCCGCATTCACTCGGACTCGATGGGCACTCCGATGCCGATGCCTTGTGTCATGCCCTGTGCGATGCACTGCTGGGTGCATGCGGAGCCGGTGACCTCGGAAAATATTTTCCCGACACAGGTGAAAAGTGGAAAGGTGTTTCCAGTTTGGTGTTATTGGAAAAAGTGGGAGAAGTAGTCGCCGAACGTGGTTACCAGATCGCTAATACCGATGCCACCATAGTAGCGCAACAACCCAAACTCGCCCCGCACATAGAAGCGATGATCATCAATATAGCAAAAACCCTAAAGATCGATCCCGATCAAGTCAGCATCAAAGCCACCACCACCGAGAAACTCGGCTTCGCCGGACGCGAAGAAGGCATAGCCGCCTACGCCGTCACCCTCCTCCAAGCCAAATAACCGGGCCACGCCCGGAGGGAATAGAAACCACACGAAATCCGACAGGGTAAAACACCGATGTTTCGCACTCAGCTTGGGGAGCCTGTTCATTGGCCTCTAACAGGGACTTAGGCCTTCGAGTAAATCTCGCCGCCTTTGTCGCGGAAGGTGCTAGACATTTCTTCCATACCTTTGGTGTTGGCATCCTTTGAATCCATGCCTTGTTTTTCTGCGTAGTCGCGAACATCCTGCGTGATTTTCATTGAGCAGAATTGCGGGCCGCACATGGAACAGAAATGCGCGGTCTTGGCTCCATCTGCGGGAAGGGTTTGGTCGTGAAATTCCCGTGCGCGTTCGGGGTCGAGCGACAGGTTGAACTGGTCTTCCCAGCGAAACTCGAATCGCGCCTTGCTCATTGCGTCATCCCTTATCCTTGAGCCGGGATGTCCTTTAGAGAGGTCAGCGGCATGGGCCGCTATCTTGTATGTGATGACCCCTTCTTTCACGTCTTCCCGGTTGGGGAGTCCGAGGTGTTCCTTTGGCGTTACATAGCAGAGCATGGCGCATCCGTACCAGCCGATCATCGCGGCGCCGATGCCGCTTGTGAAGTGATCGTATCCCGGCGCAATGTCAGTGGTTAACGGACCCAATGTGTAAAATGGCGCTTCGCCGCATTCCTTGAGTTGCTTTTCCATATTCTCTTTGATCATATGCATTGGCACGTGACCCGGCCCTTCGATCATTGTTTGAACGTCATGTTTCCAGGCGACTTTGGTGAGTTCGCCCAGTGTCTCCAGTTCGGCAAATTGTCCTTCGTCATTTGCATCGGCTTGAGAACCGGGGCGGAGTCCGTCGCCCAATGAAAAACTGACGTCATAAGTTTTCATGATGTCGCAGATTTCCTCAAAGTTGGTATAGAGGAAATTTTCCCTATGATGCGAGAGACACCATTTCGCCAGAATAGCTCCGCCTCGGGAAACAATTCCCGTCATGCGTTTCGCGGTCATCGGTACGTAGCGCAACAGAACACCCGCGTGGATGGTGAAGTAGTCGACGCCCTGCTCGGCCTGTTCGATAAGCGTGTCGCGATAAATTTCCCAGGTGAGTTCCTCCGCCTTGCCTTCGACCTTTTCCAAAGCCTGATAGATGGGGACAGTGCCGATGGGTACTGGCGAGTTACGGATGATCCATTCCCGAGTCTCGTGAATATTTTTGCCAGAGGACAGGTCCATGACTGTGTCAGATCCCCAGCGGATGGCCCATACCATTTTTTCAACTTCTTCCTCGATTGAAGAAGTGATGGCCGAGTTGCCGATGTTGGCGTTGATCTTGACGAGAAAGTTTCTGCCAATGATGATCGGTTCAATTTCCGGATGGTTGATATTGGCCGGGATGATGGCGCGTCCTAATGCGATTTCGTTACGAACAAATTCGGGTGTTATTTCATCAGGAATGTTCGCGCCGAATGATTTTCCAGCAAGACGTTTTTCGCGTTCCATGTCCAGGTCGAGGTCAGCGCGTTTTTGGTTTTCGCGAATGGCGATGTATTCCATCTCAGGTGTGATGATGCCCTGCCTCGCGTAATGCAGTTGAGTAACATTTTTCCCAGATTTCGCGCGTAGAATTTTTCGGTTTGCCAGGGAGAACCGTTCTTTTTCCGGTAAACGTTCTTCCGATTTATAACCGTTGTCCAACGATTTTACCGTTCGGCCTTCATATTCTTCCACGTCACCGCGACTTTGAATCCACTCAGCGCGCAGAGGCTCCATGCCTTTGCGAATATCGATCTCCTTGTTAGGATCGGTGTAAGGTCCTGACGTGTCGTACACGATAACGGACTCAGGGAGCGCGGGCGACCCGTTCCCATTAGGCGATGCAGTCAGTGTGATCTCGCGGAATGGAACGCGTATCTGTGGGTGGATCGATCCCGCGACATAAATTTTTTTCGAGTTGGGTGAAACGGGTTTGGTGGATATATCAATAGGTTTCCTTGAGTCGGAACTTTTGGATGTCATAACAAATGTCTCCTGCGAAATATTTCCAAAAAAGATTGGGTCGTTTCGTTAATATTTGAACTGTTCCAGATTCCCGTGATCAGTGCCGCGCCAAAAGCGCCGGTATCTAAAACGGAATCTGCGTTATCGAGTTTAATACCGCCCAAAGCCAGAACAGGAAGGCTGACGGACGCGACCACTTTTTTCAAAGTGTCAAGACCTTGCGGCGAACCATATGCTTTTTTAGACGGCGTATCAAAAATCGGACTGAAAGTTATAAAATCGGCTCCATCCGTTTCAGCCTGTTGAGCTTTTTCCAAAGAATGCGTTGAAACACCAATGAAAAAATCTGGAAAATTTCTACGTAACTCCTTTGCAGAGGGACAGGTTTTTGTCGGGTCCACTCCATCTGCTTCTGTAAGATGAACGCCATCGGCGCCAATCTTCTCTGCAATATCCGCCCGTGAGTTAATAAAGAGCCGGGCGTCATAATTTGATGTGAGGGAGCGCAACTTCTGGCCCAGTTCTATCAGTTCAGAATCTGGTAATTCCTTTTCCCTCAGTTGG
This sequence comes from Nitrospinota bacterium, assembly GCA_002731985.1. Classification (GTDB taxonomy): domain Bacteria; phylum Nitrospinota; class Nitrospinia; order Nitrospinales; family VA-1; genus Nitromaritima. The sequence goes on from PCCT01000078.1 coordinate 16,891, forward strand.
AGAGCCTTAACACCCCCCGTCAACGCGTTTTCCACAGCATTGAGAAATTTATTTCGTCCCGCGAACAAAGACCGGTCTGTGATCAGGTACAACCGGAGATCGTTCAAGTTCATTGGCATATTTCGTAACTATAAATCAATCAAACCATCTAGCGGACTGCTGGCAGTGGCGTAAAGCTTCTTTGGTATACGTCCTGCTTCAAAGGCCTGGCGTCCGCACTCCACGGCGGCTTTCATAGCGCAAGCCATTTTAAGAGGATCTTTTGCTCCCGCTATGGCAGTGTTCATGAGGAGTCCGGCGACACCAAGCTCCATGGCTCGGCATGCATCCGACGCCGTTCCAACACCCGCATCGATGATGACCGGTACCTTCACCGCTTCAAGAATCAGTTTTATGTTGAATGGATTACGCACTCCGAGTCCGGACCCAATAGGCGCCGCCAACGGCATAACAGCGGAACATCCTACATCTTCAAGTTTTTTACAAAGCACCACATCGTCCGTGCAGTAAGGGAGGACCTGGAATCCATCGTCCACCAGAATTTTGGAAGCTTCCAGTGTTGCTTCATTGTCCGGGAACAATGTTTTTTCATCACCGATGACTTCGACCTTGACCATGTCGCCAAGACCCGCTTCGCGTGCCAACTGGCAAGTCATAACCGTTTCTTTAACGGAATAGCAACCCGCTGTGTTAGGCAGGAAGCAGTATTTTTTAGGATCGAGAAAGTTGAGGATAGAGTCTTTTGTTTTGTCCAGCTCGATACGGCGCACTGCGAGAGTTACCATTTCCGCTCCCGAAGCGGCGATAGCGTCGCGGGTTTCTTCAAAAGACGCGTATTTTCCTGTGCCGACGATCAAACGAGATTTGAATGTTCGGTTCCCTATACTAAATTGAGTTTGTTCCATTGTTAGAATTTTCAGAAAAAAGTTTAGGAATATTTTACAAAAAAACAGTATCTATAACAATCAGAGTCCGCCGCCAACAGCGTGAACGATTTCCACCTGGTCTCCCTCGCGGATTTCAATTTGATCGAGTTTCTTGCGGGGAACAACCTGCTGGTTAAGAGCCACCGCACAATGGGGTGAGTCTATTTCCAGCTCACGTAAAAGTTCTGACAGATTGGCGCTGGAACAGATTTCTTTTTCTTGTCCGTTGATGGTAAGAAGCAAGCGAATCTCCTGTCATTTCAAACTGGGTACCAGGAAGTATAAAAATCCGGGTTGCAAAGCGACGGGGAGAAGCGGGTATTAAAAAAGCCACGACCGGGTAAGGGGTCGTAGCTGGGTCAACAAGCTCCGTCCACTTCCCTTCGCTGGTATTAACCAGATCAGGTTCAAAGGGTTGTCTTTAAGACTCTCAGAAAATCACCCCTAGCGAATTACTTT
>PCCT01000079.1 GCA_002731985.1 Nitrospinota bacterium
AACGACCCTGATATCCCCAAATTTCAGGTAGTACATGTACGGAGACGGATTAATCGTTCTCAGCGCGCGGTAAATGGTGAATGGGTCCTTGCTGATATTAAATTTCAACCGTTGGGCAAGGACAACCTGTATGGCATCACCTTCATGAATGTATTCTTTGATCCGCCGGACGGCATCTTTGTATTGTTCTTTTTCAAAATTCGATTCGATGTTAGTTTGATTTCCAGAATTATCCACGCCTTCGTCATGAACTCCTGCCGGAAGATTGGCTCTTAACTTTTCTTCGATCGCATCAATATTTTTCGAGGCCCGGCGGTATGCCTCCTCTGCATCATAGTTATCCACATGGGCATTGGAAACTATCTTGATCGTTTGTGCGACGTTATCAAATATCAATAACGTGTCGGTAATAATGAACCGGGCATCGGGGACATTAAGGTCGTCTACCGTATCCTGCGGTAACTCCTCAAAGGAACGAACCATGTCATAGCCAATAAATCCAACCGCGCCGCCAGAAAACCGGGGTAGACCCTCCACTTCGACCGGTTGATATTGCGCCAGAATTTCTTTGAGTCCGGTCAGAGGATTCCCTTCTGTGATCTCCCTTGATTCCGTCTGCCCTTTGTTTTCTACGGTGATCTTTGTTCCCTTTAAACTGATGATGATTGATGGATCGCATCCCAGAAAACAATACCGCGCCCACTTCTCGCCACCCTCCACACTTTCGAGCAGAAAGGAATACTCACCCCCGCTTATTTTCATATAGGCGGAAACGGGAGTATCCAGGTCAGCAAGGATTTCCCTGTATACAGGAATCAAATTGCCCTGTTTCGATTTTTCTTTAAATTCTTCGAGTGTGGGTTTCAACATAAATTTTGCAGTAAACATTAATAACCTGCAGGTCACAGGCCTAAAGCCCTCAACAAAGCGTCGTCGCGAGCCGCTTATAGCGGCGTGGCACTAGTGCCCAGCATTTCACGATCCAGACTTCCTAGATTGCTTCGTCGGCTTCGCCTTCTCGCAAAGACAACTTGAAAAGACTTGACTTATCAAAAAGTTAATCTCTCCGGCTCCCTTCAGCCTTGAGGCTACATGGTCTTGAAAAGCTCAACCATTTGGTTTTAGGACATTACTATAGGGGTGTCAAGATATTTACCGGACTGAGACAGGTCGCAGGGTAGCCTCGTGACTATTCGCAGGCCGACCAGTCTTCTCCATTCCAGTGAAGGATGAGTCCGCTATCGCCGACAGCGTACATATTTTCATCGGAGCTTCCCCAGAGGGCGGTGAGATATTCTTCTGTATTGGATTCAATACGGGCCCATTGTTTCCCGTCATTGAACATTATCATTCCCAAGTCGCCGACGGCGAAAACCATTTCTTTTGATGGCCCCCATACATCGAGGAAAAAATCCATCGTGCGTGTTGGCATTTCTGTGATGTCACGTCCATCAAACTTAAAAATGATCCCGTCCGATCCGCAAATGTACATATCATCCGGACCAAATCCATAAACTCCGTAGAGCTCGTGACCGGAGTTAACCGTGAGCCGCGTCCATCGGTCTTCCTCCTGATGCAGGATGAGACCGTCGAATCCAACCGCATACATTCCGCTTTCGGGGCATCCCCACAGACGCGTAATATCGACCTCGGTTCCCGTTTGCAAAAACTTCCACTCGTTGCCATCAAAGCGAAGGATCTTGCCAAGACGGGAGCAGGCGTAAATCTCAGTTTCTGACAAACCGAATATTCCCGTCATGGGCGGTAATTTTTCTGTTTCCTGCACCGACCATTCTTTACCGTTGTAGTGGAGTATCCTGCCATCGGTAACAACAGCAAATACGTTGTCCGGCGCCGAGCCCCATATATTTTTTACAGCCCAGCGTCCGTTAAGATCCATCGATGTCCATTTGTCACCATCGAAGTGAAGCATGGTTCCCTCGGCACCACCGACAAAAATATTGTCTTCGCCAAATCCATGAATTGAAAGCAGATGATTTTCTGTCAAGCTCGACATTTACCCGTTCCCTCCCAATGACATGTCGGTCCATTTTTCGCCATCGTATCGAATCACAAGACCATCATCACCGACTGCATATACCCTGTCAGAACCTAGTCCACGTACTTTGGTCAAATATTTTTCTGTTCCAGAATCCATGGGAGACCATGACTTGCCATCGTAATGCAGGATGGTTGCATTATCTCCCACCGCGAATATATCTGAGGATGAAGAACCCCATATGCCTAACAGATATTCTTCGGTCCCCGATTCCATCGGCTTCCACTCATTTTCTTCATTACCGTCGAAATGAAGTATGGTTCCATGGGAGCCGGCAATATACACATCATCGGCGGCCGCCCCCCAAACCCCGTACAAGGAGACTTCTTCATTAGTTAATTCATCACGCCGCTGAAACTGTTTACCGTCATAGAAACGATAAGTCCCTTCTCCGCCTACCGCATGAATGTTATTGATATCAGTTCCCCACATGCAAAACAGGTCGTGAATAGTATTGGGTTCGCGGTAATGCCACTTTTCCCCATCCCAAAACAAGAGACGCCCCCCCACCCCATAAATGAACATGTTCTTACTGTCAAATCCGTAAGCGGCATTTAAAGAGTCATAACCACCCGTATCAATCTGATTCCATTTTTCCCCCTGGTAATGAAGCACCACACCGCCGATACCCACCGCGTATATATTCTTTTCATCGGAGGCCCAGATACCCATCAGCGGATTCGCATTTTCGGTACGGACTGGTAGCCACTCTGTGCCATCGTAATGCTGGGGAATCCCGTCCTTTCCCACCACATAAATACTATCTTCCCGAAAAACCCACAGATCCAGCAAATCGGGTTGGTCACCTGTAAACATGCGTCTATTGTTCCTTAAATTATCAAGATATGATAAGAGCCAAGTCTAACACTGGGAATGCCTCCAACTGGCATTTTAATTCAACAAATAAATAAAAAAAGGGACTCCTCACATTGTATTGAGGAACCCCTATCATCAGTTTGAACCTTCACACCCTTGCTATCCCCATTGAACCGGAATAAGGGTGACAAAACGTATCCTAGTTACAAATTTTAATGCTCAGCCATTGCAGGCCGAAATACAACCTTGGTCAAATTTGGCAGGTTCTTGGAGTTTTGGATTAGCTCCTGAACCTCTTCACTGATGTCGTTGTGAATTAAAATCAGTGTTTCAAGGTTGGAAAGGTATTTGGATTCCGCCAAAGCCCGTCCTCCTTCGTCACCCAGCTCCGTTTCGTAGAGGTCGAGTAACTTAAGGTTCTTGAAATTTTCAGAACCGGCTATTAATCTTGCCCCTTCCGTTCCAATCGGATTGTATGTCAACGTCAACTGCTCCAATTGAGTAAGGGTTTTGGAATTAGCCATGGCCTCAATGCCTGCGGCCTCTATATAGTTCCAGTTGAGATTAACCTCGGTCAGTTTAGTAAGGTTTGGTGAATCCGCCAGAGCCTGGGCGCCGGGGTTCCCGATATTGTTCCTGTATAGTGTGAGCAAATTGAGCCGGGTGAGATACTTTGATTCAACTAAAATCTTCGTGCCTTCGTCACCCAATTGATCTCCCACCCATAGGGAAACCAGATTAGCTAGGGTTTTTGAATCCGCCAACGCTCTGGCACCTTCTACCCCGATCTGATTATCACTCATAACGAGTTCCGACAGGTTGAGCAGGGTTTTAGATTTGGCCATTTCCTTAACACCCGCATCGGTGACCTTGTTCTTAAACATATTGAGAGCTGTGAGATGCTTCAAACTCTCGCAGTCAAGAAGTGCCTGCAAACCTGCATCACCGATGTCGTTAAACTCCAAAAACAAGGCAGTGACACCTTTGAGCTTGTCAGACTTCACGATCAACTTGATATCATCGTCTTCCAGCTCACGTTCTCGAAGATCAAGCTCCCCTTTTTCAGCATTCAATCCTTCATCAATCAATAGATCTAAGTCGCTTTGAGTTTTATCAGTCATCCCAATCCTTTGAATAAGAATCTTTTCATATTCTTTGTTTTTGCATGAACCGCTTATTCTATTGGACTGAATATTTTTGTAAAGTCCAAACTACAAAATCAAGGCAATCTATGTCAGTTTTTGGCAAAACACCCCATTAAATTAAAAAATTTTAATCTTCACCTACGCGATTTTTCGATTATATTAATCCAGACTGGCTAACCCAATGATGAACAAGCGACAATAACCCGGGACTTTTATATCAATCAATGACTCAGCAAATTGAAGAAATCACACAACAGGTCAAACAAGCGGGCGAGTTTATTCCGACTCTTCTCCATGAAGTAGAAAAGGTAATCGTTGGTCAAAAATACCTTACCGAACGGCTCATATTAGGTTTGCTCACTGGTGAACACATTTTGCTTGAGGGTGTGCCGGGCCTGGCTAAAACTACCTCGGTGAATACTCTGGCTCAAACGATCCATGCCCAATTCAAACGAATACAATTCACGCCGGATTTGCTACCAGCCGACCTTCTCGGAACACAAATATTCCAGCCCAAAACTGGCGAATTCACTGTAAAGAAGGGGCCGCTCTTTGCCAACATCATACTGGCGGACGAAATCAACCGGTCACCTGCCAAGGTTCAAAGCGCCCTGCTGGAGGCTATGCAGGAAAGACAAATAACCATCGGCGGTGAAACGTTTAAACTGTCCAAACCTTTTATGGTGATAGCAACTCAGAATCCGATTGAGCAGGAGGGGACCTACCCTCTGCCAGAGGCACAGGTGGATCGATTCATGCTGAAGTTGAAAATTGATTACCCCACTAAGGAAGAGGAAAAAGTCATCATGCAGAGGATGGCCTCCAGCAACTCTAATACAAAAGCTCAAACCGTAGTGCAACCTGAAACTTTGATCAAAACCCGGGAGGTGATCGATTCCATTTATATAGATGACAACCTGGAGGACTACATCCTCAACCTGGTAGCGGCGACTAGAAATCCAGCGGGGCAAAACTTACCTGAACTGGCTGGTATGATCCAATATGGTGCGTCACCTCGCGCGTCGATTTTCCTGCATCGTCTATCGAAAGCTTATGCCTTTATGCGGGGACGCGGATTCGTCGTGCCTCAGGACATTAAGTCAATAGGATTTGACGTGTTGAGACATCGGGTCATCCTCTCTTATGAGGCAGAGGCTGAAAATATATCGTCTGATGATGTACTCCAGAAAATTTTTGACACTGTAGAGGTCCCCTAACTGCTCGGCGCAGGGCCTATAAAAACCTACTCGGCGTAAATGATCGTGAGTGTTACGAATTATGCTTCTTGATAGATAACGATGAACATATTCTCAAAAATTATTGAAGGATTCAAAACACCATCGCCACCTGTCCCGGAAAAAGATATTTCCCCGGAGCTTATGCAGAAAATCCGCTCCATCCAGATCAAGACAGGCCATATGGTGACGGACCTGATGGCAGGTGAATATGTCTCAGCGTTCAAGGGCCGTGGAATGGAATTCAACGCTGTGCGTGAATACGCCCCCGGCGATGACATAAGGCTCATCGACTGGAATGTAACAGCTCGCATTGGACAACCCTTTATTAAGGAATTTAAGGAAGAGCGAGAACTTACTGTCATGCTTATTGTTGACGTTAGTTCCTCAGGCGAATTTGGTTCCGCCGGTAAATTTAAAAATGAGGTTTCCGCCGAAGTTGCTTCCATTCTGGCTTTCGCCGCAATTCGCAATAACGACAAAATTGGGCTCATCGTATTTTCGGATAAAATTGAACATTATATTCCTCCTAAAAAAGGCAAAGCACATATCTGGAACATAATTCGGACGATCCTCAACTTTCAACCGGAGGGAAGAGGCACGGACATCAACCTTCCGCTTGAATATTTATTGAAAATACACAAAAGAAAATGCGTGGCTTTTCTTATTTCCGATTTCCAAGCAAAGGATTACGAGGCCAATCTCAAGTTGGCGGAGCAGAAACATGATCTGGTCGCTATATCGATAACCGATCCAAGGGAACTGAATCTTCCCCCTGTAGGCTATATTCATCTTCAGGACGCTGAATCGGGTGAAACGCTACTGGTCGATACCGGTGACAGGGAAATGATGAAACGTCTCACTGCCCATGAACGGAAGCGGCGGGAAAACTTGAAGAAATCTTTTTATTCGGTCGGCGTGGATACGATTGAAATTGAAACGGACCGCTCTCTGGTAGAACCCATCACGCGGTACTTTAAAATACGCGAAAAAAGACACTAGGGTGATAGGAACTGGTGACCAGACCTGGCAAGTGATAAATAGATATCTATGAGATAAATTGCTACAATCAGGTTCGGTTTTATCCAAATTCTATTTTGAAAGTTACCAATCCCATGAACGACTCTATGAGTGAAACTAATAATGAGGACTCTCCATATTCTGATTACGAAGAATGGAAGGGATGGACTGAAAATAAAACTTTACCCGAAGTCCCCAATCCCACAAATCATGACTATTTTACCCGCGAATTTAACCGTGGCCAAATTCCACATAAGGGAAAAATTTTAGAAATTGGTTTCGGAAACGGGGAGTTTTTGCAATGGGCTAAATTGAATGGATATGATGTTTCTGGAATCGAAATTAGCGAAAAACTCTACAGGTTGGCGGCCAAAAGAGGCTTCAGAGTTTTTCTTGGCTCATTTCTAGAAGACGACTTAGAAGAATTGGGGTTTGAATATGACGCTGTGGTGCTTTTTGATGTTGTAGAGCATCTTCCAAAAGAGATGCTGAAGAGCTATTTTGAGGCGATCAATCGGCGTTTGAAAGTTGGAGGACGCGTAATCGTTCGATTCCCCAATGGCCAAAGCCCATTTAGTACCTATGCTCAATATGGCGACATAACACACCAAACAGTTCTTACTGGGCGTCTTCTGGATCAAGTAACAAGGCAAGTTGGATTTTCAATGGAGGGATGCTATAACGCGATACGTATTCACGGTAAAAAAAGAAGAATCAAAACTCTCTTAAAATATTTCCTCCGCGACCTTTTCGAACGCGCATTAACACACCTCTATTTAGGAGAACGTGTTCCGTGGGATTGTAGCCTCACCTGCGTTTTAGTTAAAAAGTAGATAGGAACGCCTTGAGTTTGGAACGGCATACGACCTTAAGCATAGATACCGTGTGTGTAGATGTTTGCTATATACGCTACATAACTTAATGTCTAATGACCATCAAGAATGGAGGATTAAAGTCAGGGCTGATTCATCATTCCGACCGAGGATTGCAGTTTCAAGCATTGCTGAAAGCCAACGGAGTCCAATGCGGTATGAGCCGTAAGGGAGATTGCTGGGATAACGCTGTAGCGGAGAATTTCTTCCATACATTAAAGGTGGAGTTGATTCACGGAAAAACTTACAATACTCGTCAGGAAGCCAAGACGGCTATTTTTGAAAATATTGAAGGGTTTTACAAACGGCAACGCCGCCATTGC
>PCCT01000080.1 GCA_002731985.1 Nitrospinota bacterium
GTCATCAAGAGATGGGGCAGAGGAAGCTTTCGTATCATCTTGCGATTCCTCTTCCTCCTGAGGATCATTGCCCTCTGCGGAAGTTTCAGCATCAGTTCCGTTCACTATATCTTCCGATGAATCCTCTTCTTGATTTTCCAGATTCTCGTCATCTGTGTCTGGAAAGATTTCTTCAGTATCGTCATGGGCTTCTTTGATAGCCTGATAAGCGGCGAATTCCTCCAACCGTTCTTCCACTTCTTCGCGTGTCATTTCTGCCATTGTCTATTTCTCGGGTTAGATCAATTTGTAAACTTGTTAATGCCGTTGCAAAAGACTGATCGTCTTGGAACAGTACGCCAGGGTATTTTGAGACAAGATGAAACAATAGCTCAGGTCTTGAAATAACGCAAGAGCTTAAGGGCGAATATCAATGGGGTTGATAATATGCCGCAAATAGCGTGGGTTTTGACTGGATCGAGAACTTACAAACAGAGGGACATCGGGTTTGTTTTAGCTGGAAATTTATTATGTCTGTTGAAATTATTACTTTAAACTGTATGCGATGAGTTACTCCGCTTTATTACACTAAAAGTTTTGCCAACAGAGAGATTACTCGTGACTAAGACAAGGTCCGTAATGATTTATGACGGTGAATGCAGTTTTTGCAGGCGTTGGATCAGTCGGTGGAAACACGTTACCGGGGACCAGGTGGAGTATCTTGCTTCCCAGGAAGCGGTCGAGCGGTTTCCACAATTCTCTGTCGCGGATTATGAGCGTTCGATTCAATGGATCGATCTTGAGGGCGATGTGTTTGAAGGAGCCGAGGCGGTGTTTAGTGCTTTGGCGTGTGCCCCTGATAAAACGTGGCCATTATGGATTTATCGAAATGTCCCCGGCTTTGCCCCGGTTGCGGAGTGGGGTTATCGAATAGTTGCTAAAAACAGGGGAGTCCTTTGAACGATCAGCGCATGTTTGTTAGGAAAGGAAGCAGATAAGTCAGAATTTGTTTGAATTTAGGGCGATGCCTGTTTTCACTGTGTCATTTTAGGGCACCGTTCCCTATCAAATTGCTAGAAAATTCAGCCTCACCCCGTTTTACTACTATTTTTAGCCTGTTTATCGTTTGGCACGGAACTTGAAACTTTGTATCATTAAAGGATACAGTACCCATCAGTATGCACTAGTCGGGGTGTCCTGCCAGTTGTGGCAACCATCTGATAGCTGTCGACGGAGTTGACATTTTCATGGGAGGACGGACCGGGAAGCATCCCAAGCAGGCGATCAAGATTCTTGAAAATGTTCCCTGTGACATTTTGCCCAATGTCCTTGAGCAGATCATTCCATTTCACACAAGAGAGAAGATGCATCCCATCAAGGGTATGAAACAGTCGAAAAATAAAAAGAAAGTGAGTGCTAGCAAAAGCAGAAAAGTTGAAATCGATAGAGTCCCTTTTGTTGTGAACGGGGTTTCTACGAATTAAATAGGGTTAGCGGTTGAAGCGCAATAAATATTGTTTTGAACGTTGAAAGGAAAAGGTTCCATATGAAAGAGAAGTTGGTTTTAGTCGGTAATGGTATGGCTGGGGTGCGCACGCTTGAGGAACTACTTAAGATTGAGCCCGACTTATATGATATTACCGTTTTTGGGTCTGAGCCTCATGGAAACTATAATCGCATTCTTCTTTCTCCGGTGTTGGCGGGGGAAAAGGAAATCGGCGATATCATGCTCAATGATGAAAACTGGTATCAGGAAAATAATATCAAGCTCCATACGGGTAAAGAGGTGGTGGAGATTGATCGGCGTAATCGCAAGGTGATAGCTGAAGACGGGACGACTGCGAGTTATAACCGGTTGTTGTTGGCCACAGGCTCCAATTCGGTTCTTATTCCAATTCCCGGAAATGACCTTAAGGGGGTTGTCACATTCCGTAACATTCATGATGTGACGACGATACTTGAGATTGCTAATAAAAAAAAGCAGGCATTGGTTATAGGCGGCGGATTGCTTGGTTTGGAAGCGGCTTATGCTCTCAAGCAGCAGGGGATGTTCGTTACGGTGGTACACCTTATGGATTCTTTGATGGAACGGCAACTCGACCCTGAGGCGAGTTCCATGCTGAGGGAGACTCTTGAAAATCGCGGGATTCAGTTTCTGATGGAGACCGCAACGGAGGCATTGCTCGGGGAGGATGAGGTGTGGGGTGCCCGATTCAAGGGCGGACTGGAGATCGCCGCCGATCTGGTCGTTATGGCAGTGGGTATTCGACCCAATATAGCTCTGGCTCAGAAGGCCAGGATTCATTGTGATCGTGGCATCGTAGTCAATGACACGATGCAAACCTATGACGGGCGGATCTATGCCGTCGGTGAATGTGTTCAGCATAGAGACCAGGTTTATGGTCTGGTGGCCCCGTTGTTTGAACAAGCCAAGGTTTGTGCGAATCATTTGGCTCAGCTTGGTTTTGCGCAATACCGTGGTTCGCTCACATTTTCCAAATTGAAGGTTACTGGTGTGGATTTGTTTTCCACTGGGGATTTTATGGGGGACGATACAACTGAAAGCATCGTTATGAAAGATGTGGACAGAGGAATCTACAAAAAAATTGTGCTGAAAAATAACCGTATCCATGGAGCGGTTATGTTTGGAGATACGGTAGACGGTTCCTGGTACTACCAAATGTTAAGGGACCAGACAGACATCAGCGGCTTTAGAGGACAGTTGCTCTATGGCCAGTCTCACTTGGGTGATTCCGGACATGGTGGTGCAAATACTGCGGCGGATATGGCGGATGACGTGGAGGTATGTGGTTGTAACGGGGTATGCAAGAAGGATATCGTCAATGCAATTACCTCTAAAGGATTGTTCACATTGGACGATGTCCGGGACCATACCAAGGCTTCCAGCTCTTGCGGTTCATGCACCGGCCTGGTAGAGCAGATTTTATCATTTACTCTTGGCGGTGATTACTCTGAAGCTCCCACGGCAAAGCCTTTATGCAAATGCACCGATTACACTCACGAAGAAATTCGCCAAACTATACAAAGACAAAAATTGACGGGCATTCGATCCGTTATGGATTATCTGGAATATCGGTCGCCAGATGGATGCCACATTTGCCGTCCGGCGATCAATTACTACTTGATGAGTTCCTGGCCGGGTGAGGTGGTAGATGATCCTCGGTCGCGCTACATCAATGAAAGAGCGCACGCCAATATCCAGAAAGACGGAACCTTTTCCGTTATCCCGCGTATTTGGGGAGGGCTTGTCACTCCTGCGGAGTTACGTGCTATAGCCGATGCGGCGGATAAGTTCAATGTTTCCACGGTTAAGATCACTGGCGGACAGCGTATTGGTTTGTATGGTCTGAAAAAAAATGAATTGCCTGCAGTATGGTCCGACTTGAACCAGTCGGGAATGCCTTCTGGATATGCATACGGTAAGTCCTTGCGCACGGTCAAGACTTGCGTGGGAGAAGAATGGTGCCGGTTTGGTACTCAGGACTCCACTTCCATGGGTGTGCGATTGGAAAAATTGACCTGGGGTTCCTGGATGCCTCACAAGTTCAAAATGGCGGTATCCGGCTGTCCTCGCAATTGCGCGGAAGCCACCATCAAAGACTTTGGTGTCGTGGCCGTTGAGTCAGGCTGGGAACTGCACATTGGCGGCAACGGTGGTGTGAGGGTACGCCCCACTGAATTGCTGTGCAAGGTAAAGACGGATCAGGAAGTGGTTGAGCATTGTTGCGCGTTCATCCAATTATACCGTGAGGATGCGTATTACCTGGAGCGCACAGCGCCTTGGATCGAGCGGGTAGGAATGGTTAAAATCAGACAGCAACTTATCGAAGATGGCGGAAATCGCAAAGCCTTGTCAGATCGGTTTCTAAGCTCACAGAAATTTGCACAAAAGGATCCATGGGCTGAACGCACCGGAGACGCAGGATTTGAAACACATGAATTCTTTCCTTTGGAGGTGAAAGTAAGCCATGAGTGATTGGATAGAAATCAGTTCAGTGGACGAAATTCCGCCTTTAGGGGCGCGGGTGGTACATGCGGAGGAGATGGAGATCGCCCTGTTTCGAACCGCAAATGACGAAATTTATGCTGTGCGTGATCGTTGTCCTCATAAGGAGGGTCCATTATCCCAAGGGATAGTGCATGGCAAAAGAGTCACCTGTCCTTTGCACAATCTGGTTTTAGAATTGTCCGATGGAAAAGCCGTGCCACCGGATGAAGGTTGTGCTTTGGTGTATCCGATTAAAGTTGAAGAGAGTAGGGTGTGGATTAAATTGCAAGGGGTGGCGAGTAAAATAAAAGGGAGTAAGTAGAATGTATAAAACAGAGATGCAGAAAATTGGCGACGCTTCTGAAAAGAAAATCGCGTTCATGCAAAAGTCGCCTCTCAGTTACACCGTCCTGTCCGCATTGGCAGGCATTTATGTGGGATTCGGAATAGTATTGATTTTTTCAATAGCGGGTCCCATTGCCGCAGATGGAGGCGGGGCTTATTTAAAGCTGATCATGGGACCGTCTTTTGGCATCGCGCTTAGTCTGGTTATTTTTGCGGGGTCGGAATTGTTTACTGGGAACAATATGGTATTTGCTGTTGGTCATATCACTAAAAGAGTGGGATTGACACCGATTATCGCTTTATTCATATTGTGTTTTGTGGGCAATTTTCTCGGGTCCGCTTTCCTTGCGGGATTGGTAATTGCCGGAGGTAGTTTGACAGAAGCCTCACAAGCCCTGGTGCTAAAAGTTGCGGCGGCGAAGATGGCATTGGGGCCTCAGGAAGCATTTATCAGGGGCATACTATGCAACTGGCTGGTTTGTCTGGCTGTATGGATTTCTCTGAAAACTCAAAGCGATACTGCCAAGCTCGTGATGATTTTCTGGTGCTTGTTCGCGTTTATTTCCAGTGGGTATGAGCATAGTATCGCTAATCAAACTTTATTGAGCATGGCAATGTTTCTTCCACATGGTCCTGAAATTTCCATTGGTGGGTTTGTCCATAACCAGATCTTTGTGACCCTTGGAAACCTGGTCGGCGGTGGTGTTTTTGTGGGGCTGGTGTATTGGTTGTCTACGCCAAGTTTAAGGATGGAAGCTGGGGCCAAACTGCAGGAAGAAGCTGAGCCAGAAAATAATTAATACGGGCACTGATGCCTGCCTGTCTACGGTGGGGTTGTTCATTCTCCTGATGTTGCAGTATAATTTTGGAAACAGGAGATTTTATGGCAACGGAACTGGAAGATGAGTTAGGTGATATTCTTGGAAAAGCCCGTGATGGAAAAGGGTGGACTCAGGCAGACTTGGCAAAGTCCGCTGGAATGTCTGTTGGCGATATCGCACGTATTGAAAATTATGAATGGGTTCCAGAGGAAAAGGTTGTTTTTAAAATAGCCAACGCTCTGGATTTGCACGGTCCATCTCTGTTAGCGATTGCCGAAGAAAAATGGGTGCCGGAAAAGGAGATACCCGATCCGGGTCCGTTCGATATTACATGTCTCAATGTGTTTATGGGACTTTATCCAGTAAAATGTTATTTGCTGGTTTGCCGGGAAACCCGTGCAACTGCTGTTATAGACACCGGGGCCAATCCGGAAGCTATCATCAAAAAAGCGCGTGATCTGGGTGTTAAACCGGAAAAGATTTTACTGACTCATACTCATCCAGACCATGCTGGCGGTTTGGGGAAGTTGGACAGTGCATTTGGATGCCCTACCTGGGTTGATAAAATAGAACCTCGCCCGTCAGGAAGCCACGACCTGCGGATCATAGAGGAGGGCGATTCGATCATTCTTGGGAAACTTAACATCAAGACCCTTTCCACGCGCGGGCACACTCCTGGCGGAGTTTCCTACAAGATCAACGAGTCTGTTTTTTCCGGCGATGCTATTTTCGCCGGGTCCATGGGGCGAGCTAATGCCTCATGGTCTGGGTTGTTCAATTCAGTGGCAGGGAACTTACTGACGCTTCCCGATAACACTAGGTTGTATCCAGGACACGGTCCAGCGACTACGGTGGGCGAGGAAAAACAGCATAACCCCTTCTTCTACGGCAAAGTTTTCCAATAGCTAACTCACTACCAAAGCCGTCTTTGCGAGGAGGCGAAGCCAACGAAGCACCCCTTTGGAGCGCAGGCAATCCAGTATGCTGGGATCGTGGAATGCTGGGCACCAGTGCCACGCCGCTTAGCTACCCCTTCGGGGTATGGAGCTATTGAAGTGATACCACAGGCTCGCGACGACGTATTCGAGGGGTACGACGTTTTACTCACGCAATATGCGGACTAATTCAAAAGTTCCCTCCTTAAAACAATATTTGCCTATGGCTTATTTTGTTTTCCTCTTGAAAACTTTACCTCAAGAGACCATATTCCCCTTATGGATCCGGAGGTAGTCAATTATCATTATTGCGACAATCTGAATACCCACCCCTTGTCTCCCGGGACACGAGTTCTTGTCACAGGAGCCAATGGGTATGTGGCCCATCGACTGATTCCCGAACTGGTCTACCGCGGATACGTTGTGCGTTGCATGTTTCGCAACCGGAGTGTCCTCCCCATTTTGAGCCACCCGCGCATTGAGGTGGTGTTTGCCGATTGCCTGAACTTTGTTGAATTACCCCCCGCCCTTGAGGATGTACATACTGCATACTATCTCATCCACAGTATGCGCGACAAACAACAGGAGTTTATAGAAAAGGATCAGCAAGCGGCGTCAAACTTTGTAGAGACGGCAGAACAGTCTGGGGTTAAGCGGATCATCTATCTGGGAGGATTGGGCGAGAAAAGTGAAGGCCTGTCGGATCATCTGAGGAGTCGGCAGGAAGTAGGGCGCATTTTAACGAAGAGTTCTGTACCGGCGATCAAGCTTCGTGCGGCGATTATTGTAGGTACCGGGAGCACATCTTATGAGCTAATGAAGTCGCTTGCTTTAAACAATCGTTGGATTCCATTTTTACGGGAGTTCAATTCAAAATGCCAACCCATCGCGATTCGTGACGTGATTAAATATCTGGTCGGTGTTCTAGAAACGCCGGACCTTGAATCCCGCGTATACCACATCGGCGGAAAGGATGTGATGAGTTACAAAGACCTCCTCCTGAAATTTGCCAACATACTCCACAAACGTGTTCGGTTTTTTGACGTGGCCTGGCTCCCCATTCCTGTGGAATGGTTGTGCCGTATCTATGCCTACTGGCTTCACCTTTTTATTTCTATCCCGGTCAATATCACGTCTCTTCTACTGAGTAGTTTGCGAAGTGACGTGTTCTGCCGGGAAAATCACATCGCTGATATTCTTCCTTTTGAAACATTGGATTTTCAAACAGCTGTTGAGTGGGCACAGCTTAAAGAAGCAAAGTCGCAGGTGTTTTCACATTGGACCGATGTTCCGCCTGAAAGGATGAGCGGTTTGATGCCGCTTTGTAAATTTGAATCATCCGATTTCGAAATTGACGAACATTTTCTTGATATTTCCGCCCCGCCTGAAAAAATATTTTCTATCATTTGCCGTATCGGAGGTGATAATGGTTGGGCGCATGCTAATTTACTTTGGAAAATTCGTGGACTCATCGATCGAGTTATAGGTGGGGTCGGACTAAACAGGGGCCGTCGAGATCCTGAGAAATTGCGTGTTGGGGATTCTGTCGATTTCTGGCGCGTGGAAAATCTGGTGCCTGATAAGGAGTTGCTTCTTCGTTCGGAAATGATTTCGCCCGGACTCTCCTGGCTACAATTTGAGTTGGAGTCTGTTGCCCCCCTCCCCGCACCTCAATCTGGCGGGAGTACTCGTTTGACTTTGAGAGCCCATTTTATTCCCAAACCCTTCTGGGGAAACCTTTACTGGTTTAGCCTTTCAAAGTTTCACACATATATTTTTAAGGGAATGCTTGAGTCGTTTCGTAAGGAAGCGATAGATGATAACGTCGTACCAGAGCCTTAAAGGGGAGATGCATGATGGCTGCGGGGTACGAATTTTTACCAACCATTGCACTCGTTTTGAATTTATGGGTCATCTGCTTGCCATTGCCGCGTTGGATTCGGTATGTATGGAGGCGATGTTTGACAGTGTCTCTGGGCACAAGCCTTATAAAGAAATTCTACTAAATTCAATATCCTTTCCTCTTACGGTGAATATGATCCGTTAGGCAATTCATCGCCTTTTGCTTTTCTCTCCAGCAGGACTTGAACCAGATCCTAAAAATTCAGAAGCTTTCCGGGTTCGCTAGTTCTGTAGACATGAATGAAATCTGTGGTATTCTTGGGGGGCCTTAAACTCAAGTCCTTTCAAAGGGCATATCCTTTTTTAAATTCGCATGAAGAAAATATTCCTTTCCTTTTTTATTTTTATATTGACCGGAATAATCGCCGGTTGCCCCAGTCCTGGTAAGGCCCGAAAAAAGATGCCGCCTTTATTTAGAATCAACTTTGTTATGGAGACCGGTGCAGAGCCTTCTTTCATGATCTCGGAAGATTTTAACATGGATGGAAAGTTGGATCTTGTTGTCACTAACAGTGGTGACAATACTCTGTCTTACTTCAAGGGGCGAGGTGACGGAACATTCAAGGATCAGATTATTATGAAGACGGGGGAAGATCCAATTTGCGTTGTGGCGGCGGATTTTAATAATGACGATTACCTTGATCTGGCGGTTCTGAATTACCGGGATCAGAGTATTAATTTTCATATAAACTCACGGTTCGGCAATTTCAAAAAAACAAACGTGCTTTTAAAGCCCGGTAAAATTCCGATCAATATGACAACGGGCGATTTTAATTTTGATGGGGTCGCCGACCTTGCGGTTACTATGCGTTATCATAAAGTGATGATCCTGTTGGGAAAAGGTAAGGGACATTTTCAGGAGCCAGTGGCCATAGCCGTTAGAGGTCAGCCAACCGGTATCGTTACAGGTGATTATGATCGGGACAAAATAGTCGATGTCGCGGTAGCGTTGGCAGGGTCTGGTAATACCGGTGTTCAGATATTATGGGGGAAAGGTAACGGAACCTTTGAACCGTCGGATCGTTTCAAGGGAGGGAAGCAACCCTTAACGATTGCTAATATAGATGTAGACAGCGATGGTTATGACGATCTGGTGACTTCAAGCAACGTGCATCATGCCATGACACTAATAAGGAACAACAAAGATAAAACTTTTACCGCTCTCAAGGATTTTGCTTCGGGCTCTTTCCCAAAGTATGTGACGGTAGCAGATTTTACAGGTGACGGCAAACCGGACATTGCGGTATCAAACTCAACGGACGATTTAATAACCGTGTCTCTTGGCAGAGGGGATGGTACTTTCACCTATCCACCGATCGCTCATGTTACAGATGAATATCCGCAAGGAATGATTACGGGTGACTTTAATGATGACGGGTTGATCGATATGGCTGTTACCTGCCGAGACAAACAGTTAGTCAACATTCTCATGAAAAGAAACATAGTCGACCCAAAACCAGACATACCCGCACAACCTCCCGCCAAAGCACAGCAAACCGCCTGAGCGGGAGAATCTCATCCTGTAAAATAAATTTTTTTTTGGGGGCTGTACCAGATAACTAGCCCATATATTGTTTAACAAGTTGTTTAAACAGCTTTAATTGTGATTTAGATTTGGGGTTGTTAAATTGCCACTCACATTCCTTCAAAAACAGAGGAAAATGCTTGGCTGGAATACCGTTAAATCTGCGCATGTGTCTCTTGGTCTGGTTCCAAAAGTTTTCAATTCCATTAATATGGTTTTGCTTATCGGCAAAGAGTTTAGAGTGATTAATTCGTTAATGCTTAAACTCTGACATA
>PCCT01000081.1 GCA_002731985.1 Nitrospinota bacterium
TCAATAAATCGCCGACCAATGAAGCAAAGATTTCCTTGAAGCTGGTAAGGAGCGTCTTATGGGAGATACAGTCCGTAAGGCCAGTTCCCATGAAGTCATTGACCTTAAAAAGGAAAACCAACACTTAAAACAGCTGGTAACAGAGATTACCTTAAAAAATCGAGTTCTTAAAAAAAGCCTGAATGGTACGGACTTCGAGGACATCGATTTATGAGATATAGCTCTTCTGAGAAATTGGGGATCATTCGGGGTACCTGCTAATAACACGAGATTCTGTTTTTAGGAATTATTTGGGCTGAATAGATCTACAATTCCGTATGAAGGCGAACAGGTTTTAAAAGTGGAGAGTGCCGATTTTTTTTAAAATACAAATCAGAATATTTGATTCATTTAAAACAACTCATCGAAAAGAATTTTTTGTTGGGCTTTATACTCTTCTTCGTCAATGAGTTTATTATCATGAAGATATTTTAAATGCTTCAGCTTTTTCTCTAGTTTCGGGTTGATTTCATGGTTTGAAGAATCTGTTTCGAAATCCACAGGTGATTTAACGCTATCCGTACTATTCCGATCCGGCCGCGGTAGATTCAATTTTGAAACAATCCAGTTTCTCTGAATGCGT
The DNA here is from genome assembly GCA_002731985.1 of Nitrospinota bacterium. Taxonomy (GTDB): domain Bacteria; phylum Nitrospinota; class Nitrospinia; order Nitrospinales; family VA-1; genus Nitromaritima. Next base: position 623 of record PCCT01000081.1, read on the forward strand.
TTTCCTTTTTCAACCCCGGTTTTGAAGTAGAGTTGACCTTCCTGAGGTATTAGCTTCCAGGCAAAGACATTCCACTCACGAACATCGTTTCTTTGAAAAAATGATTCGCCTCGAATAAAATCGAAACGCCAGTTTAAAAATTTTCTAAATGAAAAAATGTCGCCGGATGTAATGCCACTTTCGCCCTTTAACTCGATGTGAATAATTTTATCAGGACTCACTCTTGCAAACGCTTTCATAAGTACTGGAGCCAAATTTTTAATTTCAGATTTGGAAAAGATAGGCTCTTCCTTGTTGCCCAAAAATGTTCCTTTGAATCGAAGGGAAATCAGATGGTGAATAATTTCTGTACGTGAAATTTTTATAGGATGATTTAATTTGAATTTCTCGACATTAAAGTTTCCATGGAGCTTCGATTTATAACTGAGGCTGACGGTGATATTATTTTTTCCAGAATCAGCACCTTCCGCGACCTCAAAAACAAAAGGGACAAAGAAAAGCAAACACATCATTATTTTTAAATATCGGCGAATTAAATCCATATTAGTGACAATGCTTTCAAGATACAGGGATAAGACTACAACAGCCCTTGGTCAATGATAAACCTTTCGACCTGATCCGTTCCAATACCATTTTTTAAATTAGTGAAGGTAAAAGGTTTTTCGCCTCGCATTTTTTTAGAATCACGCTCCATGATATCCAGGGACGCACCCACATGGGGAGCCAGGTCAATTTTATTGATGACCAGTAGATCTGACTTGGTTATACCCGGACCTCCTTTTCGAGGAATTTTATCCCCGGCGGCCACATCGATCACATAAATTGTCAGGTCGGAGAGTTCGGGACTAAAAGTAGCCGCAAGATTATCGCCACCGCTTTCCACAATGACCATATCCAGGTTTGGGAAACTTCGGCACAACTCATCAATTGCGGATAAGTTCATGGATGCATCTTCTCGAATAGCGGTATGTGGGCACCCTCCTGTTTCCACGCCCATGATTCGCTCTTCTTCCAAAGCTTCATTTCGGATCAAGAATTGAGCGTCTTCCTTAGTATAAATATCGTTAGTGACAACGGCGATTTGATACTTGTCCCTCATTTGCTTGCATAAGGCGTTGACCAGAGCCGTCTTCCCAGATCCGACCGGCCCTCCAATTCCCACGCGTAATATTTGTTTATTTGTCATGTTCATTTTTCAGTATTTTTAAGATCGGAATAATCGGGTGTATTGAGTTTCGTGAAGAGCGCTAGCTATTCCTTGACCCGGAGCGGTATAACCCATCTCTTCATCTTCCAATGACAAACCTGTTGCAACCAGTTCTGGAATAATTTCAATAACAGAAGATAATATTTTCTGGCCCGTGGTTTGTCCTAAAGGAACCAATTTAATTGCCGACAACACTTGATTTTCAGCCCACATCCACAAATAGCCCCAGGATGCTTCATTGATTGGAATTCTCCAATACGACGTTCCTAAAGAAAACAGGGTTAGAAAACATGTTCTGGAATTCTCCCTCCACTCAACAGCTTCTGAAATACCTAAGTCACCCAACAAACGAGCCAAGGCATGAGCCATCTGTTTTTCTTCTTCTCGAAGCTCTCTCGAATCGCGACTTGCACATAAGTAATCATTCCAATAGAGCACACTCTTTTTGTCTCCAGTCGACCACGCTTTATGCAAGCGGGACAATAGAGGAACATCTAAGTTTGTTAAAGAACTTCCGAGAAGTCCTTTTATCCAGAGTAAGGTTGTGTTGTCATCGTTTACCCAATCCGAAGAGACCGCAAATTCCAAACCCTGCGAATATGCATATGCCCCAACAGGAAGCATCGGACTGCATAGCTGCATTAACCTTAATGATTCGTTTGGCCGACCAGAAATCATTTTTATATATGCTTAGTGGGAATGAGAATGTGAGTGACTGGAATACCCGCCATAAGCTCCTCCTTCGGGTTCAAAAGGCGACAACTCGTGTTTAACAGAAAGCCCAAGGGATTGAACCATTTCTTCCAATACATGGTCTCTTTGAAAGCGCAACCAGTTTTCTCCTATTTGAAGTGGAACGTGACGGTTTCCCAAGTGATAGCAAGCCTGCGCAAAAAGAAAAGAGTCCTTTGTAGAAGCAACAGCGACCTCTTCATTGGCCGCGCAAACCTCGACAATCAACCCATTGTCTGCCCGCAATAAATCACCATGACGCAAAACACTGCCACGTTCCAGAATCAATGCCACTTCCTGACTGTCATCCAGGGAAACCCGCAATCTGCTCTTCTGCCTTTTATCAAAAGGCAAGGTCAGGCTTGCAGAGGGTGTGGCAGGAGCGTTCAGTTTCTCGGTAATTTGCAACATTTAATCGACTTTCAATTAAAAAAGAAAATAACGTTGTGCCAGAGGTAATTCAGTCGCGGGCTCGCACGTTAAAAGTTCACCATCAGCCCGAACCTCATAAGTTTGCGAATCAACTTCTATTTTTGGAAGATAGTTATTATGAACTAGGTCCTTTTTGGTGACACCGCGTGTATCACGAACCGAAACCAACCTTTTATGCAATCGAAGTTTCTCACCCATGCCATCTTCAGAAGCGGCTTTGGACACAAAGCTCACGCAGGTTTCAGCCCGCGCTCCCCCAAGTGCTCCAAACATCGGACGATAATGCACGGGTTGTGGCGTTGGAATCGAAGCATTGGGGTCACCCATTGGAGCCGCTGCGATCATCCCCCCTTTAATAATCAGGGCAGGCTTGGCGCCAAAAAATGCAGGCTTCCACAAAACTATATCCGCCAGTTTGCCCACTTCGACAGAGCCTACTTCGTGGCTGATCCCATGCGTGATAGCTGGATTGATCGTATACTTTGCGACATAACGTTTGGCACGAAAATTATCATTGCCGGAAGTGTCCGGACTTAACGGTCCTCGTTGTACTTTCATTTTATGAGCGGTTTGCCAGGTTCGACAGATCACTTCTCCAATTCGTCCCATAGCCTGAGAATCGGAAGCGATCATGCTGAAGGCTCCCAAATCATGAAGGATATCTTCCGCCGCAATAGTCTCACGCCTAATACGCGATTCAGCAAATGCGACATCCTCAGGAATTTTTGGATCCAGATGGTGACATACCATGAGCATGTCTAAATGCTCATCAATGGTGTTAACCGTATAAGGGCGAGTAGGGTTTGTGGATGAAGGCAGTACATTCGCTACACCGCAGGCTTTTATAATATCCGGAGCATGTCCGCCACCGGCACCCTCTGTATGATAAGTATGAATCGCTCGACCTTTAAAGGCCGCTAATGTGTTCTCAACAAAACCGCATTCATTTAAGGTATCCGTATGAATAGCAACTTGGACATCAAATTTATCAGCGACTGACAAACAATTATCTATCGCCGCTGGGGTTGTTCCCCAGTCTTCATGCAATTTTAATCCCATAGCCCCTGCAAGAACCTGCTCTTCAAGAGCGGCAGGGAGACTGGCATTTCCTTTTCCCATAAAACCAAAATTCATCGGCAATTCTTCAACAGCCTGATACATGCGCTGAATGTTCCATGGTCCCGGCGTACAGGTTGTCGCGTTTGTCCCAGCCGCTGGACCGGTACCACCTCCAAGCATGGTTGTAATTCCAGACATAAGTGCTTCATCTACTTGTTGTGGACAAATGAAATGGATATGCGCGTCCAGGGCACCAGCAGTAGCAATGAGCCCTTCCCCTGCAATCGCTTCCGTCCCGGGACCGATGATGATGTCAACATCAGGTTGTACGTCAGGATTCCCAGCTTTTCCTATACCTACAATCCGACCCGATTTAATTCCGATGTCGGCCTTGACGATACCCCAATGGTCGAGGATCAAAGCATTCGTAATCACAACATCCACCGATTCTTTGGAAGTTCTTTGGCTCTGTCCCATTCCATCCCGAATGACCTTGCCACCGCCGAACTTGACTTCCTCACCATAGGAAGTTTTATCCTGCTCGACTTCAATCCACAGTTCCGTATCCCCCAAACGCACTCGGTCACCCGTTGTGGGACCATACATGTCAGCATAAGCTCGTCTACTTATCTCACTCATTATTCGCTCTCCAACTGTCCCATAATTTTTCCATTGAACCCATAAACCTGCCTGGATCCTGAATAGGCAACCAATTCAACTTCGCGCTCTTGCCCTGGTTCAAATCTTACTGCCGTACCCGCAGGTATATTGAGGCGGAAGCCTTTTGTCTTTTCGCGATCAAATTTCAAGGCCTCATTAGTTTCAAAAAAATGATAATGCGATCCTATCTGGATAGGTCTGTCGCCGGAATTGGAAACAGTAGCATTTATCTTTTTCGTATTTTTATTGAGGGTAATATTTCCTTCTTTTACTTTTATTTCACCAGGAATCATTTCCATTCTCCATTTACTGAATAGGGTTGTGAACGGTAACCAACTTGGTGCCATCGAGGAAAGTAGCTTCCACTTGCACTTCATGGATCAATTCAGGAATCCCTTCCATGACATCTTCACGTTTAAGAAGGGTCGTCCCATAGCTCATCAAATCAGCGACACTTTTCCCATCTCGGGCCGCCTCCAAAATGGCGGCTGAAATATAGGCGACAGCTTCCGGATAATTAAGTTTCACACCGCGAGCCAGTCTTCTTTCCGCCACTAACCCTGCGGTAAAAACCATCAATTTATCTTTTTCTCTAGGGGTAAGCTCCATTTTCTCCTCTCTTTAAACATACTACTTAATGTCAGTAGACTATAAATCGTTCAAGACGCCTGTCAAGTTTTCCAAATCCGTGGTTCAACGGCTTCACGACCAATCACTTGCTGACGCAATATTTTCCAAACATCAATAAAATAGCTTCTAGCTCTTTCCACACTATTTCCCAGAAAGGAGCAGATAATAATACCATCCGTTTGAGTTGCGGAAAACAATTCCTGGTCATTTGAAGAATTGGTTTTTTTTCTCAACGATTCAACTAATCCTGTTTTATCAGTCACGCAAACCATACTTCCAATAACTGGAAAGCCATGCAACCCCCATTTTTCATTGAGAACAGGATCATCTCCTTTTAACCATAGACGCTCAACCCGTAAAGGCCTGCCATCCCGCCAAACTTCAAAACGCTGATCCAACTCACCCTTACTAAAATATTCGTCTGAAGCTGGTCGCCCCAGACATGAAATTTCCCAACCCATAAAGTAACTATCATGAGACAGTTCAATTTTAGTTTGAATCTGCGTCCTGGCACCGGAAAATATAATGTTTTCCGATGGAAACCATTCCAAAGTTCCCTTGGATGCTACCTTAATAATTTGTTCCTGTCTGGCCACCGGCCCTGCACTCCGATAAAACTTTCCCGCCGCCGGAGTTGTGATCAGGGCATGGGCATTTGAATTCACATCCACGCAAATATTTAAACGATCTCCTCCAACCACTCCGCCCGGTGGATGCAGTATATAAACGTGACAGGCTCCATTAAGCTCTGGATAAAATGGTTTCTGTACTTGCAAAGGGCCATAGTGTTTGCGATGGCTCAGGATAGTCTTGTTATTAGACTTGGAAAATTTCAAGTCCAGTCGAGCCCTCCACTCTGCATCCAGAATATTTTCTTTTAATTTAGCCGTTGGCATATACCCAATGAGCCCCCAGGCAAAAGGTTGCAATTAAAATCACGACCCGCAAACCTCTTACAAGAGAAACAGCCCTCTTATTCAATCCATAAAATACAACTCCCAATAAACCCCCAAAGGTCACCATGGAAATTAAGGCCCCAAAACTAAATATGGCAATGTAAGCCAAGCCCAACCAAGGCGAATCGAAATTGCCAATAGGCATTAACCCTATTAAAGGAGCTGATCCAGCCAACCCATGGATCATGCCAACCAAAACGGCACCATGTTGATGCTTGGGTTCATAATGGGTGGGCACTGTTTTTACTTCTTCAAACAACTTTCCATAATCTGTTTTTGAAAAAAACTTTGAGGTAAAAATTAGCTGGTCCTGGCTAAACAAACCCCAAAGACCCCACAAGCCAATTCCCATCAACATATAGCCGACAAGTTTCTCACCAAGATGGCTTAGACTGTCAAGGTTGGCTATCCTCAGCGATAGCACACAAACACCAACCACCAATAAGGTCAAACCATGACCCATAGCCCAGCGGCAACAAAGCCCTAACATCTTTCGCGACCTTGAAGAAGTTTCAGACAATCCAGAAACTGCCATTACATGGTCAATATCAAATGCGTGCAAAACTCCCAAACTAAAAGCAACGGAAGAAAACGCCATCACTCCACCACTGGGTATCATAATTTATTCATACTTTTCATAGATAATAAGAAGGTTACTTTTCCAACATCTTTGGGATACTTAACAGACGGGACCCAATTTTACCAATTGTTTTTATAAATAAGAATGTTACAGCCTATAAAGAACAAGCAAAATTTACACCAATCTAAAAACAAGGAACACGCTTAAAAAGTATTAAATAAATTAGCCACTTAAATCAATTTACCTGAGCACCCATTTTTTTTCTCGCTGAAAGAATGCTTAAAAACTAGGCACTTGGATTAATTATCCTCTTGATAGGAAATCAAGAGAACAAAAAAAAGGCCTAGTCAAACCGACTAAGCCCTTGTAAATCATCCGTAACAGACGCAAGAAAGCACGAATGCTTTACGGTAGGAGCTTATTCTGAGGGATTTTACTAGCTCTGTTTTCTTAAGAACTAAGCGTAAGTCAGAAGGAACTCTGAGGCGAGAATAATAGGTCTTTCCTCGTTTTTGCGTACTCATTTGATCTCGATTTGTGCACTAACTGGTTAAAGTCGAGATTAACTGAGGGGAAAACCTATAAAAACCGAATACTAAGAGACCAAAAAGCGTCCCCAGCGGGATTCGAACCCGCGTCGCCGGCGTGAAAGGCCGGTGTCCTGGGCCAGGCTAGACGATGGGGACTTTTTCGGTAATTGTCAAAAAGAAAAGTGAGCCGCGAAGGGATCGAACCTTCGACCACTTGATTAAAAATCAAGTGCTCTACCAACTGAGCTAGCGGCCCATTTTGACGAGACAGGAAAAGTAGCAGACCCATTGTAACATGTCAATTATTTATTATCTTGATTTTAAGTAAAAGGCCTAATATCATTAGGGTTTAATCGGTATCACCCGCCTATTGGAAAGGATTTCAGTTGGAAAAATCAGAAAAAATCTGGCTCGATGGGAAATTTGTCCCGTGGCACGAAGCCAATGTCCATATTCTCACCCATACCCTACATTATGGGATGGGAGTGTTCGAAGGCATTCGTTGCTATCAGACAAAAAAGAAAAAATCTGCCATTTTCCGCCTGCAGGAGCATGTGGACCGATTATTCAACTCTGCCATCGTTTTAGGCATTGAGATTCCCTTTGCCAAAAAGAAGATTTTTAATACCATCCTGCAAGTGGTCCGGGAAAACAAGTTGGAGGAATGCTATATCCGCCCGATCGTTTTCCTGGGACACAACCAGATGGGGCTTAACCCGAACGGGGTTGATGTTCGTGTTGCAATCGCCGCCTGGCCATGGGGAGCCTACCTGGGTGATGAAGGAATCAACAAAGGTATCCGTGTTCGAGTTTCATCGTTCACAAGACACCATGTGAATATCAGCCTGACACGAGCCAAAGCCTGCGGGTATTACATCAACTCCATTCTCGCCAAAGCCGAAGCAGTCCGAGATGGATACGATGAAGCGATCTTGCTCGATCCGCAGGGCTACGTTTCCGAAGGTTCCGGCGAGAACATATTTCTTTTGTCAAAAGGACGGCTAAAAACTCCTGACCTGTCCTGCTCCAATCTGGAAGGCATCACCCGCGATTCTGTTCTCGATATCTGCAAGCATTTGAAAATCAAGGTTGAAGAAGGGCATATGACCAGAGATGAATTGTACATAGCCGATGAAGTCTTTCTAACCGGTACAGCGGCGGAAATCACCCCTGTCCGCGAGATAGATGGTCGTACCATCGGTAGCGGGAAAAGAGGAAAAGTCACGGCCAGCATCCAGAAGATGTTCTTTGAAATCGTTCGCGGCAAACACACAAAGTTTAAAAAGTGGCTGGCAGAGGTCTGATCCTTTCTTCAAGATAATTTTCTTACCCGCTTGCCTTTGGTCGGAGCGAATCTTATCCTAGTCAAATATAAATGTAATCATAGTTGTTTATCAGGAGTTCCCGAACAATGCCCATATACGAATATCAATGTGAAAAATGTGACACCGTCTTTGAAACCATGCAAGCCATTTCCGCGAAACCGCTGAAAACCTGCAAAGGGTTGGGCTGTAACGACAAGGATAATGGAAAGGTGCACCGCATGGTCTCTGCTTCCGGTTTCATCCTCAAGGGCTCCGGCTGGTACACTTCGGACTACCCATCAGAAGCTCGCAAACAAGGGTGGGAATCTGAAAGCAAACAAGCCGCAAGTGCCTCCAACGAGAGCGGCAACGCGAGCGGCGGCGCGAGCGCGGGCAAAAATGCACCAGGAGACAAGGCCTCTGCTCCGGCACCTAAGGCACCTGCCGCAGAAAAAACAGCCCCAAAATCCGCTCCTAAAAAATCTACCCCGAGAAGCCCCTATTCAGGGAGCAAAAAGTCCCGCACCAAATCCTCCAAATAACAACCATGGAGGTTGAATGACCGAATCAGAAAATTTCTATCAGAATATTTTCACATCCCTGATTGACGGGGTTCTCGTCATCTCAGCAGACCTTAAAATTATCAAGGGAAACCTGGCCGCCGAAGAAATGTTCCAGCGGTCAGGGGGGTCTTTCGAAGGTGAACTTCTCTCGGAGTTGTTCCCCGATCAACCGGGCGTCATGGAAAAGGCACGCCAGTCAATTGCCACAGGCACCGCATATCACCACCTGGAGGGAATAGGACATCGCAAATCTAATGATGCATGCTTTCCCACCAACCTGACTTTCTCGCCGATAACAAATGACGCCGACCAAAGTACAGTCGGGGTGATCCTTATACAGGACACAACCCTCATCAAAGAACTCCAGGAAACTTCCCGGCAAACGGAGCATCTGTCAACCCTCAGCGTCCTCACCATAGGTATGGCGCACGAGATCCGCAACCCTCTAAGCGGCATACGTGGTTCTGCGCAGTTACTTCTCAAAGATCTGGAAGGTAGCGAGCAACGCGAATATATGGAAATCATCATTGCGGAAGTAGATCGCATCAATCGTCTGGTAACAAGAATGATGAATCTGACTCAACCTGCTTCTGTCGATTTTAAACCCACAAATATTCATCAGGTCCTGGAGGAAATCCTTGTTTTTGAAAAGGAAACATTGGAAAGAAAAAAAGGCAAATTCATTCAGACATACGACCCCAGCCTCCCAAGCATCGAAGGAAACGAAGACGAACTCAAGCAGATGTTTCTCAATCTGGTCAAGAACGCTGTCGAAGCTTCACCTGAGGGAGGACAGGTTCGCATTGTCACCCAGTTCAGCTCCAATTACGCCTTGCGAAAAGCGCTGGAGACCTCCTCCACGCATGGCATTGTTGTAGAAATAATCGATTCTGGCCCTGGCATGACCGATGCCGCCCTGAAAAACCTGTTCACTCCCTTTTTCACAACTAAAAAACGCGGAACCGGACTGGGCATGGTGGTCTCGCTCAAAATCATTGAAAATCACAGCGGAAAAATTAAAGTAACCTCGGAAAGAAATGTTGGTACAGTGGTGCAAGTGTTTCTTCCTGTAAACAGGAAATGATAGGATAGCCCCATGGACAACACCCCCAAAATTCTAATTGTCGATGACGAAGAAAACATTCGACGAATATTCAAAAAGGCGCTGGAAAAAAAGAACTATGTCGTCCACACCGCCCCGAATGCTGAAGACGCCCTTCGTAAAATAAAAAATCAGGATTACTTTCTGGTGTTTTCAGACATCTTCATGGATGGCATGAGCGGACTCGACCTGCTTAAGGAAGTCAAAGAAACAACTCCTCAAGTCAAAGTCGTGGTAATGACCGCTCAAGACACTATGAACAATACGATCGAAGCCATGCGAATGGGGGCCTACGACTACATCAGCAAACCTTTTGACTTCGATACCATCTACGCTCTGGTCGACAGAGCAGAATCAAGCCGGGGAATGGAAGCTCCACCGCAACCGGATACGGTTCTGGAAGTAGACGAATTTTCTGTTGAGTCCATCATCGGCAAAAGCAAAAAAATGCAGGATATTTTCAAAACTATCGGTAAGTCCGCCACGTCTGACCTAGCGGTCCTTATCACTGGTGAAAGCGGTACAGGCAAGGAAATGGTCGCTGGAGCCATGCATTATTATTCCAGCCACAAGGACCGGCCCTTCGTGTGCATCAACTGCGCCGCCATCTCCAGAGAACTCCTTGAATCGGAATTATTCGGCCATGAAAAAGGATCTTTCACCGGAGCCGTCGAACAAAAGAAAGGGAAGTTTGAAATCGCCAACGGCGGCACCCTGTTTCTCGATGAAATAGGCGACATGGAGCTCCCGCTCCAGGCAAAGATCCTGCGCGTCCTGCAAACCAAAGATTTCTACCGCGTCGGGGGCAAAGAAGCTCTTGAAGCAAATGTCCGTATTATCGCCGCCACAAATCAAAACCTGGAAGAATTGATGGAGCAGAAACACTTCCGCGAAGATTTATTTCACAGGCTCAACGTCATTCATATCTTCATGCCGCCACTACGTGACCGGCCAGAGGACCTCACTCTTCTGGCGAATCATTTTTTAAGAATGTACGCAACCGGACTATCTCAAGGTCAGGTATACCTCGCACCGGAATCGATACGTATCTTTAACAGCTATTCCTGGCGCGGCAACATTCGCGAACTGGAAAATGTCATCAAACGCGCCGTGGTTCTGGCAGGTAGCGGACCCATCCTTCCCGAGCACCTTCCAGATCACCTTGTTGAAGCAGGCTCACAATTGGTGGAAGCTGACGGACGTTTTGAAAACCGGCTGAACCGATTGATCCGGGAATACCTCGCGCAAAATCAGGAAACGCAGGACGGTCATATCTACGACAACCTTGTTCAGTCGCTCGAAAAGCAACTTTTTAAAATCATGCTCGACAAACATTTCGGCAAGCAAGTCTCTGTCGCCAAAGCTCTGGGGATCAACCGCAACACTCTCAAACGCAAAATTGATGCCATGAAGATTGAAATAAAAAAGCACAAAAACAACGAGTGACTTTCATAATAACGCTATGACGTTAGACCCCATTCCACTAGATACAGACCATTTCACACACCAAGATAAATTAGATTTTTAAACCGTTTGCTGGAAAGGAGCATCCTTTGGAAAGCCGGGCCATCGTTTCCTATCAAACACCATCGGGCCAGAGGGTGGAAGTCGTCAAGCAAACCTTTTCCTCCGTTCGCAAACGGCCCGCAAAACGTGTCGCATTTGTCTCCGGACTGCACGGCAACGAATTGGAAGGCATCTACCTGTGCCATCTCCTTATCCGGTATCTCCAGAACCTGCAACGAACCCAGCCGAAAGCGTTCCAGGGCGAAGTCCATATTTATCCCGCCGTCAATCCGCAAGCCATCTCTGCTGGTTCCCGGTTGTGGCCCTTCTTTTCGCAGGATATCAATCGTCAGTTTGGCGGCGACAACGGAAACTCTCTTCCCGCGCAATCCGCCTCTGAATTACTGGACGACCTCAAATCCTCTGTCGATATCGCGGTCGATTTCCATGCCAGCAACCTGCACCTTAAAGAAGCTCCTCAGATACGCATCCTAGACGGACTCCACAAAAACCTGCTTCCTCTCGCGATTCAATGCAATGTCGACCTTATATGGGTCCATCCCGCGTCACCGATGTTTGAATCGACGCTGGGTTATAACTTGAATCAGGCCAGGGTAAAAACTCTGGTCATCGAAACCGGAGTTGGTCTGCGCCTCCACCGGAAATTCGCGGACCAACTCTTTCAAGGTATGTTGAACCTTTTGCACCACACCGGAGTCCTTGTAGACACTGGCTCTCTACCCAAAATCGATCCTCCTGTCATCGCCCACCCTTCTCAGGTTGCCCTGCTCCAATCCAGATATGCAGGACTTTTTGTCGGACACTCTGATCTTAAAAAAAATGTCGCTAAAGGAGAAGTGATCGGAGAGGTCTTGAGCGCGACTGATGGAGAGGTCCTGCAGGAAGTGACTGCGCCTGAAAGCGGATTCCTCTTCACCGTGCGAGAACATCCTCTGGTTTATCCGGGTGCGCCTCTAGCCAGAATCGCCTTGAGAGATGAGGGCTGTCCGTGAAAGAAACCATCCTATCCATTCCATCACCTCTCGGACCGCCAACCGACCTACTGAAATTTTCATGGGAAGGAACCCCGATCAAAGAAACCGTTTCCATTGTTGGCGGTATTCAAGGCAACCACTTGAACGGAATTTATCTTTGCTCACGACTTATCCGTTTTCTCGATGCGGTGGAAGCCGAGATCGAACCGGATTACATTTTGAAAGGCAGGATACAGGTCATACCCGCCGTTAACTTACCCGCCTTTCAGGAAGGCAATCGCCTGTGGTCGTTCGACGATCTCGACATGGACCTCGCGTTTCCGGGAAATGATCAAGGGGAAGTGGCAGAGCAGATTGCCGCCGCTGTTTACCAACATACAAAAGATTCGCAGTTCGGCATCATTCTTAACAATGCTGACAACCATTATGAGGACGCTCCTCACCTCGTCTGTATGAACCCGGACAACCTCACCAAAGACTTTGCCAGAAGCCTCGGGCCGCCAAACGCGCGGGAACCGGAAAATTCTCCCGCCCTCCGGCTCTGCCTCTATAACCAGTGGACAGAAAACCGTCTGCCATCGGTAATACTATCCGCAGGAAAACCCAATCATTTGGACAGGGCTCTTTGCGAAACTCTATTTGCCGGACTGGTCAACAGCCTTCTGTGGACAGGGGTTTTGGTCAACAAACGAAAAAAAACAAAGAAATATCCAGTGCGATTCAACAACCGAAACAACGAAAAATTTGTATTCGCCGGTGCGGGGGGATTTTTCCTGCTGTTGGTTCAACCTGGCTCGGAAATCAAAAAAGGACAAAAGATAGGGGAGATAGTGGATATGTATTCCGGCACTGTCATTGATTCGCCGTTGGCGCAATCAGACGGATATCTGGTCACCCTGCGCGATTACCCTGTGGTGTATCAAAAAGAAGTGTTGGCCGTCCTGCTGAAAAAACAGAAATTCAGTTTCTGGCCTTTTTAAAAATTTACGACAAGCATTACTCCAAAGGCTGGGTGTACATAAGGAAAAAGACTATTCCGGCTGTTGAAAGAATTAATCCTGAAATGGTCATCAATGTTCCGCGGGCGCTCTTGAGTTTCACCAGAGGTCTGACTTTCTGCGACCGTACATAAATTTGGGTCTTTAAATCTTGCGGCATCTTCCCGCTCCCATTCAAGGGCGATTACTTTTCTTACTAAGAGTAAATACCTGTTTATGGTATTTCGGTTTAAACCTGTCAACTGTGCGATTTTTGTCGCCTCAATATCAAGGGCAAAATACTTCAAAATTTGCCTGAA
>PCCT01000082.1 GCA_002731985.1 Nitrospinota bacterium
CGATAGCCGCATCCGCTTCCTTCTGCAGGTCGTTGACTTGATCAAGCGAATCGGCAAGAGAATCGGTAAAAGACGGATCGCCCTCATCCCCCTGCCAAGTTTCGCCGCATCATTAAGAGTGTTAAATGAATTTTCATCATTCAATGAAGAAACAGACATAATCTCCTCCAATGGAAAAAGGTTATGCACACCCCTCTTCCCCCTTGAAAATAAAGGATTTTCGTGTAAAAATATCGGGCTATGTATGTTTTCTACTCACTTATGATTATCTAAAATGAATCAAAATCTTGAAAATTTAGCGGTTCGAGTTCAGGGGTTCGGTAAGGAGAATCTGTCGGATATCCTGCATTACACGGCTGTTGGACTAAAGCCACTTTTTGGCTGTCATATGGTCCGTATCTACCTGGAGGATCTGCATCAGGGGATTCTCATTTGTCAGTATGTTACCGGTCAGAAACGTCCCGATGAGCGGCAGATCACACAGTTTATCTCCCCTCGCGATTCGATAACCTCGCAGGCCTTTTACGAGAACAAGGTCATCCTCTCCTGGACTCTGCCTGAGGGATTTATTAAGTATAGGAATCCTTTTGAAAAAATATCGGGCATTAAAGCTTCGGTGGTATTCCCTATCGTTCATGAGCAAAGGCCTATCGGCACACTGACTCTGGATTGGCAGGAGGATGGGAAGTTTGTGTCGACCGAGCAGGTTGAGGCGGTGAGCCGGTTCCTTACAGATATCAGCGCGGTTGTGGACCGTGCCAAGCGGTTTCACCAACAGATTTCCTTTTCGCGTCACCTTGACCTGGCTCGCAAGAAAGAAGCGGCGTGGATGATCGTGCGTTCGGCTGTCAAACTGATCGACAAACTCAGTCTAGCATCGGTCCTGGTTCCCGCATTCACCAAGAATGCGAAACCCAGTTCCGCCAAACCGACTGACCTTGTAGAGGTGATGGCGGTTTATTCCAAGAAAAGGGAAGATGCTTCAACATACATGAACAAGGATCAAATGAGCGTTCTCAATGACGAAAATCTGATAAACCGTATCGTTAAATATGATAAATCACGCGGACTCATAATACGCGAGGAGAATCTGGAATCTCTATACATTGAAAACATCATGGATGAAGACTTCGCGCGAAAGGAAGTCATCCAGCAACTGGACATGGTTTCGCTGTATCAAATTCCAAAATATGACCGCCGTACGGGGCAGTTTATCTGCACAATCAACTATTACACGAGCGAAGCCCACCGGTTTTCCTCCTTTGAAAAGCGAATGCTTGAGGAACACGCCACCATGGTGGAAAAGAGAATTGAAAGTGATAGCTCGGAACATATCGAAATCGAGGTCCTCGGTGAAATCGAAGAACTGCTTTCTGACAAGGATGACTCGCTGGCGAATTTCCTGCATAAGATTCTGAATAAAATCTCCGAACTCATCGGCGCGGACAGTGGCACCGTCTCTATCCTAAAAATAATTGATGGAAAACCCTGGCTGGTGGTCGAAAATTCCGATGGCAGTCTCCTCGGTGCTAAGTCGCGTGGGTGGACCAAAAACAAAATACCCGCCCTGCCCGTCGGCGGTGAAGACTTACCGGATAACTTGAAATCTCTCAACGGTTATTGCGCTCACACTGCCCAGACCAACCTGATCTCAAATGTAATGGATAGGTCGCTAACCAATGGATTCTACAAAAATATTTCTCCTTCAGTTCGATCCGCGATGGCAGTGCCCATCATCCACGGGAACAGCGTTATTGGAGTCATCAACCAGGATCATTTCCGTGAAAACTATTTTACGGTCGAGCATAGGCGAATAGTACAGATCATCGCCAGCCTCATCAGTCAGAAGGTTCATAACCTGATGCAGATTCAGGAACTGAAACAGGAAATAACACAGCTTCGTCAGGATGTAGAATACCGAGACCCCAAAGTCTCTTGCTATTATTTCGGGAACGTTATCGGGCGCAGTAAAACCATTCATCATCTAGTTGATCGAATCAATACTGTTGTTGAGTCCGTTTGCAACCGGATGTTGAAATGGGACAGTTCCCAATCCAAAGAAGCGAATATGGGACTCCCCTCCCTCCTTGTCCATGGCGAGACCGGAACGGGCAAAGAATTTTTCTTTAACAATATTTACTCGCGCATAACGGAAATCTTCCAACAGAAAAAAGGGGAAAACTTCAAGCTGATGTTGAGGAAGACCAACATCGCCGCGTACAGTGGAGAACTGACTTACAGTGAGTTGTTCGGTCATAAAAAGGGCGCTTATACAGGAGCCGAGTTCAACCGGCAAGGCATCCTGGAAGAAGCCAATGGAGGGGTAGTTTTCCTTGATGAAATAGGGGATGCCGACCCTAAGACCCAGGTTCAGCTCCTGCGGTTCCTTGACACCGGTGTATTCATGCGACTTGGCGAGAACCAGCCCAAATATTCCCGTATCTTTCTAATCGCCGCGACTAATAAGAATCTGCGTAAGGAAATAGAGGCTGGCCGTTTCCGTGAGGACCTCTATCATCGGCTGAACGCATTGAGCTTCCGCATCCCTTCCCTTAATGAAAGACATGAAGATATCTCGGATCTTGCGACCCATTTTCTCGGCATCCTGTTCCAGGCCTATAAAAAAGGAAATCCTGAAGAAGCCCTGCCTCATTTGGAAAAAGTGGCTATCGATTATTTGACCCAACACAAATATCGCGGCAACGTGCGCGAGCTGAAAAATATACTGATGCGAGCCATGATGTTCCGTAAAGGATCGATCATCTCACTGGGCGATGTGATGGAAGCGTGCCAATCGGAGAATCCTTTTCCAGTCGTCACCCTCGAGCAACCCGAGTCAAATTATATCGATACCATTCTGGATCAACTGGAAACCGGTGATGGCGATTTCTGGTCTCAGGTTCACCAGCCCTTTAAAAGAAACCGGTTAACGCGGGATGCGGTGAGGAAGCTGATTCAAACCGCCCGCAACAGATATCAAGCCAACCTGCCCGGTTTAGCCATCAAATTAGGCGCTTGCGGTGGACATTATCAAAATGACCCTGAAGAATTAAAGAAATTCACTAGTTTTAAGAACTTTCTGTATAAAACCGTAAAAATCAGCGCTCCGAACTGATCTCATAATCTTATTAAGGTGGACGCTACACTCATTTATTGTTAAGCTTTTTAGTCTAGCAGTTATTAAAGGTATCATCCCTGAACACAAGGGACCTGCATTGCACCTCGCAGAACCCCTAAATTTGAAGCGGAGCAGTTCATTCCGTTTAAAAAAACCATATTATATAATCCACAACAATTCATTCCTTAAGGAGATCCTTTCTATGGGTACAGCCCTCGTTGCCGAAAAATTCAAAGTTAAAGACTTGTCACTTGCCAATTGGGGCCGGCAGGAGATCATCCTTGCTGAAAATGAAATGCCGGGACTTATGGCCCTGCGCAAACAATATGGAGAATCCAAACCGCTCAAAGGTGCGAAAATCGCCGGCTCTCTTCATATGACGATCCAGACAGCGGTCCTCATCGAAACACTCATAGACCTTGGCGCGGAAGTGCGCTGGGCTTCCTGCAATATCTTTTCAACCCAGGATCACGCGGCGGCGGCAATAGCTAAGGAAGGTATTCCTGTTTTCGCATGGAAAGGTGAAACCGAAGAAGAGTACTGGTGGTGTACCGCACAAACCCTGCTGTTTGAAGGCGGACCCAACATGATTCTCGATGATGGCGGCGATCTCACCGCTTATGTTCACGATAAACATCCAGAACTGCTCGCGAACATCAAAGGCGTCACTGAGGAAACGACCACTGGCGTTCATCATCTCTATAAAATGATTGAAGACAAAACCCTGAAACTGCCGGCAATGAACGTTAATGACTCTGTCACCAAATCAAAATTCGACAACCTGTATGGTTGCCGCGAGTCACTCGCTGACGGAATCAAACGAGCGACCGATGTCATGATCGCAGGTAAAGTGGTTATTGTTGCTGGCTACGGCGATGTCGGAAAAGGTTGTGCCAAATCAATGAAAGATCTTGGTGCACGGGTCATCATCACAGAAATAGACCCCATCTGCGCACTGCAAGCCTCTATGGAGGGTTACGAAATCACCACCATGGAAGAAGCGGTCAAAGAAGGAAATATCTTCGTCACAACTACAGGCTGTAGCGACATCATCCGTATCGAGCATATGGAAGCCATGAAGAATGACGCGATCATCTGTAACATAGGGCATTTCGATGTCGAGATTCAGGTGGAGACACTGAATAATTATCCTGGCATCAAGAAGCTGGAGATTAAGCCTCAAGTGGATAAATACACATTTCCAGACGGACACAACATCCTCCTGCTGGCAGAAGGCCGACTCGTCAACCTGGGCTGTGCTACTGGACACCCATCATTCGTAATGTCTAATTCATTCACCAACCAGACTCTGGCGCAGATAGAGTTGTACAATAACAAATACGAAGTTGGAGTATACACACTGCCCAAGAAGCTGGACGAAGAAGTGGCGCGGCTCCATCTGGGTAAACTCGGGGTTAAACTTACACGCCTGAGTCCGGAACAGGCCAGCTACTTGAACCTACCGGTAGAAGGTCCATTTAAACCGGAGCATTATCGCTACTAGAAATTCATTAGCACTAACACAAAAGGCGTTCCTCTTAATTGAGGGGCGCTTTTGGTTATTATGTCTCTGGTTTTTATAGGTTTTTCCCTTAGTTGATCTCGATTTTAAATAATTAGTACACATATCGAGGTCAAATAAGTATATAAAAACGTGGAAAGACTTATTACTCGCGTCTCAGAGTTCCTTCTGACTTGAGCTCAGTCCAGAAGACTTCGAGAAAAAGAATGCTGCTTAATTAACTGTTCACTAATATCGGGAAGATCATAGAGGTCATGCACTTCAAATCATTATTTATTTCTTTGATTCTTATTATTTCTCTTATTGGTTGTGCTGGCCCAAATACTCAAGTATGTAGCCCTGCAAAGAGTTTAGATTGCTCAAACCTCACTGAACAATGGGGGCAGTCAATAGACAAAGTTGTAACAGCTAACTTCCCTGAAGAGTTAGGTTACTTTAAACCTGTCGTGCATGAGGCTAATTTCACCAACGCGTGGGTCACAACTGGTGGTGATATCAACATCTCTGCCAACTTATTAAGAAGGCTAAACGCTAAGGGAAGAATCTGCGTAATATCCCATGAATTAGCTCACCTAAAAAGGAATCACTATTATTCAACAAAAGGTGTGTCCGTTATTACCTCAGCATTAATGACTGTAGCTGGAGCGTTTGTTCCAGGGTTAGGTTATTTAGACTATGTTGTAAACCCTGCCGTGACCAATTCTTTTGGGCGACAGTTTGAACTAAATGCTGATGAGTTGGCGGTAGAATATATTCAAAAGGTTGGGCTAAACATGTCTGACTACACAGAGTTTCTGTACTGGATGAAAGAAAACCTCAACAGAGCTAATGATTCTGATGAAGCTACTCTATTTTCAACTCATCCTGCAACACAAGAAAGAATAGATGTACTTATGGAAAACTAGGGTTCAAGCACACACCTTTGTAAACACCTTGTTCAGTTTTAAACGAGTTATAGTCAAATCTGGTGTTTAGGAACTTGAGTCAAGCGGTGTTCCTTCTGGGCAACCAATAGGAACTACGTGACAGAGATTTCATATAACCTTCTTCAATATGCGGTTTTATCCATAGGTGGAGCCTATTAAACATTCAATAAAGCTTTCCGAAGGTTTACTCTGTTCTTACTGAGGATTGCATAAATAAGAATTACGCTTACAAATCAGCCGCGCATCGAAATCCTACCCCTTCAATGCGGTAGCCAGGATAGAATATTTTTCTGCTTGCGGACCATCCGGCAGAAGGATGACTTTCCCACGCTCCGCCACGAACAATTTTACTGCTCGCCGACCGCTCGGCCAGAAAATCCTGCTCGGGGCCTAGCTGGACTTCTTCTATTTGTGGCGGAACCCATCCGGGCGGATTGTCTTTGGGACTCATGGCGTAATAAGTGGGATCGTGTGTATCGAACACCCATTCACTCACATTGCCTGCCATGTCGTACAGACCAAAAGGATTAGGAGGAAACGAACCAACTGGAGCTGTGTTTTTAAAACCGTCCGAAGCATCAGCGACTCTGACATTGAGTTCGCAGGAACCATCACAGTAATTTGCCTTCGTCGAATCATAATCATCCCCCCAATAGAAATTGGTTTGAGACCCGGCCCTGGCAGCATATTCCCATTCAGCTTCTGTGGGAAGGCGTTTACCCAAACTAATGCAATACGCCTTGGCTTCCATCCAGGTCACGCTATCTACTGGAAGACTCCCACCTGGGAAATGGGATGGATTACCGTTCATGACGGATTGAAATGCCACCTGCGTAACTTCCTTAGGATCCATCTTAAAGGAAGACACACAAACCTCATGCACTGGTTTTTCAAGAGGTCCGCCTTTATCGCTTCCCATCTGGAAGCATCCGCCTTCAACGGTAACCATTTCTTCAGGGGCTTCCGATTTCGCAAGAGCTATAATTCTCTTTTGAACCTTACCCCTAAGTATAACTACATGTTCACGAAGAACCCTTGGAATCCCGATGTATTTGATTCGAACAGAACTCTTGCGCAGGAATTCCGCCTTACCCGAATCCATCAAGAAAATTCGATAATGCTCAATGGGCACGGGTTCAGACCGCACGAATTCATTGCCAGAAACTTTGGGAGCGACCATTTTAATAATTGTTTCATCAATCAACTCCCCTTGCTTACCCTTCTCCTCACCATCCATAAAAATCAAAACTTTTCTCCCTCCGGTCACTTCCAGTTGAAGAATTTGATCAATGAGGGCATCGGCCTCCTCATATTTTTCACGTTGGAATTTAATCTCGGCCAAAGCTTTTAGAGCTCTGTAACCTTCAGGATTCAACTTTACAGCTTCTGACATAAAACTCTCAGCATCATCGAGATCGCCTCTAGCAAGAGCTTTATCACCTTCAGAAATAAGGTTTTTGTTTTCCGCAAAACACACAGTAGACCAAAAAGTAAACATTGCAATGATCAAGTAAATAAAAACTGGGGGACAAAAGGGTCTCATAAGGGATTATTTTTCAGGAAAAGGCACATCCAGGGGATGATTTCTTCACAGGCATCTTCCACCACCAAATGCCCGGCGTGTTCGACTTCGTGAACTTCGGCGGATGGAAATATCTCTTTCCATTTATTCAGGAAATGATGATTAAAACAAAAATCCTTCATACCCCATGCAATCATGATGGGCAGTTTGTTAAATTGTTGCAAGTTATTTTCGATGTTTTTTACGACCGGATAACTCTCTGCTGTGGAGTCCATGGGAATATCCTGCACAAATCTTAAATTTGCCACCCGATTTTCAAAGCTGTCATACGGGGCAAGATAACCTGCCCTCACCTGTTCAGTTAAACGCTCCTGATTCTTTAGCCCGAACATTAAAACTCCCTTGGCAAAGGCGTTAAAATAACGGGTTGCAATAGGCCCGATGAAAGGCTTTCTGCATATATTAATACGAAAGGGCATGTGCGAGGATAAAAATGCGGCGGTATTAAACAATACCAGCCGCTTTATCAATTCGGGTCTACGCACTGCGAGTCCCATTCCGATGGCCCCACCCCAATCGTGCAGAACCAATGTGATATTTTTCAACTCCAGGGAATCGACCAGTTTCTCCAGATTATCGATATGAATGGAAAGGGTGTAGTTATAATCTTGTGGTTTGTCGGATAAACCACAGCCAATGTGGTCTGGAGCGACGCAACGATAGCCGTCCTTCAATCTCTGGATCAGAGTCCGGTAATAAAATGACCATGTGGGGTTACCGTGCAGGAAGAGCAAAGTCTCTCCCCCCCCCTCATCAAGGTAGTGATATTTATGGGGATTGAGATCGAAGTAACGCGAAGTGTAGGGATAGATATCTCTGAACTGATCAAAATTGCTTACCATTCCACGCCCAGCATAAGACTGTTTAGTCCACTCCCTATTCCAAGCAAAGCGGCCTTATCTCCCGGCTTGAGGCAACCTTTTTCCACTCCAAATGCGAGGGTAGAAGGCAATGAAGCGGCACCGGAATTCCCCAAAATTTCAAGAGTTGAAAAATCCTTTGCCGGGTCAAGTCCGAGTGTTTCATAGAGAAGCTTACGATGCATCTGCCCAACCTGATGACAGAAGACACGGCTCACATCATCGCTGGTCCATCCAAGAACTTTTTTGGCGGCATCCCAGGTATCTCCAGCAAGCTTGCAGCCTTCATGCATCATAGTTTCGGCATCTGTATTCATAAGAGGCGACCAACTTTCGCTTCCCGCGCCAGTTTCATCATTACCACGGCATAAATCGTTAAACTGAGTTGCGGCTCGACCAAATCCACCCAGAAGAGGATGATTGGATTTGGATAACTTCTTGTGTACCAGAAGAACACCCACAGCCGCAGATCCTATGGTGAGTGAAGCAAAAGATGATTTAATTTCGTTGCGGGTAAGATCGGGTCTGCCCAACAAATTGTTGATAGTGGTATCGACTAAAGGACCGCCATTTTCTCCGGCAACGATCAGTCCGGCACGGATCTGACCCAACTCAATCATATTGGCAACATGCACCATACCATTGAGCACACCAAGGCAGGCATTTGAAATATCGAA
>PCCT01000083.1 GCA_002731985.1 Nitrospinota bacterium
ATGCTATATGATAGAGTGAATAATCCATATAATTATAGAGAACCTTTTAAATGAGTGAAACAAATGAATTGCCTGTTCCTCTACCCGAGGATGAAGAGTCGGCTCTTGTCAGTGCTCGTCCGGAGGAATCGCGCGAATGGGTAGTTAATACCTACCGCAAACACCAACAGGTTCGTACATCCTCCTGGCTGGATCAGGTGCTCGGAGAAGGACGCCGGAGGAAAACATATATCCCCCCTGTTTTGCTCGACACCAATCCTATCCGACACCGACAAAGTATTCACGAGCAGGTTTTTCCTGCGCCACGAATCATTCATGAAGACCTGCTGATGACCGACCACATGAAGATCATGCTGGAAGCCGGTTGTGGTATGGGGAAAACCACTTTTTTAAAATATTATCAGGAGCGCTTGTTAGAGAACGTGCCACATCCTGTTTATCCACTTCCCGTTTTCTTCAATCTGGGTTCCCTGCCCGAAGGTACGGGTATAGCTCAGTTCATGGGGTCGGTTCATAAGGAAATGTTGGATGTGATTTTGACTGAAGCTGAGGAGGATGACGAACTTGATCTGAATGAAGAACTGCTCCTTGGTACCATTAAATGTTTGGAGAGAGAGGGACGAATACTTTTTCTGATGGATTCCCTGGATCAACTCCCTGCTGAAGATCGGTTTCAGGTTTACTTCGAAACCTTTGTCGAGGACAAGACTTTCCGTAGCAATCGATTGATTCTCGCTACCCGCAAATTCAGCTTCGGTCCACTCGCGACAGACTCCATAATCCAGAGAGGAAAAGACGCGGGGTTTCATGTGGCCTTTGAACGCATCGGCGAAAGAGAACGTGGCATATTCCTGGGCGAAGCACAGAGGAATAAAGAACTGGAGCATTTGGGGCAATACTCGCCTGAATTGCTGGAGGTGCCTCTGATTATGAAGATGCTCCGTACTCTTTCCGATTGTGAAAAACTTGATGGCCTGTCAACCCGAGGCAAAATCTATTCAGTTTACTTCAATAATCTTTTAGATGGCGTTTCTCCAGAGGGAGAGAGCGAATGGACAGAGCAA
The DNA here is from genome assembly GCA_002731985.1 of Nitrospinota bacterium. Classification (GTDB taxonomy): domain Bacteria; phylum Nitrospinota; class Nitrospinia; order Nitrospinales; family VA-1; genus Nitromaritima. The sequence continues at coordinate 1,065 of PCCT01000083.1, forward strand.
TGTCTCGACCGGCTGGGAGGTGTGGCGCTCGAATTGCTGGAAGATGGAATTTCTCAACGGATTGATGAAACTGAAACGGATTACTCAAAGGAGCGTTTGAAGAAGGAAGAAGATAACCTGTTAATGCAGGATGAAACCATTCCTCCCGAATTAGAAAAGATTCTTCAACAAACACCAGGGCGTTGGCAGTTTCGCCACCCGTCGTTTCAGGAATTTTTCGCCGCGAGAACACTGGCGAAAAAGGCAGACTGGCAAAAAGTTGCAGGTGAACGGTGCCGCGATGAACGGTGGGAAGAAATGTTGAAGTTTTTTTCAGGGATGGTTCCTGCCAACGAGGTATTTGATATTTTTATGAAACAGGGAGCTTTGTTTCTGGCGGGGAATTCCGTTCGCGAAGCGAAGGAATTATCTGAAGAAAGACGGCTTCTAATTGCGCAATTACTTAAATACCAGTGCCGGGAGTCTTTTCCGCAGTTCGCGCGATGTCGTTTGATTAAAGTCGAAGATGTTATAGCCGCCAACGATCCATCTGCCCTTCGTCTTCTTCTTGTAAGTCTTTTAAAACGTGAAAACAGAGATGGACGAATTTTGTACTCCGTTATAGAACTGCTTCTGGCGTTAGATGGCATTAGTTGGTCTGATCTGGTGGATCGCCAGGAGTTTGATTCATTAAAAACGGTCAAAGAGCTTGACGGGTTCTTGAGTGAGGTGTCCAACCCAGAGGCCGTCAAATTATCCAACGTGAAGCGGTGGGGCGAGATGGTCACGATTTCCGAGGGAAAGTTTATTTATCAGGATGAAGTGGATGATGAGGATCATATTTTTCTAAAAGAATATTCCATTATGAAATTTTTGGTGACCAACGCTTTGTATAAAGAGTTTGATCCAAATCATAAATTACGGTTTCCAAAATATTCATATCTGGAGGATCATCCAGCGATAGGAATAAATTTTTATGAAGCTGTTGTGTGTTCGCTTTGGTTGGGGAGACGGCTTCCTACAGAAAAGGAATGGGAAAAAGCTTCTCGTGGTACAGATGGTAGAGACTACCCCTGGGGCGAAGCGATGGGTTATCAAAATGAGTATGCCAATTCCTGCGATTTTATGATCGGGCGAACCTCTTCGGTAGCTGAGTTTGAGCAGGGATTATCCCCTTTTGGCTGTTTCGATATGGCCGGTAACGTGTGGGAATGGTGCGTTCAGCTTTATTCTAAAGGACACACGACGCAACGGGTGGTTCGAGGTGGATCCTGGTTGAATTATATGGTCCATTCCAAGTGCACATACCGGAACACTTTTGACCCGGATGAAAGATATCCTGCTACTGGATTTCGCTGTGTTTCTACTCATCTTACTGAGGTTGATGACGATGAAGAAGAGGACTATTGAGTAGATTTATGAATTTATGGGGTTTCCTAGTCAGAAGGAGCGGCCCAATAAAATTGCTAAATTTATAAAAATGTTTAAATACAATGAGTTAGGTGGTTTCCGGGAAAAAGTTTTACTTGACACCTACCAGACGAATTTTTATCATCATGGTCTGTGATAAAACACATTGAAAACAAGTTGGAAATCTCGAATATTCAGGAAGAGGCAGAGTTTTTCGAGAATAGGCCGTAAACGCGTTTTTCATTTTATTTTTAAAGGTTTAACTACAATGTGAAAATCGAGGGGCATACCGACAATGCTCCCATCCGCACAGCGCACTTTCCATCCAACTGGGAACTTTCTGCATCTCGTGCCGCGGAGGTTGCTCGTATGTTGGTGACGGCGGGTTTTCCGGGTGAAAAACTTTCCATCGAAGGGTTTGCCCAATACCGTCCCAAAATCCCTAACGATAGTCCTCAGAGTAGAGCCGTAAACCGCAGAATTGAAACCGTATACCAGCGCGGCAGTGTCCGTAAAAATATGATTGATATTCTTCGCAGATAACTCTTCCAGTTATAAAACAGTAAACTGAGGTTCGCCTTGACCCGTGAATTGCATGAACAGCACATGCGGCGTGCGCTTTATCTGGCACGCAAAGCAGAGGGGCAAACCAGCCCGAATCCGATGGTCGGAGCGATGGTTGTTAAATCCGGTAAAGTGATTGCTGAGGGCTATCACAAGAAAGCGGGGCTTCCTCATGCTGAGATAGTTGCTTTGCGTAAAGCAGGTAGTAAGGCCAAAGGGGCAACCCTCTACGTCAGTCTTGAGCCGTGTTGTCACCAGGGGCGAACGCCCCCATGCACTGAGGCTATCGTCGCCGCTGGTATTAAGAGAGTTGTGGTTGGCGTTCGTGACCCGAACCCTCTCGTTTGTGGAAAAGGGACTCGCCATCTGAAAAAAAATGGCATTGAGGTTGTTGCTGGAGTTTTGAAGAGGGATTGCGAACGATTAAATGAAACGTTTATAAAATATATTCGCACGGGTCGTCCGTGGGTGATTCTTAAGAGCGCTTTGTCTCTCGATGGTAAAATCGCAACAAGGACGGGGGATTCCCAGTGGATTACCGGACCCAAAGCCCGTGAGTACGCGCATAGGATAAGAAATAATGTAGACGCGATTCTGGTTGGCGCGGGAACAGTTTGTGCGGATGATCCTCGGTTGACAGTGCGATTAAAAAAGGGTGAGGTGCGCAATCCGGTTCGTGTTATCGTGGATGGAAAATATCGTGTTCCTGTTTCGGCCAGGGTTTTTAGTAATGCCAGGCGCGAAAGAGTTGTCTACGCGACTCTGGGTGGTTTGCCGGTTGCCCGCAAAAATAAACTGCAGAAGATGGGAGTTGAAATTCTTGTCGTGAAGCGTAAGAAGGGCCGGGTAGACCTTGCTCAATTGATGGATGAACTCGGAGCGATGGAAATAACTTCTGTTATGATTGAAGGCGGGGCTGAAATCAGCGGCAATGTTTTTGATGAAAAACTGGTCGACAAATTAATTTATTTTGTAGCGCCTAAAATTATCGGTGGTAAAGACGCGCTTGGGGCCGTGGGCGGACAAGGTATTGATCGGCTAAAAGAGGCATTGCAAATTAAGGGTATGACGGTTGCCAGGCTGGGGGATGATCTGGTGATCGAAGGAAATATTTAGCAAGGGAGTTTTGCATTATGTTCAGCGGTATTATTAGTGATGTAGGAACGGTGAGCCGAATTGTTCGGCAAAATGAGGGCGCCGAGTTAACGGTTCATGGCGGAGATGGGTTTAAGGGGTTTGAAACGGGTGAAAGTATTGCCGTAAATGGTGTCTGTCTTACCGTACGAGATTGCACGGAAGATACTTTTACAGTGGACTTGAGTACTGAAACTCTTAGCCGGACAAGTTTTAACGATATTGAAGAGCAGGCTAGTGTCAACCTTGAGCGTTCGCTTACGCCTTCTGACAAAATCAGTGGTCATTTCGTCAGTGGCCATATTGACTGTGTTGGTAAAATTATTTCTATTGAACATAAGAGCGGGGAAATTCTTTTTCGCTTTGAACATCCTTCTGAATATGTTCCCTATGTTATCGAAAAAGGCTCTGTAGCGATAGACGGTATCAGTCTGACGGCTTTTTCCTGTGTTGATAACGGATTCACGGTATCTATTATTCCTTTCTCATTTTCGCATACGAATTTAAATGCCAGAAAAATGGGGGATGCCGTAAACATTGAATGTGATATGATTGGTAAATATATTTATAAAGCTTGTGAGACTATTTTGCTGTCCGATGACGCGGATAAACGAGTCTCGCTGGAGATGCTCCGCCGACAGGGTTTGGCGAAATAAATGTCTGGGGTTTTCCTTTGTAGCTGATGCTTTATGAAAAAGAATAATTAGTCGGAGTATTTTCAGGATTATACAAAATGAGTGAATCAAGAGAAGAATCAAAACATATTTTCAGTTCCATTGAAGATGCGATGGAAGAAATTCGTCAGGGAAAAATGATCGTTATCGTTGACGATGAGGATCGGGAAAACGAGGGCGATTTAATGATCGCTTCTGACAAGGTGACTCCGGAGGCCATCAACTTCATGGCAAAGTATGGTCGTGGCTTAGTCTGTCTTGCGTTGACTGAGGAGCGAACTCGTGAACTGGGGTTGGCGATGATGGTTGAGGATAACCAGTCTCTTTTTGAAACTCCCTTTACTATTTCTATAGATGCCAGCAAAGGAGTTACTACTGGGATTTCTGCCGCTGATAGAGCGAGGACGATTCTAACTGCGATTGACCCCTCTGCCAAACCCCATGATCTGGTTAAGCCGGGACATATCTTTCCATTGCGGGCTCGTGATGGCGGGGTACTTGTCCGCATGGGACAAACTGAAGCCTCGGTGGATATCGCACGTCTTGCGGGGTTGTACCCTTCTGGCGTTATTTGCGAGATCATGGACGACGATGGAACGATGGCTCGTTTACCAAGTCTTACCGAGTTCGTGCGTTTACACGGTCTTAAGATGATCACCACTAAGGATCTTGCAGAATATCGTTTACAAAAGGAGACACTTGTTGAAGAGGTGGTGACGACGACTTTGCCCACTGAATTTGGCGATTTCAAGGCGGTAACTTTTCGAAATGTACTTCTTGATCAAACTCACATTGCTTTGATCCAGGGCGAGATTAATCCGGAGACACCAACATTGGCCCGGGTTCACTCTCAATGCCTGACGGGAGATGTCTTTGGTTCGTTCCGGTGTGATTGCGGCGAGCAGCTTAACAAGTCTATGGAAATGATCGGCCAGGAGGGAACAGGTGTTTTGCTGTATTTGTATCAGGAGGGAAGAGGAATTGGCATCATCAATAAATTGAAAGCCTACGCTTTGCAGGATGAAGGAATGGATACAGTTGAAGCCAACGCATCGCTGGGATTCAAGCCTGACCTTAGGGAATATGGTATTGGCGCACAGATTCTGAAAAATATTGGTTTGGGAAAAATTCGTCTGATGACTAATAACCCCCGGAAAATAGTGGGGCTGGAGGGATATGGACTGCAAATGGTTGAGCGGGTTCCGATTGAAGTTAGTCCTAAGAAAGATAATATTAAATACCTTCGCACTAAGCAGGAAAAACTGGGGCACATAATTAAAAATATTTCTTGATGGGTTTTTCGGAAAACGATGATACTAAATACTTTCGCACCCAACAGGAAAACTGGGACAGATGATTAAAGAATATCTCTTGATAGGTTTTGGAAAATGGCCAAATTTATAGAAGGAGACCTGGATGCTTCAGGTTTAAAAGTTGGAATCGTGGTTAGTCGGTTCAACGATTTCATTACGGAACGTTTGTTGAGCGGTGCCGTCGATGAGCTGATTAAACACGGGGCTGGTGAGAGTGATATCGAGGTCATTCGTGTTCCGGGTGCTTTTGAGATTCCTCTGGCCGCAAAGAAGCTTTGCTTAAGGGGAAACGATACTGTCATTTGTCTGGGAGCGGTGATTCGCGGTGAGACTTCTCATTTTGATTATGTTGCCGGAGAGGCCGCGCGAGGAGTGGCAGAGGTGGCGAGAGAAGCGGATATCCCAGTGATGTTTGGGGTGCTCACGACAGATGATGTTGAGCAGGCCGCAGACAGGGCGGGCGGTAAGTATGGAAACAAAGGTGCTGAGTCGGCTCTTGCGGCTATCGAGATGGCAACACTTTATAAAAAACTTTAGGCATCGGGATTATGGGAAAAAGACGTTCTTCGAGGGAACTGGCGCTCAAATTTCTTTATCAATCTGAATTGAATGAAGGAAATGTTGATGAGCAGATGGGATCTTTTATGGAACGAAATTCATCCAAGGATGAAATTGATGTCTTTATGAAGGAGTTGGTGGAAGCTGTCATCAAACATAAAAAAGAAATTGACGAAATTGTTCAGAAATTCAGTGACAACTGGGTGCTTGACCGAATGACCGTGATCGATCGTAATATTTTGAGAATTGGCACGTGCGAATTGTTGTTTAATTTTTCTACCCCGCCCAAGGTCGCAATTAATGAGGCGGTGGATATCGCCAAAAAATATGGCAATGAAGATTCCCCAGAGTTTATTAACGGAATTCTGGACAAGATTTATAAGGAAATTGGGCAAAAGAAGGGACCTCTTCCTTTTACAGGCTGACGCTCTGGCTTCCCCGTTAGATGAGGGGGATTATGAAATACATTATTTTTTCTGATATCCATAGTAATCTTGAGGCAATTGAAGCGTTTTGTCGTGTTGTTGAATCGATTGAGCATGACAAGAAGGTGTGTCTTGGCGATATTGTGGGATATAACGCCGATCCCAACTTTTCTGTTGATTGGGTACGCAAGGAAGCTGACCTCATTTTGGCAGGCAATCATGATTATGCTGTTCTCAAGAAAACGGATATCAGCTATTTTAATTCCGCCGCCATTCAGGCTTGTGTCTGGACCCGGAGTGTGCTCTCGGAGTTAAATAGGGAATTTTTAGATACTTTACCTGTAGAGAAAGTGGAAGGTGATATTTGTTGGGTTCATTCATCCCCTTTTGAACCTACAAAATGGCATTATGTTTCTGTGGAATCAAAGGCTGAGGAGAATTTCAACCATTTTTCGCAGGCTATTTGCTTTTTAGGGCATTCTCACCTTCCCCGTATTTTTGAAAAAGATGAAGGTGGTGAAATCTATTCACATGAAGCTTCGAGGTTGGAGCTTGAGCCAAATTCTCGTTACATCATCAATGTGGGGAGTCTGGGCCAGCCAAGGGACGGGAACTCGGACCCAGCCTTTGTTGCTTACGACTCCTCAAGCCAGATTGTTGAATTTCATCGCTTTTCTTACGATTTGCCCTCAACTCAAGATAAAATAAGGGCTTGTGGCCTCCCTTCCTATCTTGCTGATCGCCTGAGTGATGGGCGATAACTCTAATAAAATCAATTAGGTATCATGGTTGACCCTTTTTTCCAAAAGTGGTACCATGAAAAACAACAATGAAATTAGATAGTTAAGTGAAATTTGGCGGCTGGCTTTAGATTTACATAAGCAGAGCTATTTTTTAATTTTCTGATATTTAAAATGCGACTTTTTTCACAGAAATTTTCCCCTGCAAAAATTCTTTTGGTATTTTTCCTGTTTTTTGCGTTATTTTCAGGAAAAACGGCAATGGGTGCTTCTACGCCGGCCTCGGTAGGATATGAGAAGGCGAGGGTGTCTTATCACAGTTTGCTCCAATCCAAAAAAAGGATGCAAAGGCGAGACCAGTGGATTGCTGTCATCAAAAAATTTGACTCCGTTTACAGTAAGTTTTCTTCCAGTGGCGAGGCCTATAAAGCGGCATTCACTATCGGAGATTTGTATGAGCAACTTTACTCTATCTCTCGCCGGGATAAGGATCTGGATAAGGCTTTAGAATACTACCGGAAAATGGTGGTTGGGTTTAAGCCGGGTCGGTTGACGGATGATGCTCTTTACAGGCAGGGAGAAATTTATTTCAATCGCGGGAAGTATGCCGTCGCGCTGGATTCATTCAAGCAAATTCTACAAGCACTTCCTGATGGAGATGTTGCTCCAAAAGCAAAGGTCAGGATTGCTAAAATAAGGTCATTGATACCTGTTGCGCCTCCATCAAGCAAGGCACCTGCCAGAATTAGAAAAGTTTCGACCCGGTCAAAAGAAAATTATGTCTCCACTGGCAAGGGATTGATTCTGCAAAAAATCGATTACACGGTGGGATCAGATTCTGTTCGGGTTGTAACTCATACAAATAGTCCGGTAGTATTTTCTCAAGGACGGTTGTTTAATCCGGGGCGGGTGTACATTAATTTTAACGATACCCGACTGGCAAATGATGTGAACCGAAACATCAAGGTAGGAAGCCGGTTTCTAAAGAACCTGCGTTTAAGCCAGTTCGACGAGAATAATTCACGTTTGGTATTTGACTTGAACAAGGTGGGCAATCTTAAGGTAGGGGTTTGGCAGGAAGGTTCTCAACTGATTGTTGAATTAAGCGATAAAAGACCTGAGATTGCGAAAGTGGTTTCAAAACAGGCGATCCCAGTCACACAGAAAATTGTTAAGACCCACCAAAAGGTTGCAGTTAAAGCGTCACAGAAAAAACCGGTCGTTAAAAAAATAAAAAAACGTATTTCTGTTTTCAAGAAGCAAACGCCCAGGCGAATGGCTAAGGCAGTGAATAAGAAAATTCCTCTGATTGTGGTTGATGCCGGTCACGGAGGGAAAGACCTGGGGGCTCAAGGCAACAGAGGGCTTAAGGAAAAGGGTGTGAATCTGGCCATCGCATTGCGCTTGAAAGATATTTTGAAATCGCGTTATAAGTACCGGGTCATTCTTACCAGAGATGATGATACTTTTATACCACTTCCGGGACGTGGCAAAATTGCTAATGATAATGATGCGGATGTCTTCGTTTCCGTGCATGCTAATGCCGCTCAAAGGCATGGAGCACATGGGATAGAAACTTATTATCTGGGAACGGGTCACACTGAAGAGGCGAAAGAAACTGCGGCTCGTGAAAATGGCGAACTTGTTAAATCGGTTAAGGATGGCCAGGTTCAGGAGATTCTGGCAAGCCTGATTAGCACCACTAAGATGAACGATTCTTCCAGGTTGGCAAGCAGTATTCAGGATAAGCTGTATCAATCTATGAGAAAAAAATATTCAGGAATAAAGGACCTCGGGGTTAAGGAAGGTCCTTTTTTCGTTTTGCATGATACCAATATGGCAAGTGTTCTCGTTGAAGTCGGGTTTGTAACGAATAAAAAAGAAGAAAAGCGTTTAAAGCAGAGTTTATATCTGGATAGACTTGCATTATCCATCGCTAAAGGGATCGCGGAGTTCATTGAGGAACGCGATCCGATGATATAGAGGGACTAAAATAATGCCTGTTCTGCCCCTCGTGGCAATTATCGGTCGAGCCAATGTGGGAAAGTCTACACTGTTCAACCGACTCATCCTGAAGCGCAAATCGATTGTCAACGATACTCCGGGGGTGACCCGTGACCGTATCTACGAACAGTCTGATTGGCTTGGACGATTTTTTACTGTTGTTGATACCGGCGGTGTTGATGTTGATGGAGTAAACGAAATCGAAGATCAGGTCGTTGAGCAGGCGTTGTTGGCACAGTCTGAAGCGGATGCTATTATTTTTGTCGCTGATAAAAATATGGGGCTCACACCACAGGATCGGGAAGTGGTTGACCGGATCAGAAAATCGGGGAAACCATTTTTTCTTGCTGTCAATAAGGTTGACCATGCGAAGCACGAGCTAGAGCTTTCCGATTTCGCTGGAGTGGGGGTGGATACTGTTTATCCGATTTCGGCTGAGCATGGGCACGGCGTGGCTGACATGCTGGATGCGTTGGTAGCCGTATTCCCTGAGGAGGAGGACATACCTCCTGTGGATGATACCGTTCGCGTTGCGGTGGTGGGGCGTCCAAATGTAGGAAAGTCATCATTGGTCAATAGATTGTTGGATTCCTCGCGTTGTATTGTTTCTAATATTCCGGGAACGACCAGAGATGCGGTAGATACTACTCTGGAAGTGGATGGAAAGAGCTTTTTGCTGGTCGATACCGCAGGAATCAGGAGAAAAGGTAAGACTCGCGAGGTTCTGGATAAGTTCAGTGTGATAATGGCGCTCAAGGCGCTCGATCGTTGTGACATAGCGGTTATTATTGTCGACGGTTCGGAGGGGATCACCGATCAGGATGCGACGATAGCGGGCTACGCTTTTGAAAGGGGAAGAGGGTGTATCCTTGCTGTCAATAAATGGGATTTAGTAAAACCACGCGGAATTACCATTAAAGAAATTGAGGAGCAGATAAAAGATAAATGTAAGTTTCTGGACTTCGCGCCAATCCTTGTTATATCGGCGTTGACAGGATATGACGTGGATAAAATACTTCCACAGGTGGAATCGGTTTGCGAGGAGTATAGAAAAAACATATCTACGGGAAGACTTAACGATTGTTTTGAACGGGCTATAGAGAGAAACCCTATATCCAGTTACCGTGGGAAGTTTGTGAAGATGCATTATACAACGCAAATTAAAAGTCGACCGCCCACGTTCAAGTGTTTTGTGAATTATCCGGATGGAATTCATTTTTCTTATAAGCGGTATTTGGTCAATAGCCTCAGAAAGACATTTGGCTTGGCCGGAGCTCCTGTTCGTTTGATATTCTCAGGGAAGCCTAAGCGGAACAGACAATGA
>PCCT01000084.1 GCA_002731985.1 Nitrospinota bacterium
CAGCAATAAGTGGGGCAAATGGTCAAAGGAATGAACAAATCGCCGACCTCATTAGCAAACACGGCGGCAAAACGGCCAAAGAATTGAAAGGCGGTGAACCAGTTGTCAAAGTCGCACAACCAGAACCGCCGACAGCCAAAGCACCAGATTTCTCAATTCACGATGCTGCTAAAGGTGGAAACATCGAAGTAGTGAAACAGCACTTGACTGCTGGCGCGGATGTGAATGCGAAGGATATTGGTGGATACACTTCTTTGCATTTTGCGGTTGGTAAAGGTCACAAGGAAATTGTCGAACTGCTAATCGCCGAAGGTGCGGATGTGAATGCGAAGGGTGTGGGTGGAATCACTCCTTTGCATTATACGGCTGGGACTGTCACAGTTACGGTCAGTGGCTCAGCAGGCAAGGAAATCGCCGAACTGCTTATCGCCAAAGGTGCGGATTTGAATGCGAAGGATAATAATGGATGGACTCCTTTGCATGAGGCGGCTCGTAAAGGCCACAAGGAAGTCGTCGAACTACTTATCGCCAAAGGTGCGGATTTGAATGCGAAGGATTTTGGTGACACTACACCGCTAGATTGGGCCATTCATAGCGAGGAAATCGAAACCGCCGACCTCCTCCGCAAACACGGCGCAAGATAGGTGAAGAATTGAAAGCTGAAGCCAAATGAAACACCTCCTACTCACAACAATCGCAGCCGAGTTTTTTTGAGTAGAAGGTGGGCGCCGATGTATAGACCGTAGAGAATGAAATCCGGGGCAGTTGTGCGTGTCATCTGGAGTGAAAAGTTATGAAAATATCGACCATTCTTGACCATCTGGCTATCCACAGCCGCTCTCCGGCGAGACTGAACTTCGGAAGTAAGCTTAAGTTAGAGGCTCTTACACGGTTTTTAACGGGACGGTTTGCTCTTTCAATCTCCCTTCTTACCACGTTGACTTCTGTTAACTGCTCAGCATCGACTGCCGCCATCCCGGCCGTTCCTTCCGAACTCTTTGGCATCACTAAATCAACGACAGTGATCGACGCCTTCCGTCCAACGCCCAAATTCGATCGACACGATCCTTCCAACATCATTCGTTACGATGATAGGTACTGGGTTTTCTACACATGGAATGTTGCTGATCATAAGGAAGTTTCTGTAAATTTTGCTTCCTCGAGCGACGGATACCGCTGGAAGGATCTGGGCGAAGCGATCGGACACGGGCCCCAAGGCAGTTGGGACGAAAGTGGTGCTATTGCCCCTTATTGCGTTCGGGACCAAGGGAAGTTCTATTTGTTCTACACCGGTTTTCACGGAGGCGATCTCGCCACCCGCGAACTGGGCTGTGCGATTGCCAATCACCCGACCGGACCATGGATACGGTATCAAGGGAATCCTGTTCTGCGGCAGAACCCGGATCTTTCAGCTTGGGATTCCGGAATGCTGGGCGACTCAAATGTAATCTTCCGCGAAGGCAAATGGTGGTTTTACTTCAAGAGCAGGCGCGACCATGAAACGAGCAGAGACACCCGTATCGGAGTCGCTATAGCCGATGAAATCACGGGACCCTACCACAAACATCCTGACAATCCTCTCTTCGCCGGACACGCCTTCTCCGCTTGGCCGCACCGAAATGGTGTGGCCGCCCTCTGCGGGGCGATCTCTCCAAAAATAAAATGGTCCCCGGACGGCCTGCGTTTCGTTGATGCTGGCGAAATGTCCAATCAATCGACCGGTCTATTCACGCCCAACCCCGATGTGGATAAGAGCCGCCTTCGCGGATTCGATTGGGGATTGGATGTCTACAGCAATGGAGGATCTCGTGGACTGCGTCACTTCGATCGTGGGCCGCGAAGGATACGAAAAAGAGTGCCACGGGAGGAGGCTGTGGAATCGGTGTTAGAGTTGAACGAGCAATTTGCCCTTGCCAAACTGAGTCGGATGCCGCGCTCCAGTTCCGATCTCTGGCACATAGCAAAACGGGATTATCCAGCAGCGAACGCTGTCGAATGGCAGATGCGCCTGCGAGGGCCGACCGATGGGGAGTCTCCACTTTGGAAAAATGTACGCTCGGCGGACTTCATCCTAAAAATCCCCTCAGACTCCCCCATAGTACTCCATTGGAGCAAAGGCAGCGATAATTCACCTCTGGATTACCAAACGCATCAAACCCCGCTTGAGCTTGGAAAACTGTTCTCGCTGGAGTCCTCTGGCGGCCGTTCTTCTGATGGGGCTATGCCTTACTTCAATTTGGCCGCGCCCGGAGGTGGGCTGATCTTCGCCGTGGGATGGACAGGTGATTGGCGGGCTTCATTCGAATCGCGCGGCGCTGGAAAGGTGCGGTTAACGGCCGGGCTAAAGCGAGCAAATTTCAGATTGCACTCCGGTGAAGAAGTTCGCCTGCCCTCCGTGCTAGTGATGAGTTATCGCGGGGATTGGCTTGAGGGGCAGAACCAATTTCGGCGGTTGATGCTGGAGGAGTTCACTCCCAAAAACCACCCTCCAATGAAACTGATGCCGGTGGCCGCGAGCGTCCATGGCCTGATTGGATTTAACAATACCACTGAATCAAATCTGACCGCTCTTGTTAAGGATCTCCACGGAACAAAGCTACCCATTGACACCTTTTGGCTCGATGCAGGCTGGAACACGGGCGGGTTCCCGCTTGGTCAAGGCAATCCCGCTCCTGATCGAACCCGATTCCCCCGAGGTCTTGCCCCGGTGGGTGTTGCCGCACGCAATGCAGGATTTCGTTTCCTGGCCTGGTTCGAACCTGAACGAGCCATGCGCAGCTCCTGGATGGATCAAGAACACGCCTCTTGGTTATTATTGCCCAGCGTCACACCTCCTCAACGGCGACATCAGGAGAAGGACGGATTTCGCCTACTCGATCTGGGTAACCCTGAAGCGCGTCAATGGGCCACAGACCGAATCTCTAAACAGATCCACACCGCGGGGATCGGCATTTATCGCCAGGACTGTAACCTTTATCCCGCGGATTTCTGGAAGACAAACGAACTGGCGGACCGCGTTGGGATAAGGGAAATCCGTCACATCACTGGCCTCTACAAACTTATTGATGAGTTGGCACAGCGTAATCCTGCCCTCATTATCGACAACTGCGCCAGCGGCGGACGTCGGTTGGACTTCGAGATGATGCGTCGGTGTGTAGCCTTATGGCGCAGCGACAGTTGCTGGGGTACCGATTCATTCCCTCGCAATGTGCAGGCCATGACACACGGCCTCTCGCTCTGGCTGCCCTTGCATGGATTGGGTGCAACTGGAACGGATAACATTGCATTGCGCAGCGGCATGGGCACCTGTGCAAGCTTTGCCATCAACTTTCGCGACCCCACCCACGTGGAAGCACTGCGTCTGCACCTGAAGCGCTACCTGAAGGTACGCCCGCTATTCACTAGGGACTATTACCCGCTCACGCCTTGGAGTTCCGATCCCGAGGACCTGCTTGCGTTCCAATTTAATGAACCGCAAAGCGGCGAGGGCCTGGTGCAGGTTTTCAGAGGCACAGCTTCAAACGACTACAGTGCGCTGTTGACGCTTCGCGGCCTAGACCCAGCCGCGCACTACACGTTCACCAACTGGGACGATCCCCTCAAGCAGCCGGTGTTCAATGGTGCCGACTTAATGTCCGACGGCCTGCCCGTAACCGTTCGTCGCGCCGGCGTGGCGCTTGTGTTCTCCTACTCGTTGTCGTTCAGGCCTGCTGGCAGTCATCTCACAGAGTGATTTTGGGGCCAATTTATTATTTGCAGCGGTAGGTGCTATTTCCCTATTGCGCCCTTTGAAAAATCACGTTGTTCATCAGAAATTATGGATATATATCTATTTCTATATATAGATCCTGCGTTATTTCCATTCGATGCGACTATGATTCGGCTGTCATGAAGCCTATCGATTGTAACCGTAAGATGCCCACCTACAACACTAAACGGCACCTCGTTCACGCCTGATGGAGCAACATCAACAACATCATTTGGGTTAATCCAAGATGGCAAAGTCATCCTGATGTTAAAATTATTTTGATCATTAAATTGGTAACCTGAAGAGGCTATCTTGTAGCCCATGTTTGTCAGGCAGAGTATCACCTTGTCCCAACTCACAAGAGCAAAAGCATCCACCTTGGATGGCGAATTGATATGTCTCTCGAATATCGGTTCTGATCCAAGTAGATCTCCTCGAACCAATCTTAAAACTCGACCCCATCCTTGGATTGCTTGTCGCGTTTTCGGATACTTTAAAGCCGGCCCCTCACGAAATGTAAACCAGAGGATCCCTTTTGCCCCTCGGCCAATATTTTGTAGCAATTGCACTGACAACTCTTCCGGCGTAGGAACGGTGTGTTCTGGTCGTTCATCCCAGTCGAACAAGCCCTGCGACCAGACCCAGATAGGTTTTGGCTCCGAAGCAATTTTAAGATCCCGCGTATAATATCCTGTTTCCTCTAAACTAGTTCCATAGGGGGTTGGCCACTTACTTGAAGATGGAGCTGTAACGCAATAGTGATCCATGCAAGGCAAATCAACTATAGGCGCATACTCAAAGAACGTCACGTTTCTACATAATGTAGTCATGGTCGGCGCGAAAGGATTGGTATGTCGAGCGATACTATCCTCAAGCAAAACTTGTTGAGGGTGCGTCACCCAGTCTGGTTCATCAGACAGTTGCAGGCACGCAATAGCTGGGTTATTGCCAAGTGCTCTAATATTGTGCGCAGATTGGTACCTGAAAGTGGTGATGGCTCGATACCCAAAAAGCTCAGCTTCATTTGTATAAAATGCAGAGCTTGGATCATTGCCTTGAACACAGGTATCAATATGATGCTGCCTCTGGACTTTATAGCGGTCTCTTGGTGCCCCCCAAGTTCCAATTGGGAAGAAGTCTTCAAAAGCACGCCGGTGAGCAAACACGGAACGTTTACTTCCTCTTTCAGCAATCTTAATTTTAGCAATAATTAGCTCTGACTTCTTAATAGGCTCAGCCAACTCAACTCTTGCAATGGCGTGTCCTCTTGAATTTAAAGATTTCCCAACCCATTCAGTTGCAATCATTTGCTTTCCAATGAGTTCTATTTCTTCGAGGTTTACAGGGGTGTCACTATTGTTTCGAATATGAATTTCGAGGCTTTTTAGTCCTGGTCGAATGTGAATCAGAGGAATTGATATATGATCTTT
The DNA here is from genome assembly GCA_002731985.1 of Nitrospinota bacterium. Taxonomy (GTDB): domain Bacteria; phylum Nitrospinota; class Nitrospinia; order Nitrospinales; family VA-1; genus Nitromaritima. The sequence goes on from PCCT01000084.1 coordinate 5,179, forward strand.
ATTTAGCGTACCTGAATACCGCACTATCGGCTTCCAAGTGTCTCTGCTAACTAATTCTAGAGTGTAAGGCTTTCCTTGCTTAAAGTCTTCACTTGTTGCGTTGATCTCAAGAACCGAGGTCTGTCCTGGTTTTACTAGGTTTCCATAGTGTCGATCCCAGGAGATTAGATTGTCTAAACGCCAAACTGACTCATCAAAATCATTCCAGCGCCAATTGGCCAACCTAATGGGGTTCTTAGAAATATTTGTATAGTAGAAATATATCAAACCTCCCTGATTTGGATGTACGTTCTCCACTTCTTGAACCTTTTCTGTTTCGTAGGTTGCTGGGCGATAGTGTAAATAATCGACACGAATAGAACTATTAACTGTTACTTTTTCTCTATCCTTTAGACTAATATCTGAGAGAGGCTTTAAATTTTGTTTTTCAGTTTGGGTGTTCCCCGTTTTGGAAGCCTTGTTGCTATAGATGCGCGGGATTGATGACCCACACCCAACCAAAAGAAATAGTGCGATTATAGTAATTGGGAGATATTTCATGGAATACTAACAGTCATTGTATTGAATAATGGGCGAAAATCTTAACAAGATCTCATTGGTCTATTCAATATATTAACTAATAAAACGATCTAAAACGTCAAGACCCTCAAGGCGTCCTCTATCCACTCTAGCGTTATTTCACGCTCATTGATGATTGTGTGCCAAAGGTCCTTTCGCTGTAACACGTAAGAACGCAAATGAGCCAGAGATGCTTGTAGGTCATCACGACGTATATTCAGCACCGAGGGGTGACACGGCAAACCAACTGTCTGCATGAAATCAACAATACGCTCATGCTGGTTTTCCTGCAACCGGCTGAGCAAGTGCACGCCGAGGCCAACAATCCAACCATGAATAAATGGACGCTTGAGACGCTCCTCCAATTCGTAAAACAAATAATGTTCACTCCCCTCCTCGATACGGTAATGCCCGGCTGGCAGGCAAAGCGTGTTGACTTGCATATAACCCTCAACGATGGTGCGCAATCCCTCGTCACGGCACGCACGTATCGACGACGCTTGATCCATGACTTGTGAAAGCAACTCTCTGGCAGCTTTCACGTCATCAGATTGAAAAGGATATTCACTTTTTCCAGCCCGTTGGGCCAATTCCCAATCAAAGCAAGCCGTGTGTATGGAAAGCAAGTCACCCACCCCAGCGATATTCATCTCCGGTGGTGCTGTGCGCAGCAGATCATAGTCAATCACCAAAGGATCGGGACTTGTTTGGCCCACATATTCCACCCGATATCCTAGGCGAATCCCAGCAGCTGGAGTAACAAAGGCATCTACGCTCAGGACTGTCGGCACTGTCACTAGTCTAAGATTCCTTTTCCAAGCTATATATTTCCCGAGATCAACCGCTTGGCCGCCTCCGATCGCCAACACTGTGTCGACTTCCGGAGCAGCCCGATTCTGACGATCCAAAGTCTCCAACTGCATATTTTCAACCATCAAAACATGTGTCGGATCCGCACCGATACGGGTTTTGGCCTTCGACCATGGCAATTCCATTGTCGTCACCAAAAACCGGTCAAGTCCTTTACCGATACCCTCACAAGCCCCAGCACCAAAGCATGAGGATTTAACATTCGTTGTTCCTTGGTTCACTTGTTACTATTCGAATTCTTTTTTGGATAGTGAAATTTCTCCGCCTGAATATCGATTCAAACTGACCTTAAGGAAAGCAAACTAGTCGAGTTATCCTAATTAGGCGAAAGCTTCCGTTAGTATGAGACGGAGTAATTATTCGCTCAATGCGATAGAGTAAGTCAATGCAGAACAGAAGAGAGGGAATAGGCGAACCGAAGGCACTGCATTGGCCTTTGTCCCTTTTACCCAACTTCATTTTGTGCAATTTCATTTGACTCTATGTGTCATTGAGCCCAATGAGGGCAATCGAGTCACCAAACTGCTCCAACAAATCTATATCTTGAAACTTTTTGGTGCTTGTCTATGTAAGGCGCATTGCATCACTTTTATGTGCATTGAAATTATTACCTGAAATACTTGCTACCTGCTGTCTTGTTTGTGTGAATTTTGTTTATACCGATTCTCTGCACTATGAGTTTTTTGAAAGTAAGGTACGTCCAATTTTGGTGAATAATTGCTATGAATGTGATCGAGTTACCCAAACTGGTCCAGTGCATTCGTTAGTCTGGACGGGTTGATTATTTGCTCAATGTCGTAGAGTAAGTCAATGCTGGGGCGTAGGGAGGGCGTAGCCCTCCGACTCCACATCAAACGCCTCCACGCCTACCGCCCCATCCCACACCTTGACCCCG